>CACOVB010000008.1 GCA_902630555.1 uncultured SAR116 cluster alpha proteobacterium
CCAGGTATTATTCATGATATAATATAATTCAGTAAAATGAAGACTTAGGTGATTAAAGGGTGGAGAGGATGAAAAAATCTAAATTAATAAATTATACTACTCAAGATTTTGTTTCAGAAAAAGAATTAGAACTTAAATTATTTAGATGGAACAATGTAAAAGACAAATATTTACCAAAGTTAAAAGCAAATGGAATTTTAAGAATGGTTACTACGAAGGTTTGGAATAAAGAAGGTGTTAGCAGATTAGGGCATTTATTTGAATATGAAGATGATAAAGCGTATCAAAAGTGCCAACCAATTTTTCAAGAGATTGAAAGAAATGAGAAAGAAGATCAATTGATAAAAGTTTTTGGGAATAGAGGTGTGGTTTTAGAGGAATATGATTTTAGGAATGATTAAAAAAATATGTTTAGTGTTTATTTTTACAATATTACCTAACATTAGTAATTCGATTGAAAAAATTGACTTACAAAAACAAATTCAATCATATTCATGGAATGAAAGAATAGTTCTTTTTATTACAAAGCCAAAATATGTTCACTTTATAAACGAAGTAGACAATTTTTTTGATAAATATAAGTGCGAAAATGAAAAAAGAAATTTGGAATATATCAAAATTGTTGGTGATGAAGTAAATAAATATATTTTACCTGATAAATATGAAAATAAATATGGTATTTGGTTAATTGGTTATGATGGTCAAGTTAAAGGACATTCAACAGATATTTCTTTATTAAAAAAAATTCATCATCTAATAGATGAAATGCCAATAAGAAAACGAGAGATGATTGATAGTCCAGAGAAAAATGGAAGATGTAATTAGTTAAATTTAAGTTTAAAACTAATAGTGAGTTTTAATGTGGTGCGCTCGAGAGGATTCGAACCCCTGACCCCTAGATTCGTAGTCTAGTGCTCTATCCAGCTGAGCTACGAGCGCATTTTTTATTGACTTTTTTAGCTTCATTTATACTCATAATTTAGGTGTCACCACATTTATTTATTAAATTGACTAAAAAAATCATCATATATATCTTTACCTAACACAAATCACTTATTCTTCAAACAATCGAATAATCATAAATTAAATTATTTACAAATATATGTGAATTTGATTTATAAATTCATATTAGTTAAAGTTTTAAAATTAAATTTACATGAGATTATTATGAATAGTTATGAAAAATCATTTCCAGTATCTTGGGAAGAAATACATCGAAATAGTAAAGCTTTAGCATGGAGGCTGCATGATATATCTTCATTTAAAGGCATTATAGCTGTAACAAGAGGTGGATTAGTTCCTGCAGCTATTGTAGCTAGAGAACTAGATATGAGATTGATTGATACAGTTTGTGTAAGTTCATATAAAGAAAAATCAAGAAGCGACGTTGAGTTTTTAAAAAATAAAACCATGGCTCAAGATGGTAATAATTGGTTAATAGTTGACGATTTGGTTGACACTGGTGAAACAATAAAAGCTTTAAGGCCAATTCTTCCTAAAGCCCACTATGCTACAGTATATGCAAAACCTGCTGGAAGAGCTCAAGTAGATACCTTTATTACTGAAGTATCTCAAGACACGTGGATCTATTTTCCATGGGACTTAGAGATGAAACCTGCACCAACTATAAGTGAGCAAATAAATAAATAATAAAGTTGACTATTTAAATTAATTTCATTAAGAACTTTCAATGAGGTTATTATGAAAAGAACATTTCAACCAAGCAATTTAGTTAGAAAAAGAAGACACGGTTTTAGAGCAAGAATGGCAACTGTTGGTGGCAGAAATGTTATTAGAAGACGTCGTGCAAAAGGAAGAAAAAGACTATCAGCTTAAAACAAAGCTTTTATGACTTTAACAACTATAAAAAAAAGATCTGAATTTATAAGATCTAATAAATTTTCAAAAAAAATTTATACTCCAAACTTTATTATTCAAAAACTTGAATCAAACAAAAATGATAATATACCTCATTTTGGTTTTACTATTACAAAAAAAATTGGCTCAGCTATTGTAAGAAATAAAATTAAAAGAAGACTTAAATCAATCATAAGAGAATTATTAAAATATAAAGATAAATATTTTGATTTCAGCTTTAATTATATATTGATTTGTAAAAAAGAAATTGTAAAAGTTTCTTATGATGACTTAGAAAATGAATTAATGGATAATTTTAAATCTAATAGAGTTAGCTAATCTTGAAATGATAAATATATTTGAAAAATCAATTAAAATTTTAATTTTAATTCTCTTAAAAGCTTACAAGTTTTTAATATCACCTTTTCTTGGAACTAACTGCCGCTTTTTACCATCATGTTCAGATTATGCATATGAAGCAATTACTAATAAGGGAGTGATAAAAGGTGGAGCTTTAGCTATTAAAAGATTAACAAAATGTCATCCTTGGGGTAAAAGTGGTTATGATCCTGTTAACAAACAAAAAAAAGAAAATATTTTATGAATCCAGATACTAGAAATTTAATTGCAGCTATTTGTCTTTCAATGTCAGTTTTGATTGGATACCAAATTTTATTTGGTGAACCAGCTCAGCAAAATGTAAAAAAAGAACAACAGTTAGTCGATAAAAATAATGAACCTTCAATTGAACTGCCTAAAGACAATAATACATCTTTGACAGAAGTTACAAAGAAGACAAGAAATATAGATAGAATTAATATTGTTAATGATGAGCTTGAAGGATCAATTTCACTTCTTGGAGCAAGAATAGATGATTTAGTTTTAAAAAATTACAGAAAAACTCTTGATCCAGAAAGTGATCAGATAAGGTTCTTAAAAAAAATTGATGAAAGAGAGCCATTTTTCATTCAATTTGGCTGGAGTTCACCAAATAAAGATAAAGTTCCTAATGGAAATACAGTGTGGAAGGGTTCTAAATCTTCTTTAGACTCAAATAATCCCGTGACATTGTCATGGAATAATGGAAAAGGATTAAAATTTTCTCAGATAATATCTATAGATGATAATTACATGATTAAGGTTATCCAAAAGGTAAAAAATGAAACTAAAAATCCAGTAAACTTATATCCTTATGGTCTTATCAGAAGATCTGGTGAACCTAAAACCACTGATTTTTTTGTTTTACATGAGGGGCCATTGGGTGTTTTTGATGGGTCCTTAAAAGAACATAGTTATTCAGATTTAAAAGAAACTGGCCAAAAAGGAATGTCTATAAAGACTGAAGAAAATGGTGGTTGGATTGGTATAACAGATAAATATTGGATGGCAGCTTTAATACCAGATCAAAATACTAACTCTAATTTCACTTTCAGATATGTTAATAATTCTGCATCATACCAAACTGACTTTTTAGGTGAGCTTTCAAAAATTCCAGCAAATGGAGAAATTGAAATTACATCTAGAGTATTTTCTGGAGCAAAAAAATTAAACTTGCTTGATAAATATGAAGAGGATTTAAAAATCAAAAATTTTGACTTAGCTATAGACTTTGGTTGGTTCTACTTTCTTACAAAACCATTTTTCTATGCTTTATCATGGGCAAATAATATATTAGGTAATTTTGGGTTGGCAATTCTTGCTATTACAGTAGTTGTAAAAATTATATTTTTCCCATTAGCAAATAAATCATACAAAAGTATGGCTAGGATGAGGGTTTTAACACCTCAACTTCAACAATTGCGTGAGAGATTTGGTAATGATAGACAAAAAATGAATATGGAGATGATGGCTCTATATAAAAGGGAAAAAGTAAATCCTGCAGCTGGATGTTTGCCGATACTTGTCCAAATTCCCGTGTTTTTTGCCTTATATAAAGTTTTATTTGTATCAATTGAAATGAGGCAAGCTCCATTTTTTGGATGGATAAAAGACTTATCTGCGTTAGACCCAACAAGTATATTTAATCTTTTTGGATTATTGCCTTATAGCACAGATTTTTTGCCAGATTTTCTTAATTTGGGAATTTGGCCTTTATTAATGGGTGCTACTATGGTGCTTCAACAAAGATTAAATCCTAAACCACCAGATCCTGTGCAAGCTCAGATTTTTGCTTGGATGCCAGTTGTTTTTACTTTTTTACTTGCAACATTTCCTGCAGGTTTAGTGATTTACTGGACATGGAATAATCTTTTATCAATTGCTCAACAATGGATAATTACTAGAAAAATTAATAAAGAAAAAAGTTGAATATTGGAATTTTCAGATGAAGATAAAGAAATTGGCAGAAAACTATTTTTAGGAGATTGTCAATTTATCAAATCATGTGTGTCCCTTGATACATTGCCTTCACAAAACAATAGTGAAGTTGCATTTTTTGGAAGATCTAATGTAGGTAAAAGTTCTTTAATCAATTCTTTAACTAATAAAAAAAAACTAGCTAAATTTAGTAAGACACCTGGAAGAACTAGGCAATTAAATTTTTTTAAAATTGAAAATAAATTACATAGTTTAAATTTTGTTGATTTACCAGGATATGGATTTGCAAAAGTATCAAAAATAGAGCAAAGAGAATGGAGAAATCTTATTTTTGACTATATTTCTTCAAGACAAAATTTAAGAACAATACTTTTATTGATAGATGCAAGAAGAGAATTAACTAAAGAGGATAATAAGATGATAGATTTTTTTGAAAACCAAGGCTTAGGATGGACATGTGTCATAACAAAAGCCGATAAAATAAAAAAATCAGAAGTTTCTTCAAAAATGATTAATTTAAAAAATGCATTAAAAAATAAGATTACCCTATACCCACATCTTTTTTGTACATCTAGCGAAAAGAAAACAGGGCTAGAAGAATTGAGAGCATACATAGCAATGTTTGCAAAAAATTAGATTTATTTATAATGTAAGATGAAACAAATGAAAATAGTAATGATATGCAAAATAATTTGAATGATAAAGCTGAAATCCTAATGGAAACACTTCCTTTTATGAGGAGGTATTCAAACAAAGTTATAGTTATAAAATTTGGTGGGCATGCTATGGGGAAAAAAGAATACGTAAAGACTTTTGCTCAAGATGTATCGCTTCTGCAACAGGTAGGAATACTTCCAATAGTAGTCCATGGTGGTGGCCCCCAAATTGGAGAAATGCTCAAAAAATTAAAAATTGAAAGTAATTTTATTGATGGTTTAAGAGTTACTGATGCAGCAACTATCGATGTTGTTGAAATGGTTTTATGTGGCATCATTAATAAAAGTATTGTCTCAGCAATATCAAATGAGGGTGCTAATGCAGTTGGGATATCTGGTAAAGATGGGAATTTAATTTCTGCAAAGAGATTGTCAGTAATAGATAAAAACTCTGATTCCAATCTTGAGAATGTTGTAGATTTAGGTTTTGTTGGAGAGCCAAACAAAATTAATACAGATGTAATTCAAGCTTTGATAAATCAAAAAATGATTCCAATCATTGCACCAGTTGGTATTGGTGAAAATGGTCTTTCATATAATATTAATGCTGACACAGCTGCAGGTGCAATTGCTTCGGCAATGAAAGCCACACGAATGATGATGTTAACAGACGTTGAAGGTGTGTTAGATAGTAAAGGTGAAATTATTACAGAGTTATCTATAAAAAAATGTAAGGAATTAATCAAAGAAAATGTTGTTCATGGAGGAATGATACCTAAAATTAATACTTGTATTAAAACAGTTCAAGACGGAGCTGAAGCAGCTGTTATAATGGATGGTAGAAAAAAACATTCTCTTTTGGTTGAACTATTCACTGAAGATGGTGTTGGAACTTTAATTAAAGATTAGTTTAATCAATGGTTGAATATAAATGATTTATCAAAATAGTTTTCAAAATTGGATCTTTGATTTAGATAATACAATGTATGATATTAATTTAGGTCTATTTAAAAAAATTTCCAATAGAATAACTGATTTTATAATTTCTAAATATTCTTTAGATATTGATCAGGCTAAAAAAATTCAAAAAGAATATTATTTGAAATATGGCTTAACTTTAAGAGGTTTAATTGTCGAAAAAAAATTAGAGCCAGAAGAATTTCTTGATTATGTTCATGACGTTGAACATCCGGAATTAGAAAAAAATGATAAATTAATATCAAAGATAAGAATATTGGAAGGAAAGAAAATAATCTTTACAAACGCTACGTCAAAACATGCAAAAAAAATTTTAAAAATATTAGAATTAGAACATGATTTTGATCAAATTATTGATATTAAAGATTTAGAATATATTCCCAAGCCAGACAAAAGATCGTATAAAAAGTTATTAGAATGTTTAAATCTTAATAAAGAAAATTTAGATAAAACAATTTTTTTTGAGGATACAGTCAAAAATTTGATACCAGCTAAAGAACTTGGAATTACGACTGTGTGGATGAAAAATTCAATAAATGAAAAAGATTTTATAAAAAATTGTAATTTCATAGACTATAGTTTTAATAATTTGAATGAGTTTTTAGATACAATAAAAATGAGAGGATAATATGGATCAAGATAATTTAAAAAATGTTATAGATAAGGCCTTTGATAATATTTCAGATGTAGGTATAAATGCAAAAGGGGAGATAAGAGACGCTGTTGATGAAACATTAAATTTACTTGATTCAGGAAAGCTTAGAGTAGCTGAGCCTCTTGGCTCTAGTAAGTGGCGTGTAAATCAGTGGTCTAAAAAAGCTGTCTTACTTTCATTTAGACTAAACGATATGGGAATAATTAAAGGTGGACCTGAAAGTTGGGATTGTGGTCCTTCTGTTTGGTGGGATAAGGTTAAATCAAAATTTTCAAACTGGTCATCTGATGATTTTAAAAAGGCAGGATTTAGAGCAGTTCCAGGTTCAATAGTAAGACATTCAGCTTTCATTAACAAAAATGTTGTTTTAATGCCATCTTTTGTTAATTTGGGCGCTTTTGTAGATGAGGGTGCAATGATTGATACGTGGGCAACTGTTGGATCTTGTGCACAAATCGGTAAAAATGTTCATTTATCTGGAGGTGCAGGTATCGGTGGTGTACTAGAACCTTTACAAGCTGATCCAGTCATTATAGAGGACAATTGTTTTATTGGTGCACGTTCTGAAGTTGCAGAAGGTGTTATTGTAGAAGAAGGGTCTGTTTTATCGATGGGAGTTTATATAGGCGCTTCAACAAAAGTTGTTGATAGATCAACTGGCGAAATTTATATGGGAAGAGTCCCATCATATTCAGTAGTTGTCCCAGGTTCTATGGCTGGAAGTAAAAATAACGAAACATCCAATTCACCTAATTTATATTGTGCGGTAATAGTAAAAAGAGTTGATGCTAAAACCAGATCAAAAACATCAGTCAATGATTTGTTAAGAGACTAATTTAATGAGTTTAGATCCTGTCAAACTGGCGTCAGATTTAATAAAAATAAAAAGTATAACTCCTCACGGGCAAGAGGCTATAAATCTCATCAAGTTAATTTTAGAAAATCATGGTTTTGATTGTAAAATACTAACTTTTGGAGATGGAGAAGATGAGGTCGTAAATTTATACGCAAGATATGGAAAAAAATCTCCAAATTTGTGTTTTGCAGGACATGTTGATGTAGTACCTGAAGGAAGTTCTGAGGACTGGTCTTTTGGACCATTTTCAGGCGAAATAATTAATGATCAACTTTGTGGCAGAGGTGCAGTAGATATGAAATCATCAATTGCAACTTTTATTTCATCAGCAATAGAGTTCTTAGAAGAAAATGATGAATTTGAAAGTCTAGGTAGCATCTCCTTTATTATTACTTCGGATGAAGAAGGTAAAGCAATAAATGGGACTAAAAAAGTCGTTGAATGGTTAAAAAACAATAAAGAAAACATAGATGATTGTATTGTAGGTGAGCCTACTAACCCTGATAAGTTAGGCGACATGATTAAGATTGGAAGAAGAGGTAGTTATTCAGGAAATTTAATTGTCAATGGTATTCAAGGACACGTTGGATATCCTCATCTAGCTAAAAATCCAATAAACTCAATGTTAAAATTAGTTCAACCACTTTCTGAAGTAGAGCTAGATGAAGGAAATGAAAATTTTGAACCCTCTACTATTATGATTACAAGTATAGATGTTGGAAATCCATCATATAATATTATTCCTGCAAAGGTAAATGTTAAGTTTAATATTAGATTTAATAATATTCATAGTTCAAAAAGTTTAACTAAAATGCTCACTGAAAAATTTAAATCTCTTAATATTTCAAATTACTCATTTGATTATTTTTGTAATGCTGAACCTTTTTATACAAATCCTGGCCATTTAGTAGAATCATTAAAAAGCGCAATAAAATCAATAACAGGACTTGTTCCAAATTTATCTACTAATGGAGGAACTTCAGATGCAAGATTTATTAGAGATATTTGTCCTGTAGTAGAATTTGGTTTAGTAGGAAAGCTTATGCATAAAATTGATGAAAAAGTTTCTATAGATGATATAAATAATTTAAAGAAAATTTATAAAAACTTTTTAGAAATATATTTTGCTAAGTAATATGATAAGCCCGCCTCCTTCCTTTATTGATATAAAAAATGGTTTTAAATCCTCTTTTGATTTTATAAGAAAAAAAAGTAATGTTGATAATTTATTTGAGTTAGATAATGAAAAATTTTGGCAAAGCTGTTGGATTGTTTTTTTTATTAATGCACTAGTAGCAGTTTTAGCTTCATATGGCATCAAGGCGTCATTTGATATTTCAATGAAGGCAAATCTTTTGCCAAAACTATTATTAATAACAGTTATAGATATCTCATTATTTGCAATATTGATTTATTATATTTTTAAAAACTTAAACAAAGATAATCTTTTTTTTAAATTTATAATTCCTTTCAATTGGATACAAGCTTTTCAAGCTTTTATTATGTTATCATTTACTTTTTTTGGATTATTTTTACCTGCTTCTATATTTTTATTTTTTGGTTTTGCATTAATCATTTTTGTGACATTTGCTTTATGGAGGTTAGGAAAAGATGAAGTTGGTTTTAGTGGTTGGGGAGCCGCTGGATTAATTATTTTGTCTGTTCTGACTGAGGGAGGAATTGGTTTAATATCAAGGTCAGTATCAAAACTTTTTATATAGTAAGGTTCATTGGCCAATTTGGTTCTAACAGATTTTTTGGGTATTCAATTTTTGTTAAAAATAATCCATGTGCTGGAGCAGTTTCACCAGCTTCATCTCTTGATTTAAGCTTAAGAATTTTTTCGATTTCATTTGGGTGCCAAATATCTAAACCAACTTTGATGAGTGACCCTACAATAATTCTAACTTGATTATGTAAAAAACTTTTTGCTTCTATCGTAAAGGTTAATATATTTTTTTTGCTTTCCATATCAAAATCAATTTTATCGATTGTTTTTACAGGAGTTAACGCCTGGCAAGATCTAGATCGAAAACTAGTAAAATCGTGCTTTCCAATTAAAAATTTAGAAGCTTTCTTCATATTATTTATATTTAACTTTTGTCTAATATGCCAAAAATTTTCATTTAACTTAAGAGGAAATGCTGATCTTAGTAAAAATTTATATTTATAAGTTCTTTTAATAGCAGAAAATCTTGCATTAAATTCAAAGGATACATTTTGAATAGAAATTATTCTTATCTCAGTCCTTATCAATAAAGAATTAAATGCTGTCATTATATATATGTTACTTTTACTAGAAAACCTGTTTAATTTTGGGATATCAATATGTGCAACTTGTCCTAATGCATTTACGCCTGCATCAGTTCTTCCGGCACCTTGAACAGGACAATCTATTTTAAAGAGAATTTTAGCAACTCGTTCAATTTCTCCTTGAACAGATTTCCCATTATTTTGTTTTTGCCATCCAACTAAATTCTTTCCATTATATTCTATTAATAATGCCAATCTAATTTTTTCAACTTCATTATAAATCAATGACTTCACCAACATTAAAATTATGACCATTTAAAAATTCTTTTGCAGACATGCTTTTTTTTCCAGATTTTTTTAAAGAATTTATTTGGAAAACAGTATTTTTACTACAAGCAATTTGGATGTTATCTGATGTTGTTAAAATTGTTCCTGGATTTTCATTATGTTTTTTATCTAAAGGGTACCCATCGATTATATTAATTTTATCATTTTTGTAGTAAAAATAAGTCCCTGGAAAAATTTTAAATGCTCGCATTTTATTATAAATATCTAACGAATTATTATTCCAGTTAATTAATCCTTCTTCCTTAGTCAATTTATGGGCGTATGAAGCTTCTAAATTATTTTGAGGTGTTTGTTTAGTATCTCCAGAAATTAATTTTTGAATTGTTTCATGAAGGCATTCTGCAGTTAGTAATGATAAACTTTTAAAAAGATCAATTACATCATTTTCCATCTTAATCATTATTTCTTTTTTATGAATCATAGGTCCTGTGTCTAAACCTTTTTCCATTAACATGGATGTGCATCCAGTTTTTATATCTCCTGCTTCAATTGCTCTTTGGATGGGAGCTGCTCCTCGCCATTTTGGTAACAAACTAGCATGACCGTTTATGCAACCATATGATGGAATTTTTAAAATGACTTCTGGAATTAATAATCCATATGCAACTACAACTATCAAATCTGGATTAAGATTTACTAAAAGTCTTAAGATTTCATCATTTTTAAGGTTGTTAGGTGTGTAGAAATTCAATTTGTTTTTTTCTGAATATTGTTGAATTGAAGATTTTATTTCTTTCATTCCTCTTCCAGATGGACGAGGTGGTTGAGTAAAAATACCAATTACATTATAATTTTTATTTAATATATCTAAAGTAGGAAGAGCAAATTCGGGTGTTCCCATGAAAAAAATATTCATTTAACTTCTATTTTCATTGAGATTTTCTTTTTTAATTTTTTTAAAATCATTTCTTTTTTAATCCTAGATAAATGATCTATAAATAATATTCCGTTCAAATGATCTATTTCATGTTGAATACAAACTCCTAATAAATCATCAGCTTCTAATTCTTTTTGTTTAAAATTTTCATCTCTATAATTAACAATAACTTTATCAGGTCTTTTCACAATTGCGTGATGACCTGGAATAGATAAGCATCCTTCTTCTCTTTCTTTAAAGTTTTTACTTAAAAAAGTAATTTCAGGATTAATCATTTTAATGGGATTAGGTTCCAAATGATCATCATCTGCTTTCAAACCACAATCCATAACAATTAACCTTTTATCAATTCCTATTTGTGTGGCTGCTAACCCTATACCATTAGCATTATACATTGTTTCAAGCATATCATCTAAAATATGTTTTATGTCATTATCTATTTTATCAACAGCAGAAGCTTTTTTTCTTAAAAAGCTATTTGGCATTTTTATTATTTTTCGTAAGGCCATATTAGTGCTAAGTTAGTTTAATTAATAAATTTTTTATAAGTAAATTGTCGGGAAAGGGCAAGAAATGAATCAAGAGTATTCTGATTTATTACTAATTTTCATAATTCTAATTTTATTTTTTTTAGTAATTTATCTGTTATTCAAAAATAAAAGCAATACCTTCATACAGGAAAATGACACAATTAATGTTAAAAAAAATATAAGTGAAATTCAAGGTTCGATTATTTTGTTAACCAAAACTGTTGAAGAAAAAATTAATAATATAAATAAAAATATTGGCTCTAGTTTAAATGAACAAACAGAAAAAACACAAAAATCATTGTCTGATGTAAGAGAGAGGTTAGCTGTTATAGATAAAGCTCAAAATAACTTAAATGAATTAAGTGCCCAAGTTCACAGTTTAAAGAACATTTTATCAAATAAACAACTTCGTGGAGCATTTGGTGAAGTTCAGCTTGAGAACTTGATAAGAGATTCTTTGCCTCAAAATGCTTATAAGTTCCAACATACTCTTAAAAATGGTTTTAGAGTAGATTGTATGGTCAATTTACCTTACCCACCAGGTCCAATTTGCATTGATTCAAAGTTTCCACTTGAACATTATAGATCATATGTAGCTGCAAGAGATGAAAATGAAAAAAAAGAATTCTTAAAAAAATTTGGAACCTCTGTTTTGAAACATATTGATGATATTTCAAGAAAATATATTGATCTTTCAGAAACCGCTGATAGCGCAGTAATGTTTTTACCAAGTGAATCAATTTATCATGAAATTAATATAAAATTACCAAAAATTGTTGATGAAAGTAGATTAAAAAAAGTTTATTTAGCTGGACCTGATAATTTAATGCTTATTTTGAATACTGTTCGCGCAATTATTAGAGATGCTAATATGAATAAACTAGCAAGTGAAATACAGGTTGAAGTTAATAAGCTTTTAAATGATTTAAATAATTTAAATGAAAGATTTGACAAACTTGATAAACATTTTGAATTAGCGCAAAAAGATTTAGAGTTGGCAAAGATTTCACAAAAAAAAGTTTATTCACGTGGAAGTAAGATTATTTCAATTGATGTTGAAGATAAAAGTAATAATAAGAAAATAATTAATTAAATAACTACTCAAAGAGAGTTCTACCTTTAAGAGCTTGGATAATCGTTCCATCATCTAAATAATCAAGTTCTCCTCCAACTGGTACACCATGAGCTAATTTTGTAATTTTATTTCCATATTTATTGATTACTTTAGACAAATAATGTGCTGTTGTTTGGCCATCTAGTGTAGCAGAAATAGCTATAATTATTTCAATTTCTTTAGATTCTTTAATTCTTTCTTCTAACAAAGGAATATTTAGTTCCTCAGGATTAATACCATCAATCGCTGAAAGAACACCTCCAAGAACGTGATACATTCCTTTATATATACCAGATCTTTCAACTGCCCATAAATCAGGAACATTTTCTACAATACATATTGATAGTTTATTTCTATTTTCATCTGAACAAATTGAACAGATCTCATTCAGATCAATATTACCGCAAACTTTACATTTTTTAATATTTTTTTCTACTTGAATTAAACTCTCAATAAGTGGTCTTAAATGTAATTCTTTATTTTTTAAAAGATAAAATATAATTCTTCTTGCAGAACGTGGTCCTAATCCTGGTAGTTTTGAAATTCTTTTTATTAAAGTTTCAAGAAAATTATTTTCATTTTCATAATTCATTTTAAATTTATTCTATATCTTTTATTTCAGCATTTGGAAAAAGTTGTTTAACTTCATTTATTATAGGATCTGATTCAATTTCTTTTTTCTTTTTTTCAAAATTAATATCTTTAATTTCTTCGTGAGTTTTATTGTCTGTTTTTTTAACTTCTTCTATAACCCATTTTAAACCTGTTTTATCCTGAAGAAATTTTGATAAATGTTTTATAACATCAAATGTACAATTTTCAGATATTTTCATTGAAATTTTGCCACTTTCGAAACTATCAATAACTACATTATTTACTAATTGTGCATGCAACAAAGCTTCTCTATTTTCAATTAAAAATGTCAGAAGCTCTTCAAAATTGTTGAGAGAAATTTTATTTTCAATGTTTGTTTTATGTTCACTATCTAATGTATTTTCATTCTTTATAGGTTGGTATGTCTTATCACTTTCCAAAGGTTCACTTGTTGTAATTTTTTGATCAATATTTTTATTTTCAATTGTTTTCGTACTTGTTTGATTAGTGCTATTATTTGAAATTTTTTTATCAAGTTTTTTTATCAATTCCTCTGGCATTGGAGTTGAGGATGTATAACATAACTTTACAATGATAATAGATACAATCTCTATTTGGTTTGTTCCACTTTTTGTCTCATCAAGTCCTTTAATTAAAACTTGCCAAGACCTTAAAAGTTTTGTGATGCCATGTACTGATATTTTTTTGAATTCGTCTACATATTCATTTAGAAGATTATTATTAACTGCAAATTTACATGCATCACTACATATGCTTATTAAACTATTAAGTATATCTGACGGATCTGTTGAGTCATGAATTAATTGATAATAATAGTCTAAAGCTTCTGAAGCTTTGGCATCTAAGCAGAATTTATAAAGTTTAATAAAATCTAATTTACTTCTTATTCCTAATAATTGTCTTAATTCTGTAATTTGAATTTGATTATTTGAAAGTGCAGCTACTTGATCTAAAATAGATAATGCATCTCTCATTGAACCTTCTGAAGAAGAACTAATTTGTTTGAGTGATTCATCATCAATAGTAATATCTTCTTTAACACAAATAGATTTTAAATAATTTATTAAGACTTCTTGATCAATTCTTTTAAGATCAAACCTTTGACATCTAGAAATAATAGTAGCAGGTATTTTTTTTGTCTCAGTTGTTGCAAATATAAATTTGGTATTATTTGGAGGTTCTTCAAGTGTTTTTAATAATGCATTAAAAGCGGCAGTAGATAACATATGCACTTCATCTATGATATAAATTTTAAAGCGCATTTCGTTTGTAGAATACATCACAGATTCTATGATTTCTCTTATATTATCGACACCCGTTTTACTTGCCGCATCAATTTCAATAACATCAAGTGAATTTCCTTTTGTGATAGCGTTACAAGGTCCGCAGTTATTACAAATCTCAAACGTTGGTTTGTTATTGTTATCACCTTCACAATTAAAAGCTTTGGCAATTATCCTAGCAGTAGTTGTTTTTCCTATTCCTCTTATTCCGGTTAATAAAAAAGCGTGGGCTAATCTACCGTCATTTAAAGCATTTTTTAGGGTGTTAACTAGTATATCTTGACCAATTAATTCTTGGAAATTTTGAGGTCTATATTTTCTTGCAAGAACTTTATAATTCATTTTATTTTCTTAAAAGAGAGCTTCATGACCCGCTATCATTGTTACGGCTGCTTTCTTTCGAATCTGACCGGGTTAGCAAGAGTCACGTCCATGAAGCTCTCCAAGGATAATATGTATTAGTTTAGTATGACTTTCAAGATATTTAAATTTTTGTTGGTATATTTCTTAAATATGAACCTAATATTTTAATACTTCCTTTTAGAGTATAAAATTTCATTTCATCAAGCGCGTTTCGCATGCCTTTTTCGTGGGGGTGACCTTCAGCATCTACATAAAATCTTGCCGCTTTCATATTTTTTCCACTTATATAGCTTTCTAATTTTGTTAGATTAATCCCATTTGTAGCAAACCCACCTAAAACTTTGTATAGAGCAGCAGGAACTGATTTCATCTCAAATACAATAGTAGTTACGTAAACTTTACTTTTGTCGTATTTGGGTATGCTTTTTTTGTTAGACATAATTAAAAATCTTGTTGTGTTGTTAACCTCATCTTCAATATTCGTTTTGAGAATTTTTAACCCATATATTTTTGCAGCCATTTTAGATGCTATTGCTGCTACAGTTATATCATCTCCTTTTGACAATTCATAAGCAGCTCCTGCAGTATCTATATGCTGAACAGGTGCTATATTAAGTTGTTTTATCAATTTTCTACATTGTGCAAGACCTTGCGAATGACTTTTAACTATTTTAATTGTTTTGAGGGTTGCACCTTTTAAGGCTAAAAGTTGATGATTTACTTTTTGATAATGCTCTCCAATTATATGAAGTCCACTTTCTGGTATAAGATTGTGGATATCTGCAACACGGCCTGCTACTGAATTTTCAATAGGTACCATAGCTAAATCCGAAGTTTTCCTTTTTGTAGTTTCTAACATGTTTTCAAATGAAATACATGGAATTGCTTTTGCATTTGGGAAACATTCTTCACAGGCCATATTAGAATAAGCTCCCGGCATACCTTGAAAAGCTATCTTTAATTTCTTTTTACTAATAAGCATTGATACTCTTTTTAAATTTTTTTAAATCACTAATAGTATCTATACCAATAGGTTTCTCATTTGTAATTAAGATTTTAATGTTAATTCCAGCTTCTAGCGCTCTTAATTGCTCTAATTTTTCACTCATTTCTAAATTTGATGGTTTGAGTTTTATATATTTTTCAATTATGGATCTATCCCAGCCATAAATGCCAAGATGATGCCATTTAATACTGTCTCCCCAAGGAATTGGACATCTACTAAAATAAAGTGCATTTCCAATCTCTCCAATTTTTGGTTTTGGGTTTTTAAAAGATGCTGCACATTTAACAATGTTTTCATCTAAAATCTCATTTTTATCTGCTTGAACAACTGGAGTAGCAATACATCTATTCCTCTTAATTATATCAGCTAGACTTACGATTAATTTTTTTGAAACATTAGGCAAATCACCCTGCAGGTGAATAATTTTTTTTATTTTTTTTTGTGGATCAAATTTTTCAAGTGCTTCATAAATTCTATCAGATCCACTTTTATGATCTTTTCTAGTAAGAATTCCTATTTGTCCGCATCTTTCAGCTATATTAACAATATCTTGGGTATCTGTCGCAACTATAATAGGCACTTTTAAATTAGATTTTATAGCGCCTCTTATTACATGCTCTATGAGTGGTTTCTTATCTATTTCAATCAAGGCTTTGTTTTTAAGTCTTGTTGATCCTATTCTTGATGGAATTAAAATAGCAAAGTTTTTGTATGACAATTTAAATGCCTGTAAATGTAATAAAGAATTTAATCTTGATTAAAATTATTTTATTTTAATAATTTAATTGAAAAATTTATATAATGAAATATAAAAATATTATACCTTATTTTGATAGAGTGGAGTTAACATGGATCCTTTGAAATTTAATAAAATCGCAGCTGGAGTTTTATGTGCTGGGTTATTAATAATGGGATTTAGTAAAGTTGGTAGTTTTCTAGTTAATTCAAAAACTTTAGAGAAAAATGCATACCCAATTGAAGTCGCTAACGTGGATACTAAAAACACTCAAGTAAAAGAGGCATCAGTAATTGAACCGATTATCAACCTTTTAGCAAGTGCTAATATTATGGAAGGCGAAAAAGTTGCTAAAAAATGTACAGCATGTCATGTTTTTGTTGACGGAGGAAATAATAAGGTAGGTCCAGGATTATACAACATCGTTAATAAACCAATTGGAAAAGCAGATTATGGTTACTCCAAAGCTTTTGCAGCATTGAATGGTAATTGGACTTATGAAGAATTAAACAAATTTCTTTATAAGCCTAAAGAATACGTTAAAGGTACAAAAATGAATTTTGCTGGTTTAAAGAAAACCAAGGACAGAGCAAATCTCATTGCATGGTTAAGGGAAAAATCAAACGCTCCGGCACCTCTGCCAAATAAATAGTTTTGATGAGTTTAGAAAACTTTTCTTCTTTTACAAGTTGTCTTAATGAAATAAGTCAAAGTGTTAGAAAAATTACACTAAATAAATCAAACTTAGAAAATAATTATAAAATTAAAACTGACGACAGCCCCGTTACAAAATACGATATAGAAGCTGAAAACCATATTAGAAAATATTTAGAAAATGGTTTCCCTTCTCACAATATTATTGGTGAAGAGTTCAAAGTAATTGATAAAAAATCTGAATTTACATGGATTATTGATCCTATTGATGGAACGAAATCATATATGTCTGGAAGACCATTATGGGGAACAATGATTGGTCTCTTGAAAAATAATAAACCTATTATTGGAATGGTTGATTTTCCTGAATTAGATCAATTATGGATTGGGTATAAGGATAAACTAATTTTAAATGGGAATGATTGTAGTTTTTTAGAGAAAGAAAATTTAACTTTAAAAAATGCAATTTTTGCTTCAACAGCACCTGAATTATTTGAATTTTTAAACTTACAAAAAATTAATTCAATAATTGATAATGTAAAATTTAATATATGGTCAGGTGATTGTCATAATTATATTTTACTTGCGCAAGGTAAAATAGACTTAGTCATTGAAGAAAATTTAAATTCATGGGATATTTTGCCACTTATTCCAATATTAAAATCTAGGGAAATATCCATAACTGATTGGAGTGGCTCAGAAATATCATTTGATTTTAAAACAAAAAAGAAATTCAAAGTTATTGCAGCTTACAATAAAGATTTGCTTAATGAGGTTCTTCAATTTTTGAATTAATTAAACAGTTCATTAATTGTTTTAAATACTGTTCTTAAGCTCATTGCTTCTCCTCCTTTTGGGAAGCCAGGTCTTGAGGTAAGATTCCAAGCCATTAAGTCAAAATGAACCCAATTAATTTTTTTATCAACAAATTGTTCTAAAAATAATGCTGCAGTGATTGCACCACCTGTGCCAGAAAAGCCTGTACTATTAAGAGCACCATTTTCAGAATAAAGGAACCTTTTGTATGGAGTAAAAAGAGGTAATTGCCATACAGGATCAACCATTGTAATTGAATTATCTAAAAGCTTTTTTGAGATGTTTTCATTGTTTGAAAAGAATACTGGAACTTCTGTGCCAAGAGCTACCCTTGCAGCTCCAGTCAAAGTGGCAAAATCAATTATAAGATCAGGATTAATTTTACCCTCTTGGGCATAAGATAATGTATCTGCTAAAATTAAACGTCCTTCCGCATCAGTATTTCCAATTTCAACTGGCGTTTTATTTCTTGAAAATTTAATATCCATAGGTCTCATAGATTTTTGAGAAATCGAATTTTCTGCAATTGGTATAAGAAGCCTAAGATTAATTTTGCTATTATAATCTATCAAACTTTTTGCTAAACCAATTGCAATTGCACTACCTCCCATATCCTTTTTCATGTTTAACATGGCCCCACTTGGTTTAATATCTAGGCCACCACTGTCAAAGGTAATGCCTTTGCCTATAATTGTTACATTATTTTTGTCTTTCTTAACGTCTTTGTTTTTCCAATTAATTTCTATAAGCTTAGGATTAAATTCAGATGATCTTCCTACCATAGAAATTAGTGGAAATTCTTTATCAAAGTTACGACCTTTATGAATTACACATTTTAAACTTTTAAATATTTTTTTTATTTCTATTTCGTATTGATCAGGGTTTAAATAATTTGCTGGAAGGTTAATCAAATCTCTTGCTAAGTTAATCCCTCTTAATTCGATAGAGCATGTTTCAACTAGATTTTTATATTTATTATTTAACGAAAGAATATTTAAATATTTTTTAATATTATGTTTTTTTAATACATTAAATTTATAAAAACTTAATCCCCAACCTAATAAAAATTCATAAATATCATTTTCATCATATTGAGATAAAATATTCAGATCCCAAACCCTATCTTCAAGCAAATTACATATTTTTGCGGCTTGATCAATTGTACTTTCTCTAAAACTTTTATTTGGATTTAAATATGCAATTGTGATCAGGTTTTTCTGATCAAAATCAAATAAATTAATAATTGGTTTATCAGAATTAAATTTATAATTTGTCTTAAAATTATTTAATTGTTTTTCTGAAAACAATTTTGAACTCAATAAGTCATTTAAATTATTCACTAAATATAATTTAGAGTTATTTCTTGAGCTTTTTTTTACAAATGTTTCATTTTTTTTATTAAGATCAATCATAATT
The DNA here is from genome assembly GCA_902630555.1 of uncultured SAR116 cluster alpha proteobacterium. Classification (GTDB taxonomy): domain Bacteria; phylum Pseudomonadota; class Alphaproteobacteria; order Puniceispirillales; family Marisalimonadaceae; genus TMED54. Next base: position 19,330 of record CACOVB010000008.1, read on the forward strand.
TATCCATCAACTAAATTATACACTCTTTTGTTATATAAAAAGAGTATTATTCCTCGTAGTATCAAAAAAATTAAAAAACAAGAGTATAAGTATTTTAAATTTATTATTTCATTGATTAGAAATTCAATAATTATATAAAAAATTAAACATGAAATTAAGATAGAATTTCTCATTTCTTTTACTAATGTTGACCCTACAAATATACCATCATATTGAAATGCAAGTACTGAAATTGGTGGGGTGATAATTACTAAAATCCAAAGATCTTGAATTATTTTTCTTAAAGGCTCAATGTCTGTAATAGAGAATATAATAAGATCTCTTAAAGAAAATAATAAGATGGCAATGAAAAAAGAAAATAAAAATGCCATCTCAAAAGTTAAGTAAATGGATGATTTTAATTCTTTTTTATTTCTAGATCCAATAGAATTTCCAACTAAGGTTTCAGCTGAATGAGCAAATGCATCTATTGTATATGAGCATAAACTAAATAGAACCAATAAAATCTCCATTGATGCTAATTCATTAACTCCAAGATCTGAAGATTTTTTGATCAGAAAAGCTTTAGCAAAAACTAAAAACATTGTTCTTATAAACAAGTCTTTACTTATATTAAATATCCTTAAAACTTTTTCAGTTAAAATAAATGTTTTAAATTTAAATTTTTTAAAATCATTGGGATTTGCAATAATGAAGTACATATAGATTGAAATAATAAAACCACATATCTGAGATATAAAACTGCCAATGGCAACGCCGCTTATTCCAAAATTAAGATATACGGCAAAATAAATTGAAAAAATAATATTTGTAAAATTTATTATAAAAAGCTGTATCATAACAAATTTTGTTTTTTGAATTCCAAAATACCAACCTAAAAAAACAATATTGATCAATCCAAAAGGTAAACCTATTATTCTTATGAATAAATAATCTTTATAAAATTCCCTTATTTTTTCTGAAGGATTAAAAAAATAATTTGAAATTTCAAAAATTTTATTTTTGCAAATATATAAAGTTATTCCAATTATAATTGCTATAATGATAGGCCTTAATAATCCTAAGAATATTTCTTCAGTATTTTTTTTGCCATGATATTGAGCAATTATTCCTGTTGTACCCATTCTAAGAAAATTTAACCCAGCATACATGAAATTGAATATAATCCCACCTAAAGCTACAGCTGCCAGATAATCACTTGATGGCATATGCCCCATAATTAATGTATCAACTAACCCAACAAGTGGTATAGAAAAATTTGCTAAAATGATTGGCCAAGATAATTCCCAAATTTTTTTTCTATTTATTATCATTTGAAATTTAATTTTTTATGTATAAGACTTTAAGTGGTTTATGTCTTTTCATTCTGTAAAGTTAAAATTAATAAATGTTTAGTAACATCAAGAATTTAAGTTTAACAAAGAAATTAGTATATAAAATTATTTTTTTTATCTTTTGTTTAATTCCTTTTTTCATGGGCTTGGAGTCAATACCACCTTTGGATAGGGATGAATCAAGATTTGTTCAATCAACTTATCAAATGATAGAAACTAATGATTATATAAATATAAAATTTTTGGATGAAATTAGGGCTAAAAAACCAATAGGTATTTACTGGGCTCAATCAATTTTTGCTAACATATTTGGTGAAGATAAAATCTCATCATACAGATACGTATCTACTCTAGGTGCTCTCATAACAATCTTGATATTATGGAAGTTTTCACAAATTCTATTTGGACAAAAAGCGTCTTTATTTGTTGTTAGTACTTCAATGATATCATTATTATTTATATTTGAATCTCATGTAGCTAAAACCGATACATTATTGTTATCATTTATTACTCTTCAACAATTTTTATTATTAAAAATCATTTTAAATAAAAAGAAATCTATTTTATTTGATTTAATCATTCCAATATCTATGTGGTCAGTTTTAGGTATTGGATTTCTTATTAAAGGACCAATTTCATTAGTCGTTTTTATCTTCACTTTATCTAGCTATGTTTTATGGAACAAAGACATTAATCTATTAAAAAACATTAGACCTTTTTGGGGTGTTATTTGTTTTATGATAATTGTTTTACCATGGGTTTATGTTATACAAAAAACTACAGATGGATCATTTTTTGAAAGAGCTATAAATGAAGATTTTTTACCAAAACTTTTTAGCGAACAAGAAAGTCATGGGGGTTATCCAGGTTATTATTTTTTGATTTCAAGTTTGATTTTTTGGCCGTTAGCATCTTTTTTTCCATTGGCTTTTTTCTTTGTAAAAAATAATTTAAGTAATTTAGGCATTAGATTTTTAATTTGCTGGCTTGCTCCTTTTTGGATCATAATAGAATTAATTCCTACAAAATTATTTCATTATCCATTACCTGTTTTTTCTCCACTAATTTTAATTGTGGCTGGCACGATAATTTATTTTGAGAATAACAAATTAAATTTAAAATCTTTAATTTCAAAAAATTTTGTTTTTTTATTTTCTTTATTATTTAGTTTAGGCGGCATTGTTCTAAGCTTATTTCTTTGTTATTTATTAATTAATTTTAATGAAAATAAAACGGATCAATATCTTTATATAGCTATTTTGTTTTTAATTTCATTTTTGATTTTAATCTTATCAATTTTATTTAACATCAAAGTCATATATGGAAAAAAAATTCATCTTTTTAATTTTAAAAAAGAAATAACATTTCAAAATTATATTATATTTTTTTCTGTAATTTTTTATATCACCATTTTCACTTTTGTTTTACCTAGTTTAAAATATTTATTTCCGAGTAAGATAATTTCTGACGAACTAAAAAAACTTAATTACGAAGAATTATCTGTTACTGGTTATCATGAACCAAGCTTAGTTTTTTTAGCTAAAGGTAAGATAATTCTATCAGATCCAAATGAAGCGGCCATTTTTCTTGCAGAAGGAAATAATAACCTTGTTTTAGTTGAGGGTAGAGAATTAGATGAGTTTATTAATTCTTCTTCAAATCTAAATCTTAAATTAAAAAAAATAAGAGAGATTAAAGGTTTTAATTATTCAAAAGGCCAAAATATAAAAATTCTTTTTTTTAAAGTAGCCAAATAACTGCAAAAATTATAAAAGATATTAATGTCAAAAGATCAAAAAATCTCAATTGTAATTCCAATAAAAAATGAGTCTGAGAATATACAAAAACTTACTAGAGAAATTAACAAAGCATGTAATAAAATAAAGTTTGAAATCCTTTTTGTTAATGATGGTTCTGATGATAACTCTATAAATATTTTAAAGATTTTAAAAAAGGAAAATCAAAATTTGAGAATATTAAATCATAATTCTTCTAAAGGACAATCAGCTGCGTTAAAAACAGGTATTCATAATTCAAGTTACGAAATAATAGTTACTTTAGACGGTGATTGTCAAAACGATCCTAAGGATATACCTGCCATGCTTGAAAAATTCGTTAATCATTCAGAAAATGACTTATTGTTGATTGGTGGGGTAAGAGTAAATCGTAAGGATAATCTAGGAAAAAAAATTGCATCTAAATTTGGTAAATTTTTCAGAAGACATTTGCTTAATGATGATCATCCCGATACAGGCTGTGGCATTAAAGTTTTTCATAAAAAATTATATTTGTTATTCCCATATTTTGATCATATGCACAGATTTTTTCCAGCATTAGCATCCAGAGAAGGAGCATTAGTTTTGCAACATGATGTTAATCATCGGCCTAGGTCAAAAGGAAGTTCTAACTATACAAATCTTGGAAGATTATTTGTTAGCATTTTTGATATAGTTGGTATGATGTGGTTATTAAAAAGATATCCTAAAAATTTAAAGATTAATGAAATTAAAAAATAGGATCTATTTATGAACTTCATATCACTTTTATCGGAAAAAATTGAATTAGGCGCAATTTTTGTATCAAATATCATTATTTATTTTCTCCCATTCATGTCAGATGTTTTGTTAGATAAACCTGAAAATATAATGGTCATCATTGGTTTTGGTGGACAAGGTTTATTTGCAGCCCGATTTCTAATTCAATGGATAACAAGTGAAAATGCTAAAAAGTCAGTAATTCCTGTAGCATTTTGGTATTTTTCTATCACAGGGGGTTTGGTTTTGCTGACTTATGCAATATGGAGAAAAGATCCTGTGATTATTGCAGGTCAATCAGTAGGTATTTTAATTTATGCAAGAAATTTATATTTCATACATAAAAATGAGAAATAGATTTTTAAATTTTAGTTTTACCCATTTTTAAAATTAATTCCCACTCAGCTTTTGTAACAGGAGAGACAGATAATCTACTTTGTTTAACTAATGGCATATTTAATAACTCTTTTGTATTTTTTATTTGGTCAAGTGTAACAAATTCATTAAATTTCTTTACTGCAACTAAATCAACCATCCCAAATATTTTTTTCTTGTCTGTATGATCTGGATAATATTCTTTTATTACCTTTACTATACCAATTATTCTTCTTTCTTTAACCGAATGATAAAAAAAACCAAGATCTCCAATTTTCATTTTTTTCATATTATTTGATGCTTGGTAATTTCTAACACCATCCCAGTGTTCTCCAACTTCACCTTTTTTCACTTGGTCGTCCCATGACCAAGTATTGGGTTCAGATTTAAATAACCAAAAATTCATTTTTAAAAACCTTTCAATTTTTAAATTCTATTCCAATAGGACGATTTAATAGATTTAAAATAATTTTATCAATAGATTTATTATTATATATATAGTCAAAAATAGAATTTATAATGGGAGTATCTAATTTATATAAGTCCGATAAATATTTAGCTGATTTAAGAGCATAAAGACCTTCAACAAGTGGAATATTTTTGTTATTTTTATTTTGAGCAAGGTCTAATCCGTACTTCATATTTCTTGATGTGGGAGAGCTACATGTTAAAAACATATCGCCTATTCCAGCCAATCCAAAAGCCGTTTCCTTTTTGCCACCAAGTTTGAGTATAATTTGTGACAATTCTGCTATTCCTCTAGTAATAATTGCTGACTTTGCATTCTCGCCAAGTTTTAATCCATCTGATATACCTGTTCCAATTGCAAAAATATTTTTAATAGCTCCAGAAAGTGATGCTCCAATAACATCATTTGATGGATAAAGGCGTAAGCAACTATTGCTGAAAAGGGTAGATATATCTTTACTGAATATTTCACTGTCACTAGCTATAATCGCAGCTGATGGTAAGTTTTTAGCTACTTCACTTGCGAATGTTGGTCCCGTTAAAATACCATAAGTTAAGTTGGGATATTTTTTTGAAATTACTTCAGAAAATAATTCCCCTTTATCATTTGCAAAGCCCTTTGATGTTAAAATAATTTTTACATTTGGATTTGATGAAACTACTTCATTAACTGCATCTTGAACTCTAAAACTTTGTGTTGTTATGAAAACAATGTCTGCTTCTTTTAATATACCTTTATCATTTGAAACGTAAATATTTTTTGGAAATATAATATCAGGAAAACATTCAGTTATTCCATTGTTTAAAGTCTCCATTCTTTTTTTGTCAGATACTAAAATTGATGATTGTGTATTACAATTTGATAGAGCTATTGCTAAAGCTTGTCCCCATGCACCTCCTCCATAAAAAATAATTTTATCTGAAGTTGTCATTAAGCTTTTATACCTTTTTTACCAACAAGTCTCATGGTTGGATTATTTTTAAAAGCATTTGGATCTAATGGCCACCTTGGTCTTGGTTTGAAATTAAACATTGTATCTTTTTTAAGCTTATATCTTTCAAATCCAGCCCATGCAATCATAGCCCCATTATCCGTGCATAATTCAATAGTTGGAATATAAAATTTAATATCTTCTTTATTAGATAAGTTCTTTAAGTCTGCTCTGATTTTTTTATTGGCGGCAACTCCTCCTGCTATTACTAAGTTTACTTTATGTGATTTAGTTATTTGTTTATAAATTTTAATTGCTAATTTTGTTCTATCTAATAAACAATCTGAAATTGTTTTTTGTAATGATGCTGCTAAGTTATGTTTATTAATATTTATATCTAAATTATTTACAGTTTTTGAGAATGCAGTTTTCAATCCTGAAAAAGAAAAATTAGGATTTTTTGATTTATATAAAGGTTTTGGAAACTTAAAGAAATTTTCATCACCTTCCTTGCTTAATTTTTCAATTAATGGTCCACCTGGCTGATCTAAACCCATCATTTTTGCAGCCTTGTCAAAAGTTTCTCCTGCAGAATCGTCTAGCGTAGTACTAATTCTAATATATTCTCCATAATTCAAAACAGCTATCAACTGAGTGTGACCGCCTGAAACTAATAAAAGCAAAAAAGGGTAATTCAAATCATCGTATAATAGTCTAGCTGTCAAAGCATGACCTTCTAGGTGATTAATAGCTAAAAAAGGTTTTTGGAATGACCAAGCTAACGTTTTACAAAAAGTATTTCCAACGATTAATCCTCCAATTAAACCAGGACCACCTGTTGAACAAAAAAGATCAATTTCTTCCAATTTTATTTTAGCTCTCGTTAGAGCTTTTTTTAAAGCAATATCAATAAAACTTAGGTGAGCTCTAGCAGCAATTTCTGGAACAATCCCACCAAATTCTTTGTGATAATTATTTTGATTTAAAACTATGTTTGCTTTTATGTTTTTAGATGAATCAATTATGCCAATAGCTGTATCATCGCAACTTGTTTCTACTCCAAGTACATATTTTACTTTTTGATGGCTTGTCATTTTTAAATCTATATATATAAAATATGTTTATAACAAAGATTTTCAAAATATAGAATTTATAATTGTTAATAAACAAGTTGAATAAAAGTCATTAACAACATGGAAAAAATAAAAATTGCCTCAAGATCATCTCCTTTAGCTTTAAAGCAAACTGAAATTGTAAGTAAAAGCCTGAAGAAGTTTTTTGAAATTGAAGTTGTGAAAGTTTCAACAACTGGAGACAAACTTCTTAATAAACCTCTTGCCGAGGTCGGAGGTAAAGGCTTATTTGTTAAGGAGTTAGAAAGAAGTCTTTTAAATGGAGATGCGCATATAGCTGTTCATTCTTTAAAAGATATGGAAGTTCATATTGCTAAAGATACTTTCATCGGAGCCATTCATTCCAGAGATAGCAGAAATGATGTGCTACTTGGTAAACATAAAAGTCTTTCTGATTTGCCAAAAAATGCAATTATTGGCACCACTTCTCCAAGAAGAACGGCATTTTTGAAATATTTTCGAAATGATCTTACAATTAAATTGTGCAGAGGTAATGTTGAGTCAAGAATTTCAAAATTAAATGAAAATAAATACGATGCATTAGTTTTAGCTGAAGCAGGGTTAAATAGATTAGGTATTAATTACTCATACAAAATACCAATTAAAGATATGCCACCCTCAGCTGGTCAGGGTGCCATTGCAATACAATGTTTAAATAAAATAAAAAATAAAAAAATAAATGAGATAATTTTTTCTCTTAATGATCAAAAAGCTTTTGCTGAAACACTAGCAGAAAGAAGTTTTATAAAGACAATAAATGGAAATTGTTACTCACCAATTTCTGTAAGTGCGAATGTTATAGACAATAAAACATTATCTATAGAAGCTTATATAATTAATACAAAAGGGACCAAGATGATTACAGATAAAATTGAAGGCCATAAAACAGAAGCAATAACTACAGGTGAATTATTAGCAAAAAAATTAATTAAAAAAGGCGCAAAAAAATTGTTAGAATTATAACATTAGTAAATATTTATGAATGTATTCGTTGTTAGAGAAATTAAAGACGCATTTGAAACAGTTAAAGATTTAGAAAAAATTGGGGTTAAATCCCAATCCCTTCCAATTACTAAGTGTAATTACAAAACTATTCCTAATTATAAAATTAAATATGATTTCATTTTATTAACTAGTGCTAAATCAATTACAATTTTTGTCAGATTTATTAATTTTTATAAAAAAATTCATAATAAAATCCCAAAAATATTTGTAGTTGGAATTGAGACTGCAAATGCCTTAAAAAAGAATAGTTATGATGATTTTTTTGTATCAGAAGGTAACTCTAAGAGTTTATCTGAATTAGTTATTTCAAATACTAAAATTTATTCTAAAGGACTATGGCTTTGTGGTCTCCATAGAAAAAGAGTTTTAAAGACAAAATTATTAGAAAATAAAAGATTTTTAAAGGAAAATATTGTTTATGAAATGGCTTTTAGAGATCTTTCAACGAATTTACAAATTAATGAAAATGAATGCTTTAGTAATAATGCCTTTATTGTAAATTCATCAAGAAATATAAAATTACTGACTAGAACTCTAAATAAACTGAAGACTTTTGAAAATCTTTTAAAAAAATCAAAAATTTTTTGTATGAGTGCAGACATTAAAGAAGAAGCTCTAAGTCTTGGATGGAAAAACATTTTAATTCTTAAAAAGAATTCTAGGAAAAGTTTCTTAAAAGAGGTTAAAATAGTTTTAGATTCAAATTAAAAAATGACAAAGAAACAAAAAAATAAAACAATAGAAGATAAGGATGAAACCATTATTGAAATGGCCCCTATAATTAAAGAGAAATATACGAAACTATTTTTAATTATTTCTTTAACGCTAAGCTCACTTTCTATAGTTTTAATGATCTTTTTTTTCATATGGTTTTCATCTAATGATTTTGAAAAAAAAATTTACCAAGAAACTATCAAAAGTTCTGATAATTTAAATAAAGTTATTAATAATTTTAAAAAAGAAATTAAACAAGAAATAGAAAATCTCAGAAATGATTTTGTTACTAATAATAAGAAAATCTCAAATTTTAATTCTGAAATTTTTACTGATAAACTTAATGAAATTGAAAAAAAAATTAATGATTTAAATTCAAAGGTTTTAGATTTTGAAAAAAATAAAGTATCCAATGAATCAGACCCTAATGTTTTATCAGAAGATAATAATATTAGGAATGATAATGATACAAAAACTACTGAAAATAAAAAAACAAAACTTGATGAATTAATTCAAGAATTTGAAGATTTAAAAAGGAAGTTGTTAAGTAAAGAGCAGTTTGATTACACTAAAGAAAGAAATGTATTTAATGATATTATAAATAAACTTTCAGGATTTTTTAAATTGAGAGATTATGGTGATAATGACTCACCAAGATCTCTTATTACTAAAGCTGAGATAAGTGCAGTAAATGGTGATTTGAAATCAGTTTTATATTATTTGGAAAAACTTCCTGATGATTGGAAAGTAGGTCTAGAAAATTTTATATCTAAATGCAAATTATTTTTAGCAAAGGATAATGGTTAATTAAATGATTTTTAAGTTTTTGAAATTAATTGTTTCTCTTTTACTCATAGCATTTATTGCTATCCTCATTTCAGAAACTGAAGGTAATACAAAGATAGATTGGCTTGGTTGGGGTATAGAAATTGAAACGAGTTATTTAGTATTAATTTTAGCTTTCTTTAGTTTGATCTTAATTTTTTTAGATAGATTATGGTTAACGATAATTAATATTCCTAGTACTGCTATATCTAGAAGAGATAAAAAAAATAGACAAAAGGTAGAACAAAATCTTGTTAAAGCTTATTTATTGGCAAGTCATGGTGAATATAAACAAGCAGCTTTGGAAGCCCGAATGATCAATAAGAACATTCTGGATAAAAAATTAGGAAAAATTATTCTTAAACATGCTGATACAATTGATGATTTGAAAAATGAAAATGATAATAAAAATTCTGATAAGTATTTGTTATCTCTTACTAATGAAAAAAATACGTCTTTCATAGGTTATTTAGCTTTAATGAAAAAAGAAAAAGATTTGGATAAAATTTATGAATATGCAAATGAAGCATTTAAAATTGACCCTTCCTCAGAACAAGTTTTAAAAACTTTATTTCTAGCTGCAATAAGATTAAAAAATTTTAAAAAAGCATTAGAATTAAGTGAAAATACATTATTAAAAAATCTATTTCCAGATAATCAATTAAATATAATTTTATCTGAATTAAATTTTTTGGAAGGTTTGAATATACTAAGTAAAGATAATAAAAGAGCTGACAAGTATCTAACCAAATGTTTAGAATTTAATCCAGGTCATTTTCAAGCATGTTTAAATTTAATAAAAATTATTAAAGGTTTTTCTGTAAGATCTAAGTCAATGAATGTTCTTAAAAAAACTTTTTTCTCTAGTCCAAATTATGATGTTTTAATTGAAATGGTAGACAGATCTGGAAGTTCAAATTCTGGTGAAAAAGTATCTTTTGCAAAAAAAATCATAAATAATAATTCTCTGTCATCTCACAATAAAATATTTGCAAAAGTTTTGATTGCAAAATTTTCAGTTAGTCAAGAAATATGGGGTGAAGCAAAAAGTATTTTGGAAACTATAAAAGAAAGTGAAATGCCAAAAGAAGGATTTGAAATCTTAGCAGAGATTGCATCATCACAAAATAATACTAATGATGTAAGAACATATTTAAAACAAGCAGCTAATACTAAAGTTGGCTTTGGATACCTATGTAAAAGTTGTGGTTATGATAATGGAATAAATGATATATTATGTCCTAGTTGCAATGATATTGGAACTATTAGTTGGGGTAACAATTATAATCAGAAACAATCTTCTACCTCAATAGGCATTAAAAAAATTGTATAATTTTAAAATATCAAAGTAAGTTTTTCATTAATATAATTGTTGTTAAAGCTAGTATTAACCCAATAATTTTCATAAAAACTGAAATATTATTTTTAATATATTTAGATAGACTATGTTGAATAAAAAATGAGACTAAAATATACCATGTGATGTCAATTATAGAAGCAAGAAAAGCTATATATATTTTTTCTATAAAAATCATTTCTGGTTTTATGAATTGGCTAAAAATAGATGTAAAAAATAGAATAATTTTAGGGTTTACTATTGAAGCTGTAATTCCAACTAAAAATGGATTTTTATATATTTCTTTTTTATTTTCTAAAGCTGGGGTTTCCATTTTAAAAGTTAACATTTGAAAACTTAAATAAATTAAAAATACAATTCCAACTATTTGTATGCCGTTATATAAAATTGGACTTTTTGTTATTAATAATCCAATGCCTATAGCTGTAAAAAAAGCATATAAAAAAATTCCTAAACCGTGAGAAAAAGAAAATACTATGCCATTTTTCAAACCAAATGATGTTGTTTGATAAGAAACTATAAGCAAGCTAGGTCCAGGTGACATTGCTCCAATTAGGCAGACAATACTAATAGATAACCAATCAGAAAAAATCAATTATTTAACCATTGAAGGATATTTCTGCAGATTTGAAATTATTTTGTCTCCATGCTTCATATAAAACTATGCTTGCAGCGTTACTTAAGTTTAGACTTCTGTTTTGTTTTTTCATTGGTATGCGCAGTTTGTATTTAGCAGTAAATGAGTTTAATATTTCTGAGGGTAATCCAGAGGTTTCATTTCCAAATAAAAAGGCATCATCAATATCAAACTTAAGAGAAAATAAATTTTCTTTTCCAAATTTTGTAATAGCAAAAATGTTATTAAATTTATTTGCTGAAAAACAATCTTCTACACTATCATATACTTTTAAATTAGATATTTCGCTATAATCTAATGCAGCTCTCTTTAAATTTTTACTATTTAAGTCAAATCCAAGTGGTTTAATTAAATGTAAATTTGAGCCTGTATTTGAACATAATCTCATAATATTTCCTGTATTTGGTGGTATTTCAGGATTAAACAAGATTATATGAAACATTTTTAATTTAGTTTTCCATTAATGACATAATTTAAAATTTTAACCACTTGATCATTGTTTTTAACAACAGCTAATGCCGCTGCATCTACTTCCTTTAAAGCATGTTGGTGCTCATCAGAGTGAATAATAATTAGAGACTTGTTTAGCGCGGCTGCATATCCTGCATCGAAAGCAGCATTCCACTGTTTATATTTTTCACCAAATTTCACTATAACTATGTCTGAATTTTCAATTTCTTTTCTTGTTCTAATTGCATTTAATTTAGCTCCTTTATTATCTTTCCAAAATTGGGTGTCTTCATTTCCTAGGATTTCTACTCCACAATTATCAGATGCATCATGATCAGTTACTGGGCTAGAAAAATTAACATTTAAATCATTTTTTTTTGTAAGTTGTATGATGTCATCTCTCCAATCAGAATGAATTTCACCAGCTAGATAAATATTTAACATTTCAATCTCCCGTTATTTTAAATTAGGTATTCTAGACATTGTTATAAATAAAGAAATAGCAGAAGCAATAGCTAAAATACTCATGCCAAATAAAATATAATTATATGAAATATTTAAATCTAATAATTGACCTACAATAACTGGACCTAGGGCTGTTCCAAAAACCATAGAGGATGTTGAAAGAGACCGAATAGATCCTAAGTTTTTTGTCCCAAAATAATTAGGCCAAAATGTTGAACCTATAGTCATAGCTGAACCTTGTGTTAATCCAAGAAAAACAAATCCAATAAATACATAAAAATAATTATCTCCAATTGAAAAACTTATTAAACCTAATGCCATAGGTATTAGGTAGTAGGGTATGAATTTAGAAACTCCGAATTTGTCAATCATCCATCCTGAAAGAATCAAAGCAGACATTGAAGATACTGTATATATTGGGAAAATAGAAAAATAATTTACTACACTAAAATTTTTAATTTCAATTAAATGCATTTGATAGAAAAAAAATGCTGTAGAAAATATTGGTGTAATTAATAAAGGTAAAATTACTGACCAAAAGAGCCAAAATTTTAAAACTTCTTTTCTAGTCCAATGTTTATCATTTAATCCAGTTTGTTCTGTAATTGTACTAAGAGATGACTTAGGTATCCTCTCAACTTTTAGAAGATTTATTATAATTGGAAGTATTAGTATAAGTAAGATGCCACCAAAGCTCCAACTAAACTTCCAACCAACATAAGATATAATTAATGTCATGATAATTGGAAAAATTGCTTCTCCAAATGAAAACCCAAGGACAGATATTGAAGTTGCCTTACCTTTATTTTGTCCAAACCAACGGCCAATTGCTACCGAGGGTAAATGGAATAACATCCCTTGACCAAAAAATCTCAACCCAAAAATAATACCTATTAATATCCAAAGAGACGAATTAAATACCATTGCAAAACATAAAATTGATAAGAAAATAAAAACAAATATAATTAATTTTTTGAATTCATATTTATCAACTAATCCACCTAAAACTAACATCATAAAGGCAGAAGCTAAAGTTCCTAATGCATAGATGCTGCCCCAGTCACCATGACTTAACTGAAAAAAGGATCTTATCTCATTAGCATAGAGTGAAATGAAAAAAGTTTGTCCAAAACATGAAGAAAAGTACATTAATGAACAAGCTAATAGCCATTTAAAATTTTCAAGAAAAAACTTCATTAAAATTAAAATTTATTAATGTTTTAACTCTCCAATTAATTTTGGATTTATGTTTAGAAAATCATCAGTTGGATCACCAATTCTTCCGTAGCCGTTCCAGACTTTGAAACCTAAAAGTTCTTTTTGATAATCGGATAGTTTACTAAATATATTTTTCTTAAGTCCTAGAGTATAATTTTCTTGTGGTCTAAATTGTGGTCCACAGAAAGTAATTAAAATTGCCAGTCTTTCTTTATCACTTATATTAGCGCCAGTTCCGTGCCATAATCTTCCATCAGTTATTATAGCGCATCCGGGGGGGGCCTTCAGCTGCAATTGGTACAATTTTTTTATCTAACTTTTTATTGGGATGCCTTCCAAATTTATGAGAGCCTGGGACAACTAGTGTTCCTCCATTTTCAAAAGACATTCCATTAAGCATTATAAGAACATTCGAAACTACTGGTCTTGTAATTAAGTCATTATTCTTATTTACGTTTTTATTAATTTTATAATCAAATTTTTTTCTAGTTATAGAACTAATTGGTAAAAAATTTTCATCTCTATTTACTGGGTCAGGATTCCACCATTGATCTGTATGGAGATCCATTGCAATACCGCCAGGTTTTGCTATATTTGCATTATAACTTGAAAGAATAAAATTTTTTCCCAAAACGGCTTCAACGCAATTTGTATAATTGTGCATTTTCAACACATCTAAAAAAATCTTTCCTTTATTAGGAAGCATCCATACTCTTTGATTAATTCCACCTTTTTTGGTGTTATCAAATTCACCCCACTTTTTTTCTTTACTACCATCTTCATAAGCTAAATTTTGTTTTTTTTCAGCATTGGCTTGTTCAACTAATCTTCTTGATAATTCATCATTTAGATCAGTTGGAATTGCATCTTTAAGTAAGCAATATCCCCATTCTTTTAAATCAAGCTTTGCTTTAGCTATTGATTTTGTTGCTTGGGGAAAATTTTTATTCTTCACTATATTAACCCTAGGCCTTTCAGCGCAATTTCGACTTTTTCTTTTTGATTTTTTGTAGCAGGTGATGTTGGTTTTCTGGCATATCCCGCATCTAATCCTTGTAATTTTTGAGCATATTTACAAAGTGATGGCATGTTATCTAGACCGATAGCATCCCAAAGTGGCATCAATTTTTGATGGAGATCAAGAGCAATATCCCAATTTTCGTTCTGGACAGCATCCCATAATTTTACAGATGGGCCTGGAGCTGCAGTTAAAATAGCTGCAATGGCCCCTGGCGCTCCTAGCTGATAAGATGACATAAGCAAAGCATCCACAGCACTAAAGATAAGATTTTTTGGATTAGCTCTTCTTATTAGATCTGCAAATAATTTCATATCTCCTGCGCTTTGTTTAACGCCCAAAACTCCAGGAACCTTCTCCATAATTCTAATAAGTAAATCTGGAGAAAGATAACACCAGGGAACAACATTATATATTAAAATAGGAACTTGGCACTCATCATATATCTCTTTAAAATGATTAACCATAGCATCGTCGTCAGGTTTAAATAGGTAATGTGGTGGAGTTATTTGTAAGGCACTTACATCTAAATCTTTCACGGACTTTCCTCTAGCTATCACTTCGGATGTTGAATTAGTTACAATTCCGGCAACTACGGGTATTCTTCCATCAACAGAATCAACAGTAGTTTTCATCAATTTTATATATTCTTCTCTATCAAGAACATGTCCTTCTCCAGTGCTTCCGCCTGCTGCTAGTCCATGTACACCGTTATCAATCAACCAATCGACCTGA
>CACOVB010000009.1 GCA_902630555.1 uncultured SAR116 cluster alpha proteobacterium
ATGTTAGAGTTAAAACATAAGATTTGAAAGAAAAAAAATATGTTAAATTTAGATGGAAAAATTGCCATTGTCACAGGATGTGGATCTGAAGGTGAAGGCTGGGGAAACGGTAGAGCTATTGCAACTTTGTTAGCAAGGCAAGGAGCAAAAGTTATAGGAACAGATTTAAATTATAAAGCAGCGAAAAATACTCAGGATTTTATTCTTAAAGAAAACAACAAATGTGAAATTCATGAAGTAAATATGTCTAATAAAAAAGATGTAGAATCTTTTTTCAAAAACGTAACAAATCAGCATAAAAAAATTAATATTTTAGTTAACAATGTAGGCAGATCTGAGCCAGGTGACCCAGAAGTTATGGATTATGATGTTTGGAGAGAACAATTTAGTACAAATTTAGATACTGCTTTTTTTGCTATCAAACAAGTTATACCAACAATGAAAAAAATTGATGGTGGATCTATTGTGAATATTTCATCTGTAGCTGGAATGAGATATGTGGGTAAACCTCAGGTTGGTTATAGTGCATCTAAAGCAGCCTTAATGCAAATGACTAAAACAACAGCAATTATACATGCAGAAAATAAAATAAGATTAAATTGTGTTGTTCCTGGATTAATGCACACCCCTCTTGTTGAAAGACTTGCAAATAAATATGCTGATGGGAAATATGAGGAATTCGTTAAAACAAGAAATAATCAAGTTCCTATGAAAAAGATGGGGAGTTCATTTGATGTAGCGAACGCAGTTTTATTTTTAGCATCAGATGAAGCAAAATATATTACAGGGACCGAGATTGTAGTTGATGGAGGCTTAACAGCAACCACACCATAAATAAGAATAATGAATAAATATCATAAAATTCAAATTAGGACTAACGAATTACTCTCAAGAGGCTCTTCCACGGATTTGCCAAGTAGACTTGTTGATATTTTCTTATTTATTCTCATTCTATTAAATGTAACTGCAGTATGTTTAGAATCAGTAAAATCAATAAGAGACAGTTTTGGTTACGAATTTTTTATTTTTGAAACAATATCTGTTGTTATATTTTCTATCGAATATTTTCTTCGTGTTTGGTCAGCAAACGCAAACGCAGAAACAATTTCCAAAAATTTAATAAAGAAAAGATTGAATTATATCTTTAGCTTTAATGGAATTATTGACTTAGTAGCTATTTTGCCTTCAATACTTCCTATATTTTTTGGAGGTGTTGATTTACGTTGGCTAAGAGTAATAAGATTATTAAGACTTCTTAAATTATCAAATTATTCTACAGCTTTGGAAGATTTTTTCTCGGCTATAAAAGAAGATTGGCAATCATTTTCAGCAGCATTATATCTAATGCTAATCGCATTATTTTTATCTAGTTCTTTAATGTACATTGCAGAACATGAGGTACAACCTGATAACTTTAGCTCAATACCTGAAACAATGTGGTGGGGACTCATTACATTAACAACAGTTGGCTATGGTGATGTCTCTCCAGTTACACCTTTAGGAAAGGTAATTGGAGCTTTTACAGCTATAATGGGAATATGTACTGTAGCCCTTTTGACGGGAATAGTCGCTACTTCTTTTGCTAATTTAAGGTCTAGAAAGTCAGCCCTTTTTGAGGCAGAAATTAATGAGGCCCTGAGAGATGGGATTATTACTGACGAAGAAGCACAAAAAATTGAAAATTTACGTAAAGAATTAAATTTGTCAGAAGAACATTCTAAATCCTTGATGAAACTGCTGTCTGAAGGAAAAAAAAATATTAAATAGATTTTTTAAAACGTCTTGCATATTGATTAGGAGTTTCAATTTCAGCACCTAAAATATCAGCAGCATCCCAAACCCATCTAGGATTAGATAGAAATGCTCTTGCCATTGCAATCATATCACTTTCATCATTTTCAAGTATTTTATTTGCTTTAATTGGATCTGTTATCATTCCAACTGTTCTAGTTAAAATATTTGAATTTTGTTTTACATGTTTCGATAAATGTACTTGATAATGCTCTTTAACTGGTATTTTAGGACTTGGTGTATTGCCACCACTTGAAACGCAAACATAATCACAACCTAAGTTTTTAAGTTGTTTAGAAAAAACTAATGCATCTTCAATTTCAATTCCATTTTTTTCCCATTCAGTTCCAGTAATTCTCATTCCAATAGGCAAATTATTTGAAACTTTAACCACCTCCTCAAAAACTTCTAAAGGAAATCTTATTCTATTATCAAGACTCCCTCCATATTTATCTTTTCTTTGATTTGATATTGGCGAAATAAACTGATGTAATAAATATCCATGGGCAGCATGAATTTCTATTAAATCAAATCCAGCTTTAACACTTCTTCTTGTTGCATCAATAAAAGCTGTTTTTACCCTTTGCAAATCATTATCATTCATCTCTTTAGGAATTGGCCAATCTTTGTCAAATGGAATTGCCGATGGTGCAATTGTTTTCCAAGGATTTTGGTTATGTCTTAGATAAGATCTTCCTTCCCAAGGTCTCTGAGTAGATGCTTTTCTACCAGCATGACCAAGTTGAATTCCAAACTTAACCTCATTTAATGATAATGCTTTAACTTTTTCCATTGTAGTTTTAATTGATAAAAGACAATCATCATCATAAATTCCTGTGCAATTATGGGTAATTCTTCCAATATTCTCTACAGCTGTTGATTCAATCATCACTAGCCCTACACCGCTAAAACCAAATTGTGACAAATGTTGGAAATGCCAATCATTCATCAAACCATTTTCTGCAGAGTATTGACACATTGGAGATACAACAATTCTGTTCGAAAATTCAGTATCTTTAATTTTAATTTTTTCAAAAATTTTATTTTTACTCATGTCTTCTTATCCAATTATTAACAAGTCTTCTTGCAATAGAGTCAAATCTAGGAAGTTTAAATCCATCCGCAATGTCAGGATGAGTCAAATCTTTTAGTTGACTAATATCAAACCAATTTGCATCTTCTATTTCATCTTCATCTATATTTAGATCAGTATCTTCTGTTTCGGCAAAAAATCCAAGCATTAAAGATGCTGGAAATGGCCAAGGTTGAGACTGAAAATATTCAATTTTATTGACATTTACCCCAACCTCTTCGAAGACCTCTCTTTTTAAGGCTAATTCAAGACTTTCTCCTGGTTCAACAAATCCAGCAAGAGTACTATACATTTTTTGTGGAAACCTGGACGAACGTGCCAACAAAACTTTATCTTTATTTGAAACAAGTGTTATTATAGCTGGATCTGTTCTTGGAAAATGGCTTTCATTACAATTTTTATTTACACATTTTAAAACAAAACCAGCCTCTTGCGTTTTTGTTTTTGATCCACATACTCCACAAAACTTGTTTTTTTTATGCCAAAAAATCATACCTTTAGCCAATGCTAAATATGAGCTATCCAACTCTGTTAAACTTCCAATGACATTTCTTAATTGATCAGTAATAATATCACCCTGATCAATTTCTAAATTATTTTTATCAATTTTTGATTTTATATTGATAGAAAAATAATATTTTTCATTTATTTTTCCTAAAAATATCATTTTATCTAAATTTATGTCTTTTGTATAAAGTTCTAATTCTTGTTTTTTAAGAATAAGTGGTTTAATTTCTTCTTTTACAGATATGAAATAATTTTCATCATCTCTCATTGGAACAAAATTTACGTCTTCACTATCTAAAATACTTTTTAAAAAATTTTTATCTTTTCTTAATTCAGATGACCTTTTTAAAAGCGGGTTATTATAGTAAATTTTTTCCATAGAAGTTTAACTTTTATATTATGAATAAATCTCTATCAACAATAAAAAAATTTATGATTTAACTTGCAGATTTAAATTTAAATTGTTTATATAGTTAATGATTAAAATTAGCAGAATATCATCACCACTAAAGGATAAAATTAAAAACATCGACACTTGCTCTCAATTAGATGGAGATGGAGTTTTTGAAGGAAAATACTCAACTTCTGGAACTATAGTTTTAAAAAATAAATTTATTGGTAGCTTGAAAGCAGATCAAACCATTGTAGACACTGATGGCATTTTTGAAGGCGAATTAAAAACTGAAGAATTGATAATTTCTGGATTTGTTAATGGAAAAGTGGATGCTGATAATATAATTATCATGGAAAATGGAAAAATATCTGGGGATATTACGTATAATCAATTAGCTGTATTTGAGGGCGGAATTATTGATGTTGCTGGAATGAAAAGAAGAGAAAAACAAAAAGACGATAAAGTTATCGACATAGCTAATTCTAATCAAAAATAATTTAAGTTTTTATAACAAACTCTAATCCTGAATAATTACAAACATATAAATTTGGTTTCAATTTATTAAATTTTAAAATTATATCATTTAATTCGACATCAATTCCCTTAGGATGAATTCTAACAACTCTACCTTTGTTTTCCTTGTCTGTATCAGTACAATGTACATTTACAACTTGATCTAAATGCATAATTTTTACCTTTCTTTGTTTCTAATAAGAAAATTTCTCTAATATATTAAACTCTATCACTGAAAGAGTTAAAATGTTTGTTGATTCTAAAATTACTTTAGGCGCTTTATTTGAAAAATATGCTTGCTTCCACCTTTCGGCGCATAAACACCATCGATCACCTGATGCAACCCCTGAAAAATTATATTCAGGGATAGGATCTGATAAATTATTACCAACAGATTTACTAAATTCTAAAAATTCATCAGTCATGATTGAACAAACTGTATGTAACCCAAAATCATTTTTTTCTGTTTTGCAGTAACCATCTCTATAAATTCCCGTCAATTTTATCCTTTCAATAAGAGTTTTATTACAATTACAACTAAGCAAAGGTTTATTAAAAACATTTAGTTGATGATTAATCTGTCTATCATATGTGTCATCCATCACTTTCCTCTTGAATTAGTTTTCTAGTTTTATCTTCAATACTTTTTTCTAATCTATCCATAAATGTTTTTTTATCTAACCCTGATGGAATTTCATCCATTATTTCTAAAGTAACAGTTTTTGTTTTATGTCTATCTGGATATTTTAAAAAACTATTCTTTGGCCAAAATAAACCAGCGTTGTGAGCAACTGGTATTACTGGGATATTACATTGAGAATATAAAAAATAAATGCCTGATTGATATGGATAATCCTTTGTCGAAGCATACAAAGGAACTCTTGTCCCTTGGGGAAAAATTAAAATAGAAGAACCCTTTTTCAAATTTATTTTTGCCATTTTTACTATTTTTTTTAAAGATTCAATTGTATTTTCTCTGATGATAGGTATCGCCCTTCCCTTTAAAAAATATAGTCCTATTATTGGTAGATAAATTAATTCTTTTTTTAATACAATTGAAGGCATGTCAAATATACTTGTACAAAGTACTGTTTCCCAAGCAGATTGATGTTTGACTGCAATAATGCAAGGTTTATTTTTATTATAATTTCCAATTATTTTTAAATTTAAACCTAACCAAATTTTCATTCCAAAAACTAAAATTTTACCCCAAATCTTTGCAATAATTTTAATGAACCAAAAAGGAAGTATTAATACTGGTGACATTAGAATAATTAACAAAAAAGTTAGTATATAAAAATGTAAATTAAATAAAACTGACTTTATTATATTAATTGCCATTTTCTATAGTTTCCTAATATTAAATAAATATATCCCATGTGTTTTTACAAAATTTAATTCTAAATTTTCAACTTCACATAAGTGTGAAAAATCAATTGGACTTCCTGGATCATCAGAAAGAAATTGATGAGATTCTCCTTGTTTCATTTTTTTAATAACTCTTTTTGCTTTTAAAACTGGAAGTGGGCACTTTAATCCAGTAAAATCTGATTTTTTCAAAAATTACTCCACATTTAATTTTACTTTCATGATATTAAACTTGTTATAATGTTATCAAGTTAAATGGTATAATTATTATTACAATGAGTATTTGGGGGAAAATTTTTGGAGGGACTAGTGGATTTGTTGTTGGTGGACCATTAGGTGGACTATTAGGAATTTTTGCTGGTCATGCTATTGATAAATTTAGCAGAAAAAAACTGCCAGAGAGTATCGCCGTTAAACAAGTTAATTTTACAATTGGAATTATTGCATTGTCTGCAAAAATGGCCAAGGCAGATGGAATTGTTTCACATCAAGAACTAGATGCTTTTAAAAAAGGCTTAATTATAAATCAGAATGAGTTAAAGAATGTTGAAAAAGTCTGGAATTTTGCAAAACAATCAGTCCACGGTTTTGAAAGCTATGCAAGACAACTTGCAAAATTATTTAAACCAAATTCTTCTATACTTGAAAATTTAATTCATTTGTTATTTTCAATCGCAATATCTGATGGCAAAATAACCTATGAAGAAACAGAGTTTCTTAAAAAAGTGTCTGAGATATTTGGTTTTGACAAAAAAAAGTTTAATTTATTAATAGAAATTTATTCAAATAACGAAAATGATCCTTATACTGTTTTGCAATCAAATATTAATGATCCAATAGATCAAATTAATAAAAAAAGAATAACTCTTTTAAAAAGACATCATCCTGACGTTTTAATAGCAAAAGGACAACCACTAGAATTTGTAGAAAAAAATAATCATTACGTAAAAATGATAAATAAGTCATGGGAATATATTAGAAAAAATCATAATAAATAATGATTCACAAAAATTGCATTTTATTAAATAATATATAATAATTAATTTAAGAGAGCTTTGTGATAGCTGCATTGCAGAGGAAAGTCCGGACTCCACAGGAAGAAAATGCTGGATAACACCCAGCAGGGGAAACCCTAGGGATAGTGCAACAGAAAATATACCGCCATTTAGGTAAGGTTGAAAAGGTGATGGTAAGAGCTCACCGCAATTGTAGTAATACAATTGGCATTGTAAACCCCATTTGGAGCAAGGCCAAATAGAAGAAACTATGTTTTTCCTGAACGTTTCTGGGTAGGCCGCTAAAAAAAGTTTGTAAAAACTTTTTAAGATGAATTATCACATTAAACAGAATCCGGCTTATAAGCTCTCTTTTAAAAAAATAAATTTTCCCATTGACTCCCAACAAATCCCATGCTATCCCAAAATATTAATATTGTGATCAAATTATGAAATTATTATGTTTTTATCAACCTCTCATAATAAAATTGATAAAAAGGGCAGAGTATCCGTCCCTAGAAACTTTAGAACATATCTTGATTTAGAAGGAGGCTCATTAATTTTATTTAAAAGTTTACAATTGAAATGTATAGAAGGCACTACACTTAAAAGAATTAGTCAATACGTGGAAGCCATTGATGAAATAGACTCTATGTCAAAAGATGCATCGATACTAAGAATGATGATGGCTGACTCTTTTGAAATCAAATACGATAATGAGGGAAGAATTAATATCCCAGAATCTCTTTTATCTTATGCAGATATTGATGATATTGCTGTTTTTGCAGGAATTGGTAAATCTTTTATGATTTGGTCAGATATTGAATATGAAAAAGAATATCAAAATACTCAAAAAATCTTACAATCTAGCGGGCCACCAAAATTAATACTTAATAAAAAAGCAGGTGTATCTAATGAATAATTTTCTAGAACACGTCCCAGTATTACTAGATGAAATTTTAGAAAATTTAAAAAAATATAAGATTACTAATGGTGTAATTATTGATGCCACTTTTGGATTAGGTGGATATAGCAGTGCTATTTTAGAAAATACTAATTGTGATGTTTATGGATTTGACAGAGATCCAGAAGTTTTGAAATACGCAAATAAATTGAAAGAGAAATACAAAAATAGATTTAAATTTTTCCAAAAAAAGTTCTCAGAAATTGATGACATTCTCTCAGAACCCAATCATGCTAAAAAGAAAATCAGAGCCATGATATTTGATTTAGGCGTTTCAAATTTACAATTAACAAAAAAAAATCGAGGATTTTCATTCAAACTTGATGGTCCTTTAGATATGAGAATGTCAAAAGACGGCATTAAAGCTTTTGAAGTTATTAATAATTATAGTGCCGAGATGTTGTCTAACATTTTTTATAACTTTGGAGATGAAGTATTTTCAAGAAGAATTGCGCGAAACATTGTTAAATTAAGAGGAATAACACCAATTACATCTACTCTAGAACTTGCAGACATAATTAGAAAATCTATACCTGGTAAAAATAAAAAAATAGATAAAGCCACAAAATCTTTTCAAGCAATTAGAATGTTTATCAATGATGAAATAACTGAGCTTAACAAAGGATTAATTGCATCAGAAAAGTTTTTAACATATGGAGGCATTCTATGCGTAGTATCTTTTCATTCTAAAGAAGATAGAATTGTTAAAAATTTTTTAAATGAATGTCAGGGTAAATCTAAATTAGTAATTTCTAAATTTTTACCTCCTAAAGAAAATTTAAGAAAAAGTTTTGAAATAATTACAAAAAAACCAGTACTCCCTTCTGACGATGAAATTAAAATTAATCATAAGGCAAGATCTGCAAAATTAAGAATTGCCAAAAGAACAAAGTTTAGTCCTATTTTTAAGCATGAGGCTGCGGCGTGATTAAAACGACTCATATATTATTATTTATTTCTGTATTAGGTGTAATTTTTTTTAATTACGAGATTAAAAAAAATTATCATCAAAGAGAAAAAGAAATTTTAAAATTGAATAATTTAATTTCAGAGAAAAAACAAAATATAAAACTTATAAAGGCTGAACTTGCTTATTTATCAAGACCTGAAAGACTTCAATCAATTGCAGAGCAACAGTTAAATATGAAAGAAATTTTACCAACAGATATCTGGAATATAAACGATATCTCAAAATTATATTTTGAAAAAAATTAGAAAAGGAGCATCAGTATGAATTTAAATTTATCAATACCTCAAAATATTGAAAATGTTCAACCAAAAATTTCCGTGATTGGAGTTGGAGGCGCAGGATGCAATGCAGTTAACACAATGATTAACTCAAAAGTTAATAATATAAACTTCTTGGTAGCAAACACAGATGGACAAGCATTATCGAGAAGCATGGCAAAGACACAAATACAACTTGGCAAAGAACTTACTAAAGGATTGGGAGCAGGTTCTGATTACACAATTGGAGAACAAGCTGCCAATGAAACTATAGATGAGATTATGATGGAGCTTGAGGATGTAAACATGCTTTTCATTGCAACGGGAATGGGAGGAGGAACAGGAACTGGCGCAGCACCGATTATTGCCCAAAAAGCAAAAGAAAAAGGTATTCTTACTATTGCAGTTGTTACAAAACCTTTTGATTTTGAAGGTAAAAAAAGAATGGAAACAGCATTAATTGGAATAGAAAAATTAGAGAATTCAGTTGATACATTAATTGTGATTCCAAATCAAAATCTTTTTCGAATAGCAAATGATAAAACAACATTTTCAGAAGCTTTCCAATTAGCTGATGATGTCCTCTACCAGGGAATTATAGGAATAACTGATTTGATAACTTCACCAGGAATGATAAATCTAGATTTCTCAGATATAAAAACCATTATGAAAAATAAAGGACAAGCCATGATGGGAACTGGAGAGCATTCAGGGGAAAATCGGGCTAAAATAGCAGCAGAAATGGCTCTAAACAATCCATTACTTGATAATTCTTCAATAGATGGAGCATCATCAATTTTGTTAAATATAAAAGGTGGTTTAGATTTAGCATTATTTGAAGTTGATGAAGCAGCCTCATTAATCAGAGCAAAAGTAAATGAAAATGCGAATATCATCTTTGGTTCGTCTATTGATGAAAGCCTTGATGGAATCATTAACGTTTCTGTAGTGGCTACAGGTATCAATATCAACCAATCAATTAAATCTGAGGTGTTAATTGATAGAAATATAAATCAAACTGAGGTAAGTGAAATTGATGATCATAGTTCAAAAATTGAAGGGCAAATAGATTTAGAAACAAAGATA
This sequence comes from uncultured SAR116 cluster alpha proteobacterium, assembly GCA_902630555.1. Lineage (GTDB taxonomy): Bacteria > Pseudomonadota > Alphaproteobacteria > Puniceispirillales > Marisalimonadaceae > TMED54. Next base: position 9,939 of record CACOVB010000009.1, read on the forward strand.
GAAGATCTCAATAAAATCTCTAATTCAGAAAAAACTACAGCAGAACCTGAAAAAGATTCTTTGACATTTTTAGAAACTAAAGAAAAAGAATTATCAGATATTTTTAATAAAAAAAATGATGTTACAGAGAATATAACAGAAGAAAATCAATTCTTGAAAAAAATTTCTAATTTATTTTCAAATAATAAAAATAAAAACATTTTAGAAAAGTTAGAACAAGATAATGAAGTTTATCCATTAAAAGATGTGGCTGAAAATGAGAAGAATGATGAAGAAAAGCCTCTTTTAAATCTTAACGAAACCCCAATTAAATCAGAAAATAAAAGCGAACAAATTAGCTTACTTGACATAGAAGAAAATGAGAAACGAGATAATTTAGATGATGTTCTAGAAATACCAGCTTTTTTAAGAAGGCAAGCCAATTGACAAATGGAAAACATAAAAAAAATTAAGTTTAAGCTTTTAATATGCTCTTCATCTTTTTTTATAATTTATTTTGGTGTTGCATTTTCAATGCTTATGATAAAGCCTCCAGAAAAAATAAATAAACAATCAAATCTTAAAATTACTGAAAAAAAATCACAAATAAGAGGAAATATTTATGATAATAATGGATATTTGATTGCAACAACAATAAGAAAACACGACCTTATTGTTAACCCAAGTATTTTAAGAAACCCAAAAAAATTTGAATTAGAACTAAAAAAAATTTTTGGTAATAAAATAAATTTTCATTTTAAAGATAAATTATCGTCAAACTTAAAATATTTGAAAGTGAAGAAAAATATATCACTTAAGGATTATAATAAAATTCTTAAGATTGGAGAACCAGGCATTAAAATTGAAGAAAACTATATTAGAAAATATCCTGGAAAATCCCTAGCATCCCACATAATTGGGAAAGTAGACGTTGATGGAAAAGGCATATCTGGAGTTGAAAAAAAGTTAAATGATGAACTTTCATCTTCAAAAAACATTCACTTATCTATTGATAGTGGGATTCAAAATATTTTTAAACAACTGTTATTAGAACAAATCATTAAATTTCAAGCTTCTGCAGGTGCAGGAATAATAATGAATGCAAATAATGGAAAAATTGTGAGTATAATCTCTCTTCCAGATTATGATAATAACATAAATAATAATCTCTCAGAAAAACAAGTTTTCAATAATGCAACAAAAGGACTTTATGAATTAGGGTCAACTTTAAAAATTTTTACTGCAGCAATGGCGATTGAAAATGGAAAAGAAAATCAATTAATAGATGTTTCTTCACCTATTTTTGTTAGCAAATCACAAAAGATTAGTGATATTAAAAAAATAAATTTTCCAATCAATTTACCAGAAATTATTGTTCATTCTAGTAATATTGGGACTGCAAAAATAGCAAGTTCACTGGGGCATACAGTTCAAGACAAATATTTTAATTTGTTAGGTTTCCTTGAAAAAGTTAATGTTGAAATAATAGAGACTTCATTACCTAACATTAATAAACAAGTTCATATTTCTTCACTTATGTCTAAATCATATGGTTATGGAATACAAATATCACCACTTCATTTAGCTAAAGCAACATCAGTAGCATTAAATGGAGGAAAATCAATTACACCTACTTTATTAAAAACAAAAATTTTTCAAAATCAAAATAAACAAGTTTTTTCGACTGAAACCTCAAGAAAATTAAGAAGTATCCTTTATCTGGTCGTAAATGACAAATATGGCACAGGAAAATTAGCTAAAAGTTATTATTATCCAATAGGAGGCAAGACTGGTACTGCAAAGAAATTAATTGACGGAAGATATTCTGAAACTGAAAATATTGTTGCTTTTACTGGAGGATTTCCGATTAACAAACCCGAATATGTTTTAACAATTGTTATAGATGGACCTAAACCTCAAAAATTCTCAGCTAATAGAAATACTGCAGGGTGGGTTGTTGCACCTATCATAGGAAAACTAGTAAATAGAATTGCTCCTATTTTAAAAATTGAACCATTAAATTTAGGATCTTCTCAATTAGGTTTAACAAAATATAAAATAAGGGGAGCAACTCTTTAAATGCAATTTTGGGAATTAATAAATAGAAGCAATTTCTTAAAAGATAAGTTTAAAAATATAGAAGATCATTTTAAAGAGATTGAGGTCAATGGTATTTCAAACAATAGTAATAATATAAAAAAAAAATTTATATTTTTTGCGTTCGCTGGAAATAAAACTAATGGAAATTTATATATTAACGAAGCTAGAAAAAATGGTGCAACAATCGTAATTTCTCAAGAGGAAAAAGGTAAAGATATAATAAAATTAACAAATAAAGATTACTTTAAAATTTACTCACATTTATGTTCATCGTTTTACAATAAAAAACCAAAAAATATAATTGCTATAACGGGAACAAATGGCAAAACTTCAGTAACAGATTTTTGTCGTCAAATATGGAGTTTTTACGGTTTAAAATCAGCGTCTATTGGTACTTTAGGGATAAGAGAAACATCTGAAAAATATTACCATAAGATAAGAAATAACCTCACTACTTTAGATTCAAGTGAATTAAACAAACAGTTATCAAAATTATATGATAAACAAATATCATATGTTGCATTAGAAGCATCGTCTCATGGGATAAATCAAAATCGTTTAGATGGTATAAACTTTAATGGAGCTGTATTTACAAATCTCTCTCATGATCATCTTGATTATCATAAAAATATGGACAACTATTTCAGTGCTAAAATGAAACTATTTACTGAATATTTAAAAGATGGAACTTGTGTTTCTATCAACTTAGATGATCAATATGGCATGGAACTATATAATAAAATTAAAACCAAAAATTTCAAATTTGTTAATTTTGGATTTAACAAAAAATGTGAACTCAAATTAGTCCAAATAAAAAAAATTGAAAAAATTTGGCAATTAGAAATTTTATATAAAAACAAATTATACAAAACCGACATTGGTTTAGTTGGACATTTTCAAATTTATAATGCATTAGCTGCTGCTTCTATTTGTTTAGGTCTTGGATTGAAACAAGAATCAATTTTTAAATCTTTATCGTATTTACAAACTGTCCCAGGAAGAATGCAAATAGTTAATCATCCCTTATGTAATGCAACTATAATTGTTGATTACGCTCATACTCCAAATGCGTTAGAAAATGCAATATTAGCAGTAAAAAAAATGAATGTTAGTGGAAAGATATATACATTATTTGGTTGTGGAGGTGAAAGAGACCATGAAAAAAGAGCAAAAATGGGTGAAGTAGCTTTTAAAAATTCTGATTTCACTATAATTACTGATGACAATCCTAGAACAGAAGATCCATCATTAATAAGAAAATCCATTATAAACAATAACCCAATAGCTATTGAAATACCTGGAAGAGATGTAGCAATAAAAAAAGCTATTAGTTATTTAAAAAATGATGACGTTTTAATCATTGCAGGAAAAGGTCATGAACAAACTCAAACAATAGGAATTGAAACTTTACCTTTCGATGATGTTTCAGTTGTTAAAAATACATTGGATAGACTTAATCCGTGAGTAATAGCTCTATAAATGAAATTTTGTGGACAAAACATGAATTAATAAGCGCTTCAAAAGGCAAGGATTTAACCACAAAATTTTTAAATAACAAAAAAATTACAGGGATAAGTATAGATACACGTTCTATTGAACAAAATGATTTATTTATAGCAATAAAAGGTAAAAATTTTGATGGGCACGACTTCTTGGAAAAAGCAATACAAAAAGGAGCTTCAGGAGTTATTGTATCACGTAAAAATAGTGCTCTAAAATATAATGGATTATTAGTAAAAAATACACATGCAGCATTAATAAATTTTGCTGAATTTAGCAGAAATAGATTTAAAGGTAAAACAATTGGTATTACGGGTTCAAACGGAAAAACAACTACAAAAGACATGGCAAAAGTTATCTTTAGTAAATTTGGCAAAACTTTTGCCACTCCTGGTAATAATAATAATATTATTGGTTTATCTCTCTCATTAATGAAACTTCCATCTAATTTTAATTATTGTATTTTAGAACTAGGTATGAGCAAAAAAAATGAATTAAAAAAACTATCTTTAATTGCTAAGCCTGATTTAATTATAATTAGTAATGTTTCAAATAATCATCTAGAAAATTTTAAATCAGAAAAGGATATAGCACTAGCTAAAAGTGAAATATTTCATGGATTAATAAAAAATGGACAAATAATTCTTAACTATGACAATAAATGGTATAGTTTTCTTAAAAAAATTGCCTTAAATTATACAGATCAAATAATACCATTTGGAGTTAAAAAATCTATTTTTTCTGTTTTTCAAGAAAAAGATAGTTTTTTAATTAAATCACAAAATTTTAAAACTAACCTTAACCACCTACCACATCATTTAGCTTTGAACCTAATAAGTATTTTAACAATAGTAAAATGTTTGAAACTTGATTTAAATAAAATAAAAGAAAAAATTAAACACCTTTCACCTTCAGATGGGAGAGGAAATCAGTTTAAATTAAGAATAAACGCTAATAAAACTATAACTGTAATTAACGATGCTTACAACTCAAGCCCACATTCTTTAGAGACTTCTTTAACAAATTTATATAAAAATAATTCTAACAAATACGTTTTAATCATAGGTGACATGCTTGAATTAGGACCCAATTCTTATACCTGTCATAAAAAAATTGTTCCTTTTTTAAAAAAACTTAGCCCAAAAACCTTATTTACAGTTGGCAATATATCAAAAATTTTAACAGATAATTTAAAAAATAACTTTGTTTGTAGACATTTTAAAAATATTAAATTATTGGAAGTAAATTTTGACAAACTTGTTCACAATAATGACACAGTTTTTGTTAAGGGTTCCAATGGTACAGGATTATATAAATTTTGTAAAAACTTGGAAAAAAAATATACACTTGGAGAATAAAATTGTTTCCTGAATTTTTTTTAAACTATGTAGATTATTTTCAACCACTTAATGTATTTAGATATATAACATTTAGAACTGGTGGAGCAACTTTAACAGCTTTAATAATTAGTTTTTTACTAGGTCCTTTTTTGATTCAAAATTTAAAAAAATTTCAATCTATTGGCCAACCCATTAGAGATGACGGTCCAACTAGTCATTTGATTAAAAAAAAAGGAACCCCAACTATGGGTGGATTATTAATTTTATTTGCTTTTTTATGTTCAACAATTTTATGGTCTAAATTAGATAATATTCTAGTATGGATAATTTTAATAACATCTACAATTTTTGGGTTTATTGGACTTTGTGATGATTGGCTAAAAGTAAAAAGAAGATCAACTAAAGGACTAAGAGGAAAATATAAGTTAATATTTCAAATTTTAACAGCTTTGATAGCTGTATATTTAATTAACCAACAATTCCCAATGGATTATAAAAACACTGTTTCTTTACCCTTTTTTAAAGAGTTAGTTATTGATTTAGGAATTTTTTATTTACCTTTTGGTATTTTGGTTATTGTAGGAAGTTCCAATGCAGTTAATTTAACTGATGGGCTTGATGGCCTAGCAATTGTACCAGTTATGATTGCTTGTTTATCATTTGCTTTAATATCATATTTAGTGGGTAACATAAACTTTTCTAATTATCTTCAAATAACCTATGTGCCAGGTGTAGGAGAATTAGCTGTTTTAGCAGGAGCTTTAATTGGAGCTGGATTAGGATTTTTATGGTTTAACGCACCTCCTGCTATGGTTTTTATGGGAGATACTGGTTCATTATCTTTAGGAGCATTTTTGGGATCAACTGCTTTAGCTGTAAGGCATGAAATTGTTCTTATAATAATAGGAGGCCTTTTTGTATTAGAAACTGTTTCCGTAATTATTCAAGTTATATCATTTAAACTCACAGGTAGAAGAATTTTTAAGATGGCACCATTACATCATCACTTTGAACAAAAAGGTTGGGAAGAATCAACAATAGTAATCAGATTTTGGATTATCGCAGTTATTTTAGCTTTAATTGGCCTATCATCATTAAAATTAAGATAAAACTTGATTGATTAATTAAAATGAGAGATTTGACGGGAATACTTGGTTTAGGAATATCTGGTTTAGCTGCATTTGAATTATTAAAAAGACAAAATAAAAATATTGTAGTTTTTGACGATAAAATTAAACCAAATTTAAAACTTAAAAAGTATTGGAAAAATTATATAAGTTGGGATTGGAATAATTTAAGCAGAATAATTATTTCTCCAGGAATAAAAATTAGTGGTAAAAACAAACATCCAATTGTTAAACTTGCTGAAAACCATAAAGTTAAATTGCAAAATGAAATTGAACTATATTTTGAACAAAAGCCTAAATCGACAATTATCGGTATAACTGGTACAAATGGTAAATCGACTTTAGCTTCCTTAATTTCTCATATTTTATCAGAAAATAAAATTAAAAACATTATTTGTGGAAATTTTGGAAATCCTGCATGCTTAGTTAATCCCTCTGAAAAAAATATAGTTATTGTTGAATTATCTAGTTATCAATTACTCTCAATACCTAGTTTAAAAATAGATGTAGGTATTATTACTAACATATCAAATGATCATATAGATTACCATGGTAATTTTGACGCATATCTAAATGCAAAATTAAGATTAATTGAAGCTATTAAAGATAATGGGTATTTAGTTGTAAATCATAAAGATGTTTTTTTAAAAAATAAAATTGCACAAAAATTAGAAAATACTAATGATGTTAATGTAATTAATACATATGGAAAAGAAATAAAGTGTAATAATCTTTTGGGAGAACATAACAAAATTCTTTTTGAGATTTCGTTTTTAATATCGAAAAAGATTGGTGTCAAAACATCATCAATCAAATCATCAATTTTTAATTTTGTCCCATTACCTCACAGAATGGAAGTTATTTACAAATCAAGTTATCTTGAAATTATTAATGATAGTAAAGCTACAAATGGTGAATCTGCTTCAGCTGCATTGAAATCATACCAAAATATTCATTGGATCGCAGGTGGACTTGAAAAAAAAGATGGCTTAGAAGAAGCAGTCAAACATTTACAGCAAGTTGAGGCAATCTATTTATTTGGAAGCTCACAAAAAAGATTTTATAGACAAATTAAAGAAACAAATTTTAAAAGGAAAATTTTTCTTTTTAATAATTTAAATGAATTAATTAAAAATTTATTTGAAATAATATCTAAAAGTAAAAATAACAAGTTTACAATACTATTTTCACCAGCCGCAGCAAGTTTTGATGAATATAAAAATTTTGAGGAAAGAGGAACGATTTTTAAAAAAGAAGTATTTGAACAACTAAAGAGTATTGATAAATGATGCTTTCACGTTCTGATAGATCAAGTTTTTCAATTTGGCTTTGGACTATTGACAAATGGATTTTTTTTAGTTTTTTTACTTTATTATTACTTGGAATGATATTTATTCTTACATCTTCAAGCTCATTAGAACTAAAATTAAACAAAGAAAGTTATTATTTTTCAATAAAACACACAATCTTTGTAATATTGAGTTTTTTCATAGCAGTGATTTTGAGTAAATTAAACTTTCACAAAATTAAATTCCTATCGCTTGTAGGTTTTGGATTACTTCTTGCATCGTTATTATATTGTCTTCAATATGGTTCTGACATTAAAGGAGCTAAAAGATGGATTGATGTATTTGGCCAATCATTACAACCTAGTGAATTTATAAAACCATTTTTTATAATTATTAATGCTTGGCTTTTAACTATCTGGAAATCAACCCAAAAAAATAAATTTTTATTCTTATCAATCTTATCAATCTTATCAATTGATATAATGCTATTATTGCAACCTGACTTAGGTATGACACTATTAATAACAACAATATGGATTTTTCAATTATTGATAATAGGAATTCCAATGCTTTTTTTTATTTTTTTAATATTTGTAATTCCAATAGTAATTTTATTAGCTTATAATTTTTATTCTCATGTATATGTAAGAATTAATGATTTTATTTTTGGCACAAATTTTCAAGCTAACCAAGCGTTGAAATTATTTAATGATGCCGGTTACTTTGGGAAAGGTATTGGCGAAGGGTCCTTAAAAAATAATTTGCCTGATGCACATACAGATTTTATTTTATCAGTGATAGCTGAAGAATTTGGTTTAATTGTATGTCTAATAATAATATTAATTTACACAATTATTATTTTAAGGCCAATTATAATTGCCTTTAAATGTAAAGATATTTTCCAAATATTAAGTTTATCTAGTTTATCAGCTTTAATTGGTGTCCAATCATTGATACACATATCAAGTAATTTATCTATAATTCCAACAAAAGGCATGACATTACCATTTTTATCTTATGGAGGATCATCAACAATTTCTGCAGCAATAGTTATTGGTTTTTTACTAAGTTTAACAAAAAAACAAATTGATTTTAGCGAAGTGAATTTAGACATAGAAGATTATAAATGAGCATTCAATCAAAACACGATATCATTACATTAATAGCAGGAGGAACAGGCGGTCATATTTACCCTGCTTTAGCTATCCTATATGAAATAAAAAAAACAAATGAAGTAATTTTTATAACTGACAAAAGAGGATACAATTACATATTAAATAAAAAAGATCTACTAAATCAAAATAATTTTGAAATTATAATTATAGATGCAATTAGTCCTTTTAAAAAAGGTTTAATAAATAAATTTATATTTTTATATTTTTTTATTACTTCTTTCTTTAAATTGACACATTTTTATTTTAAACATAAACCAACAACTCAAATTAGTTTTGGGGGTTATACCACTATATTACCTTGTTTAATAGGAAAAATGTTCTTTAAAGTTGAATATTTTATTCATGAACAAAATGCAATAATGGGAAGAGCAAACAAGATTTTAGAACCTTTTGCATCAAAAACATTTATACCATTTGATAAAATTTTACCTTTAAAATACTTTAATAAAAGAATTTATTCAGGTACACCTATAAGGAAAGAAATTAAGTCTATTAAAATAAAAAAAAGAAATAATAACAAACTAAATATTCTTGTTTTTGGAGGAAGCCTGGGTTCTGATTTCTTTTCAACCTCATTAGTGAATTCATTCATAAATTTAAACCCAAAAGTTAAGAAACAGTTATATATATTCCATCAGGTGATAAATTCAAAAATAAAAAAGGTAAAACAATTATATAGAATTAATAATGTAATGTCTGAAGTTAAATCTTTTTTCCCAAATATAGAAAAATATTATAAAAACACAGACCTTATAATTTGCAGGGCTGGAGGTTCTACTTTAGCTGAAATTTTGCATTTGAAAATACCTTGCATAATAATACCACTAAAAAATTCGATGGATAATCATCAAGCAATTAATAGTAAAATTATTAATGATAATAAACTTGGTTGGGTAATAGATGAAGATAATTTTGAAAATGACACTTTGATAAAAATAATTGAGGACATAATTACCAAAAATTTACATTTAGATAAAATAAAGCTAAATTTAGAAAAATATAAATACGAAAATGATAAAAAAATGAAATATAAGTTTTCTAATGAAATTCTCACGAAACATATAATAAAATGAAATCAAAATGATAATTAATATACCTAAGAATTTTGGTTTTTTTCACTTTGTTGGCATAGGTGGCATTGGAATGAGTGGCATAGCTGAAATTTTAATAAAATCTGGTTATGAAGTGCAAGGAAGTGATGTATCTTCATCAAAGATAATTGATCGTTTAATTTCTTTAGGAGTTAAAATATTCATAGGACATAACAAAAATAATATTAAAAATGCAAGTATAGTAGTTTATTCGTCTGCAATTAAACAAAATAACCCTGAAATTGTAGAGGCAAAAAAACTATTCATCCCCATTATTCATAGATCTGAAATGCTTAGCGAATTAATGAAACTTAAAAAGTCAATAGCTATTGCAGGCACACATGGAAAAACAACAACAACATCTCTAATTTCAAAAATTCTAGATACTAATAAAATGGATCCAACGATAATAAATGGTGGCATTATTTCCTCTTTGGCAAGTAATGCGAAATTAGGTCAAGGTCAATGGATGGTTGTAGAAGCAGATGAAAGTGATGGTAGTTTTTCAAAGTTAGTGCCTACCGTTGCAGTAATTACAAATATTGATTTAGAACATCTTGATTTTCATAAAAATGAAAATAATTTAGAAAATGCATTTATAAATTTTATATCTTCAATTCCATTTTATGGATTTTGTTCTGTTTGCATTGACCACCCAAGAGTACAAAAAATATTCTCAAATTTAAAAAATAGAAAAATTATAACTTATGGATTATCACCAAATGCAGATGTTAAAGCTGATAACATTATAGTAAAAAATCAAAAAATGTACTTTGATGTCATCTATAAAAATAAAACTAATGGAGAAAATTATACTATCAAGAATATTTCCTTTTCAATGCTAGGGCTTCATAATATACAAAATGCTCTAGCTTCAATATCTATTGCTTTAGAATTAAAAATAAAACCAGACATTATAAAATTAGCTTTAAAAAAATTCAATGGTGTTCAAAGACGTTTTCAGTTGATAGATACATATAAAAATACAAAAATAATAGACGATTATGGCCATCATCCAGAAGAAATTAAAGCAGCCTTAAGCGCTACTAAATTAATAGCTGAAAAAAGCAAAGTTTTGGCAATATTTCAACCACATAGATATTCTAGATTAAAAAATCACTTTAACGAGTTTTGCTCTTGTTTTAACGATGCTGATGATGTTGTCTTATTAAATGTATATGCTGCAGGTGAAAAAAAAATAGCAAATTATAATAATATTGATCTTGAAAATGGAATAAGAAATTATGGTCATAAAAATGTTAGTTCAATAATAAATGATGAAGATATTTACAAAATTATTTTAAAAAAAATAAATGATTATCAAATTATTATTTTTCTAGGGGCAGGTAATATAACTAAAATAGCAAATAATCTAAAAAAAGAATTAGAAATTTTGAGTAAATAATAAGTAATATGATTAGTACAACCTTATTAGTTGAGAATAAAAAAATGAGCAACTTAACATGGTTCGGTGTTGGCGGATGCTCTAAATATTATTTGCAACCTTCATCTGAAGAGAATTTAGTTTCTTTTTTAAAAGATAATCAATTAGATCTACCAATATATCCTTTAGGAGCAGGGTCTAATATAATCATAAGAGACCTAGGTTTTAATGGAATAATTATTCACTTTAATAAATTGAAAGAAATTTTTATTGATAAACAAGGAATTATAACAGCCTATTGTGGTGCCATGGATGCTGATGTTGCTAGGTTTGCAAGAAATCATTCAAAAACTGGACTGGAATTCTTAATTGGCATACCTGGAACTATTGGTGGTGGCATAAAAATGAATTCAGGCGCATACGGATCTGAGATTAAAAATATTTTAATTGATGTTACTGCAATAAATAAAAATGGAATTTTAAAAAGTTTCACAGTTAAAGATCTTCAACTAGATTACAGAACAAATAAATTAAGTCATGAATGGATGTTTTTAAAAGCAAGATTTAAGTCAAGTAATGGCTCCAAAGAACAAATTCAAAAAAAGATGAAAGAAATAATTCAATCTAGAAAAATGAGCCAGCCAACTGGACAAAAAACTGGTGGAAGTACATTTATGAATGGAAAGAATTTTAAAGCGTGGGAACTTATAGATAATTCTGGCTGTAGAGGATTAAAAAATGGTGGAGCTGTCATTTCCAATAAGCACTGTAATTTTATAATTAATGAAAATAATGCTACAGCAACTGATATTGAAACACTTGGAGAAATTGTAAGAAAAAAAGTGTTTGAAAAAACAGGAAAAAAACTTAAATGGGAAATTAAGATTGTTGGTGAAAAATGAAAAGTAAAAAAATACATGTTGCTTTTTTGATGGGAGGTTTAAGTTCTGAAAGAGAAGTTTCATTAAATTCAGGAAATGCTTGTTATGATGCAATTGATAATGAAAAATATTATGCTACTAAAATCATTGTTGATAAAAACTTTTATGATCAAATTTTAACTGTTAAACCTGATATTTGTTTCAATGCTTTACATGGTTCATTTGGTGAAGATGGAACAATTCAATCTTTTTTAAATAAAATTGAAATGCCATATACACATTCAGGAGCAAATGCATCTACAATAGCAATGAATAAGTTATTAACAAAAAACTATTTAAGTCAATTTTCTGTAAATACAGCAGAGAAAATTATTTTCCCAAAAACATATGATTTTAAATCACTTCATGAATATAAAAAATTTTTGCCATTAGTTTTAAAACCAATAAGTGGCGGTAGTTCCGTTGAAATAAATATATTAAATAATGAAAATGATTTAAATTATTTTAAAGATAAATTATTTAGTAATCAATTTATAATAGAACCTTTAGTTGGTAATAGAGAATTGACTGTATCTGTTTTAGAAAATAAACCATTAGTCGTCACAGAAATTATTTCAAAAAAAAATTTGTTTTACGATTATAATTCAAAATACAACCCTAATGGATCTTTACATATACTGCCTGCAAAAATACCTAATAATATTTACAATAAAGTTATTAAATGGGCTAAACTTGCTCATAAACTTTTAGGTTGTTCTGGAATTTCAAGAAGCGATTTTAGATATGATGATCGTAATGGTACAATATATATGCTTGAAATAAATACTCAACCAGGAATGACTAAAACTTCATTATCCCCTGAACAAGCTAAATATTGCGGAATAAGTCTAACTGAACTTGTTGATAAGTTAATTTCAAAAGCAAAATTTGAGAAGGTTTAGTAAAATTAAAAAGTTTATTCATTTTTTTAATATAAAAAATTTAATTATAATTTTGTTAACACTTTCAACTCTATCAATTACATTCTTTTCTTATTTCAAATATAAAGATTTAATTGCAGAGAAACTCGAATTAAATAAGGAAAGACTTTTATTTAGGTTTAGTAATGATGCTACACCAAATTTGATTGTGTTAGGAAATAATTATATCGATAAAAAGTCTTTAGTTTATGAATTAAAAACAAAATTAGATGAAGATATCAATTCTAACAACCTCAGCATCATCTCAGATGTGTTAAACAAGAAAAATTTAATAAAAAAGTTTATTATAACTAAAACATCTAATGATTTGATAACAATCAAAATAGAAGAAAAAAATATAATTGGTTTACTAAATATTGAAAATAATAATTATCTTATAGATGAGTTTAATAATATAATAGAGACAAAAATAACTCCAAACTTATTTCATTTACCTGTTTTTATTGGAAAAAACTCTAATAAAAATGCTAGTGTTATATTAGATTTAATAAAAGAAAGTAATATAAATCTAAATTATTTATCTTTTTCTTTTGTTAATCAAAGAAGATGGAATATTAATCTGAAAAATGGAGTAAAAATTTTGTTACCTGAAACCAAAGTATTAGATACACTTAAATTACTAAACAGAGTTGCTTCAAAATATAATATCTTAAATGGTAATTTTATTGAAATAGATATGAGGATTTATGGCAAATATTTTCTTAAACCAAAAATAAATTAAAGGTGAAATAATTAATTATAATAAAAGTAAAATTCATGTTGGCTTAGATATAGGTAATAGTAAAATTGCATGCTTGATTGGTCAATCTGTAGATAACAACAATATTCAAATCAAAGTATTAGGATTTGGACAGCACATTTCTATGGGCTTAAACAAAGGAGAAGTAATAGATTTACATAAATTGTCCAATGCTATTTCTAAAGCTGTTCAAAAGGCCGAAGAAATGGCAGGATTTAGAATTTCAAATATCACATGCAATATAACTGGAGGATTACCATTTACTAAAATTACGTCTGATAAGATAAAAATTACTAATAATTTAATAAAAAAAGAAGATATATTATACCTTTTAAACTTAGATAAATACAAATCCAAATATGAAAATTATATTCAAATTAGAAGAAAACCCAAGGCTTTTAAAATTGATAATGATAAAGAAGTTGATAATCCGATTGGACTTGAAAGTGAAACTCTAACTTTAGAGGCAATCAACACCTATGTTAATAAAAATGTTATTTTAAATTTAAATAAATCAATTGAATTATGTCATTTAACAGTAAATCAATTTTATATAACACCGGAAATAAATGGAATATCTACGATGATTAAAGAAGAAAGAGATCTTGGTACTATTATCATTGATATAGGTGCAAGCTTAACTTCTATCGGCATTTATTTGAAAGATAGTTTAATTTATTCTAGCTTTATTAAAATAGGTGGAATTCATATAACGAGTGACCTTGTAAAAGGACTAGGCACTGAATCAGAAGAGGCTGAAAAACTTAAAATTTTACATGGATCAACAGAAGTTAATCGATTAGATGATTTTAAAAACATTGATGTTAATATAATTAATGAGCAAGGTGAGCATACTTCACATAATTTTTCTAAATCTATGTTAATTGGAATTATTAAGCCTAGAGTTGAAGAAATTTTTGAATTAGTAATTCAAAATTTAAAAAATTCTTATCCAGAATATTCAAAAATTTCAAAGGTAATTATTACAGGCGGAACGTCTAATCTTTATGGAATAAGTAATATTGCAAAATCTTATTTTAAATGTAACATAAGAATTGGAAAACCTATTGGACTGTTAAATGCACCTGACTTACTTCAATCGCCAAGCTTTAGTTGCTTAACCGGTTTAGTATTGAAAAGTTCCAGAGAACAAAATAATAACGGAATATATAGTTTTTTAAAAAAAATAAAAGAATATTTTTTTAATTAAATGTCTGTCATATTATGAAACATTTAGTAACTATATTTGATTTGATCTAAAAAATTATTTAAATATATTCATTAATGGAAGATTATGAATATAATAAATTCACAAATTTTAAATAATAACTCATACCAAAAGACTATACGTTCACCTATTTCTTTTAGTGGTGTTGGAATTCATAGTGGTAAAGCTGTAAATATGACACTTTATCCTGCTAATGAAGATTATGGTATTGTATTTAAAAGAACAGATCTAGATTTAAACAACTATATCAAAGTAATGCCGGAAAATATCGATTTTTCAAAATATTGTTCCAAGTTAAAAAATAAAAATGGAATTTGTGTTAGTACAGTAGAGCATCTTCTCGCCTCACTTCATGCATTTGATATAAATAATTTACTAATTGAAATTAATTCAAGTGAATTACCAGCTATGGATGGAAGTTCTTATGAGTTTACGAAAAAACTTGTGCAGATTGGTTTACAAAATCAAAAAAAATCAAAAAAAGTTTTAAAAATTCTTAGAAAAGTAAGCATTAAAGATGGTAGTAGATCAATAAGAATTTTGCCATCAACTCACTTATCATTTTCGATAAAAATAAACTTTTCAAATAATTTAATTGGTAAAGATGAATATATCTATACTCATAATACACAAAATTTTATTGAAGATATTTGTTACGCTAGAACCTTCTGCCTTTCAAAAGATATTGGAAAATTAAGAGCTAGTGGTTTTGGATTAGGTGGTAATTTGAATAATGCGATTGTTGTAAAAGACAATCAAATATTGAATGATACTGGACTTAGGTGTAACAGGGAATTTGTAAAACATAAACTTTTAGATTGTGTTGGTGATTTTTATATGTCTGGCTTACCAATTTTAGGAAGCATTCATGCGATACAATCAGGTCATGAATTGAATAATAGATTAATTAAAAAGATTTTTCAAAATAAAAACAATTATGAAATTATAGAACTTAATCCATATAACATACCAATTTCTCATCCAGAAAATACTCTAAATAATATTAATGTTGCTTAATTAATAGTTTGGAATAATTTTAAAAATAAGCTAATTTAATAAAATTAATTTATTTAATTATGGCTCATATTTTCAAATTTACAATTTTACTACTATTGTTTTCATGTTCGGCAAATGAAAAGGAAATCACAATTGTCCAAGAAGATGATAAAAATATATTTGATAAAGGCATCCAATTAATTCAGGAAAAAAAATTTGAAGAAAGTATTGATCATTTTATAAAAATCAATGATGAATTTCCCTATTCAGAATATTCTAGCCAAGCGCAAATTTATAATGCTTATTTAAATTTTGAACTTAATAAACCAGATAAAACAATTTTATTATTAACTGATTATATATCTATGAATCCTAATGGTATATTTTCGCAATATGCTGAATATCTTATAGCTATGTGTTATTATATTAAAGTTTCTGACCCAAGCAGAGACAGTAAATTCACTAAAATCGCAATAGAAAAGTTTAAAAAAATTATAAAAACAAACCCAAATTCAAAATATGCAAAAGATGCTAAATTTAAATTAGAATATTTAAATAATTACCTAGCTAGAAAAGAGTTTGAGGTCGGGATGTATTATTTAAAAAATAATGCTCCATCTCCAGCTATAAATAGATTCTCAGTTGTAATTAGTGAGTTTCAAGGATCTAGTATTATACCTCAAACTTTATACAGAATGCATGAAGCTTTTGAAATGTTAAAATTAAAAGATAAATCCCATCAAACATATTTAATTTTAAAATATAATTTTCCTAAAAGTAAATGGACTAAAGAAATAACTAATAAAGAAAATAATATTGATGAAACCGGTTATCTTAAAAATATAATGAATAAAATGATTTCAATTTTTTAATCTTAAATGTTATCAAAACTTATAATTAAAGATATTGTTTTAATAAAAGATTTAAACTTAAATTTCTATGAAGGTTTTACAGTTTTAACCGGAGAAACTGGGACGGGAAAATCTATTCTAATTGACTCATTAGGATTAATATTAGGAAATAGAGCAAATTTTAATTTAATAAGAAAAGGTCAAACAAAAGGATCTGTAACTGCTATTTTTCAGAACTTTAACAATAAAACTATCATTTCTTATTTAAATGAAATTAATATTAATATAAATGAAGAATTTATAGTGCGTAGAGAAATTCATTCTAATGGCAAATCTTTTTCATATCTAAATGACACTCCTATTTCTATAAATTCTCTAAAAAAAGTTGTAAGTTATTTTATTGAAATACAAGGTCAATTTGATAATCACACTTTATTAATTGAAAAAAATCATATTGATTTACTTGATAAATATTATGGTAACAATAAATTAAAAGAAAAAGTTTTTAATTCTTGGGAAAATTATAAATCAAACAAAAATAAATTAAGTAATTTAATTTCATTGAATGAAAAAAATATGAATGATAGCGATTATTTAGAGTTTTGTCTCAATGAATTTCTTGAGATAAAACCACAAGGCAATGAAGAAAATGAACTCATTATAAAAAGAAAAGCTTTAATAAATAGAGATAAATTTGTTCAAACTTTTAATGAAGCTAAAAACTTAATTGATGGTGAAAATGGTTTAGATACTTCAGTTAAAAATTTAATACGTTTATTTTCAAAACTAGAAAGCTATGACAATCCATCCGTTGATCAAATTAGTAAGCTTCTCAATGAAAATTATATTACTTTAGAAGAGTTGTCTTTATTGATCAATAAAAGCGAATTTTTATATGAAAACAAAGATGATACTTTGGATGTAATCGATGATAGATTATATAAATTAAGAAATTTATCAAAAAAACATAATTGTCAGATAGATTCATTACCACAAAAACAAATTGAAATAGAACAAAAATTAAACTCGATTAAAAATTTTTCACTTGAATTAGAAAATCAAAAGCAATTAACAAATGAGGCTTATAATGAATATTTGGAGTTAGCAAAAAAGTTATCTATCAATAGAATAGAAGTAAGCCAGAAACTAATTAACGAAGTGAATGATGAACTTCCAGCTTTAAAATTAGAAAATGCAAGATTTTCAATAATAATTAACCCTCTTCAAGACTCCCTTTTTTCGTCCAAAGGAATTGATGATGTTAAATTTTATGCTCAAACAAATAAAGATACACAATTAGGTAAAATTTCTGAAATTGCATCAGGAGGAGAATTATCTAGGTTTCTTCTAATTATGAAACTAGTTATAGAAAAAGATAATACAATTAAAACTCTTATTTTTGACGAAGTTGATAGTGGTGTTGGAGGTGCAACTGCAAGCGCAATTGGAACCAAATTATTAAAGATTGGGAATAATCAACAAACTATTGTTGTTACACATTCACCTCAGGTAGCAGCAAAAGGCAATCATCATATTTTAATAAAAAAAAGTATTATTGAAAATGAAACAATTACTGAAACATTTGAACTAAATCATCAAGAAAAAATTGAAGAAATAGCTAGAATGATATCAGATGATAATATATCTGATGAAGCAAGAAATGCAGCTTTAAAATTGTTGACTTGATATGTCCAGTGATGTTTATAAACGTTTGTCATTTCTTAAAAGCCAAATAGAACGTCATAATAAATTATATCATGGCCATGATGATCCAGTAATATCCGATAAAGAGTTTGATAATATTTGTGATGAATACGATAATTTAGTTGTTAGAAATCCTAATTTGGGATTTACGAAAAGAGAAGATGTTGGTTTTGAACCATTAGAAAAATTTACTAAAATCAAACATAGTAAACCAATGTTATCATTGAACAATGGTTTCAACATTAATGATATAGAAGATTTCATAGAAAGAACTCGTAAATTTTTAAACATAAGTAGTGATGACATTGAATTTGTATGTGAACCAAAAATAGACGGTCTATCTATATCCTTATTATATGAAAATGGTGAATTAAGCCAAGCTCTTACAAGAGGCAATGGTTATGAAGGTGAATTAGTAACCGAAAATATTTTAACAATTGATAACATTCCAAAAAAAATTATTGATTATCCTGAATTTTTAGAAGTTAGAGGTGAAATATTTATTTCAAAGAATGACTTTGAAAAACTTAATAAAGAACAATTAACTAATGATAAAAAAGTTTTTTCAAATCCAAGAAATGCTGCTGCTGGATCAATACGACAAAAAGATAGCAATGAAATAAAAAAAAGAAATCTAATGTTTTTTGCTTATACGGTAGGCGAAGTATCTAATGAAAACCTCTTTGACACACAAATTAATCTTTTAGATAAATTTAAATATTGGGGATTTAATATACCAGAAAATATTAAATTGCTAAAAACACTTGACGAAATAGCAAGTTATTACAATTCCATGCTAGAAATGAGAGATAAGATTGATTATGAAATTGACGGGCTAGTATATAAAGTTAACTCTTTTGCATTACAAAAAAGACTTGGCGAAATGTCTAGAGCCCCAAGGTGGGCCATTGCTCATAAACTACCAAGCTTAATTAAAGAATCCATAATAGAAAAAATTGATTTGCAAGTAGGAAGGACTGGAACAATAACACCTGTTGCAAGGGTAAAAAAAGTTAAAATTGGTGGTGTTGAAGTATCAAACGTTACACTTCATAACGAAGATGAAATAGAAAGAAAAGATATAAGAATTGGTGATACGGTCTTAATAGAAAGGGCTGGCGATGTAATACCTCATATTTTGAGCGTGGTTAAAGAAAAAAGAACAAAAATGTCTGAGAAGTATTTTATTTCGAAATACTGCCCTGCATGCGGTCAAATTACTACCAAAAAAGAAGGCGAAGCTGCAAGAAAATGTATAAATACTGATTGTAAAGCGCAGAAAATTGAAAACTTAATTCACTTTTGTTCGAAAAATGGAATGAATATCGATGGACTTGGCAACAAACAAATAAAATTATTTTTTAAGAAAAGCATTGTAACAACATATAGTGATATTTTTAAACTCTATGAAAAGAAAGATGAGTTGAAAAGTTATGATGGTTTTGGAGAATTGTCTGTAAATAAATTACTTTCAAATATTAATAAAGCTAAATTAGTGAATTTTGATAAATTTTTAACTTCTTTAGGCATCAAACAAGTTGGAGAAAATACTTCTAAAATTTTAGCTGAACATTACATAGATTTGCCTAATTTAATATATAATATTAAAAAAGCTACTGATAAAGTTTCTGATGAATTTCAATATCTTGTTAATATTGATCAGATAGGAATAAGTGTTGCAGAAGATTTAATTAACTTTTTTAATTCTTCTACAAATCTTGATGAATTAGATAAATTATCTCAACAATTAAGTATAAAGCCATACCAAAAATTAAATGTTGATAACTATTTCTTAAATAAAAAAGTCGTAATTACAGGAGCTTTAAATAATTTTACTAGAGATGAAATTAAAACAAAACTTAATTCATTAGGCTCAAAATTTGTAAGTCAAGTTTCCAAGAATATAGATTTAGTGATATATGGAGAAAACCCTGGAAGCAAGCTTTCTAAAGCAAAAGAATTAAACATAAAAATCATAGATGAAAAAAAACTCAATGAGATTCTTGATAAATTATAAAATTGAAGTTTTTCTATTTAAAAAATTAACTAAATTACCATCTCTTTTAATAATGAAAGGTTTTATCTTTTCATTAACTAATTTATGATATTTATTAATCTGATTTATTTCTGTCTTTGATAATAAACTTTTATCAATTAACTTTTTTTCATATGGAATAAGAGTTAAAGTTTCAAAACTTAAAAAGTTTCCAACTTTTTTTATTAATTCTAGGTTTTCAATTCTAATTCCAAATTTTGATCCGTAATAACCAGGTTCGTTTGAAATCACCATTCCTGGTTTTAGTTCATTTGAATTTGTCTTGCTTATTGATACTGGCCCCTCATGAACGTTTGAATAAAATCCAACCCCATGACCAGTACCATGAGCATAATCCATTTTATTTTGCCAAAGAGCTGCTCTTGCAATAGTGTCTATCTCTTTTCCTAAAGTTCCTTTTGGGAATAACAGATTTGAAAGACTTAAATGACCTTTTAAAACAATAGTATATTTAGTCTTCATTTCATTAGTAGGTTGTCCGTGTATTAATACTCTTGTTACATCAGTTGTTCCATTTAAATATTGACCCCCAGAATCTATAAGATACAAGTTATTACTCTTTATCTTTTTACTTTTTCCCTTTGGATATCGGTAATGTATGACTGAGCCATTTTTACCAAAAGCTGATATAGTAGGAAAACTGTTACTCTTAAATAGTTTGTTTACACTTCTATATTCAAATAACTTTTTAGCTAGATACTCTTCATCAAACATATTATTTTTATCTAATTGTTCAAACCAACTCCAAAATCTAATAAAGGCTAGCCCATCAACTTTATGAACTTCTTTAAAGTTTTTTTGTTCAATAGAGTTCTTAATTACTTTAAGAGAAGAAATGGGGCAAGATACATTTTTATATTTAATTTTATTTTTTTTTAATAAAGATAATACAAACATCGGTGTTGAATTAAAATCAACAATAAAACTTTCACCTGCAAACATTTTTAAAATAGATTGAAATTTATTAATATTAGTTAATATAATCTCACTATGATTTAGTTTACTTAATTGAGGTAAGTCATGTTCAAAAAAAAGATAAATTTTCTTACTTTTATGTATCAATGCAAAACATCTAACTACTGGAGTATATTTTAATTGATTACCCCTTATATTTAACAACCAGCTAATTGCATCTGACTTAAATGTTATAAGTGCCTCAGACGAATGATTTAAAATAATCTTAGTCAGTCTTTTTATTTTACTTATAGAATTCTCACCAACGTACTTTATAGCTAAATCAATAATTTTGTGTTGTGGTATTGTGGGTTTGTTTTTCCAGATTTCATCAATTAGATTTTTTCTACTTAGAATGAACTTTATATTTTTAAATTTTAATTCACTCTCTAACAATCTAAACTGATTGATAGTTATCAATTTAGTGTCAATGCCAACAATGTTGATTTGTTTATGTGAGTTTAAAAATTCAATTATTTTACTTAAACCTCCATCTAAAATAACAAATTCCTTTTGAGAAACTTCTTTTTTTAATTGTTCCTGATACCTTCCATCACTTATGATAGCAGATTTTAATTTTTGGGAAGCTATAATTACTGCCCATCCAGCTGAGCCAGAAAAATTTGAAATAAATTTTAATCTTTCATCTCTTTCCATAAGTTCTTCTGAAAAAAAAAGATCATATTTAGGTATGATGTAAGCGTCTATATTTTTTGATCTTAAATATTTTTTAAATTCAACGTGCTTTTTCATTTTTTTTCTTAAAAGTTATAGTAATCCATTTTTCCTCTTCTGATATCTTAACAGGATAAATTTTAAATTTTCTATATAAATTAATTAATTGATTTTTTTGGTAAATTAATATTCCTGAAACAATTAAAAATCCATTATGATCTAAAATGTATGTAAATTCTTTTATCAAAGATTTTAATTGAGGTAATAGAATATTTGCAAATATCAAATTATAAAAATTTTTCTTTATGTGCTTTCTCTTTTTTGAAGAAACTTCTAAAACATTATTAATTGAGATTATATTATTTTTTTTTAAATTAAACTTTGTCATTTTTACAGCTAATTTATCAACGTCAATCAAGGTAATTTTTGAATATGGCATAAGCTTTTTTGCAGAAATACCTAAAATCCCACTTCCAGAACCGTAATCTAAAATATTTTTAAATTTTTTCGACTTAGAACACTCGTACATATTTTC
>CACOVB010000010.1 GCA_902630555.1 uncultured SAR116 cluster alpha proteobacterium
ATCCATCCTTTTTTTTCCATTCTATCTAATAACCTACTTAATGGCGCTTTTTCTAAATCTAATAATTTTGCAAATTCAGATTGATTGATCCCTTCATTAAAATACAGATAATTAAGTATCCACCATTGAGACCTTGTTAACCCGAGTTCTGACATTCTTTTATCAAAAAGGTTTCTCATAAGACGAGCAACATCATGAATTAAGAAACCAATATTATTTTTATAGTCTTCGTCCATAATTTAGTTTACTAGGTAATAGTTTACTAGGAAACCTTTAACATTAAAAAAAAATCAAATCAAGCAATTAAAATTATTTATTGATAAAAGGTTGCGTTATTTTTTAAAACATTTAAAAAATTTTGTTTGACTGCCGTTGATCCAACAATTGGTCCATCTTCTAATTGTATTTTTAATTCTTGTTTTTTTAAAGACTCAATAATTGGACCAGCTAAATTATCATGATCTTTTTTAAATGTTTGAAAATCTGGAAACAACAAAACTAAAGTTGCTGATGTATCGGAATTTTCAAAAATAAACTTAAGTAATGTTCCGTTTTTGATACCTTCCGAGTCAGCTTGATTGTCTGTAAAATTTACAAACATGTCTTTTGACATTTTGTCCTTAAAATTAATTTTGATTGTTCTTGCGTACATTATTGTCTTTATAATGATATTTTTTTTAAATCTTTTCCAAATATATTTTGATATATTTTCATAAAGTCTTCAACTTTATTTTTAATTTCATATAAACTCATTTTAGGATTGTAAATATTTGAGCCAATACCAAATCCTGTAATTTTATACTCAACCCACTCTTTCATATTTTCAGAATTAATTCCACCAACTGCAAAACATTTTGTGTTTTTTGGCAATACTTGATTAATAGCATTAAAAGTATTTGGACCAATAGTAGAAGCGGGAAATAATTTTAAAGCATCTGCTCCAGCATTGAGACCTGTTAATGCCTCAGATGTTGTAAAAAAACCTGGCATACTTACCATTTTTAATTTCTTTGTTTTTTGAATCACGTCATAATCAGTGTTAGGAGAAACTATTAACTTCGCTCCTATATTGTACACATCATGTACTTCTGAAATTTTTAAAACTGTGCCTGCTCCTAAAAGTGCATTATCGGAATACTTGTCTACTAATAATTGTATACTTTTTAAAGGATTAGGAGAATTTAAAGGAACTTCAATTATATTAATTCCATTATCAATTAATATTTCACCTACATCTAAAATTTTATCAGGAGTTATACCTCTCAAAATTGCAATTAATGGTGAATATTTCATAGGTTTAAACTCTTCTTATAAAAGGATAAGCCATTCAAAACCATATCACTTGAATTAAATAATCGAATAGAATTTGATCTTCCATTCAAAATTAATTCATAATACTTATTCAAATTAGAAGATCCAATTATAACTAAGTCTTTATCTTCCCAATAGGTCCTACTCCCAGACAATTCTATACCTAATAAATAACCTACTAATTTTGAATTATTGGATGTTTGATTTGAGTTTTTTAATAAGTTGTCAGCACGTATTTCAAATAACTTATTAGAAATAAAAGATGGATTTTCTATTATTAATTTAGCTGATGATTTTACAATTTCGTCATCTAGTTCAGTTGTATTTAAACTATGATTTAAAATGGAATATTTTTTAACTATTTCATATAACTCACCGGTTAAAAATGTGGTAAATTCTTGAATATTATAACTATTCATATTGACCCATTTACTATGTGTTCCTGGCAAACATATAGAACCATTAAAATCGACATTATTTAGAAGAAAACCAGCTATTTGGGTCTCTTCACCTCTCATTACATCTGATGGGTTAAATTGAGACACACCTGATAATATATGAATGTTGGCATCATCAAGAATTTTAAATGTTTTAAAATTAACATTTCTAATATCACAGGGAGAATTTATATATGGCACTTCAATCCAACCCTGCTTTGCTCCTACCATTCCACTAGCAATAATAACCTTAATATCAAATTTATTATTCCAAGCATCTATATTTTTAATTAGTATTTTTTCAAATTCATTTTGATCAATAAATTTCATACCTTCTTGTGTAGAAACTTGGTCAATAACATTATTATTATCCATTAGGTAGGCTCTGAAATTAGATGTTCCCCAATCCAGAGCTACCCAAAGGTTCATCAATTTACTAACTTAAAATTATAAACCTGTTTGAGAAACTAGTTTAATTGTCATGTAAGCGTCTAGACCTTCTGGTCCACCTTCTGATCCATAACCTGAATCTTTAACGCCACCAAATGGTGTATCCACTAAGCCCAAACCATGATGGTTGATTGAAACTTGACCACTTTCAATGCCAGCTCCTAATTCTTGAGCTGTTTTGTTTGAATTAGTGTAGGCATAAGCTGCTAACCCATAATCAAGCCTGTTAGCTTCTTGTATTACTTCGTCCATTTGAGAAAATGATGAAATTGGTGCCAATGGTCCAAATGGTTCTTCATTCATAATTCTTGCATCCTGGCTGACATTTGTCATTACAGTAGGCTCGAAAAAGTAACCTTTATTGCCTTTCCTTTTTCCTCCAGTAAGAATTTTTGCACCTTTTTCAACAGCATCAGATACAAAGCCCTCAATGGCAGTCAATCTTCTATCGTGAGCTAAAGGACCCATTTTGACGCCATCCTCAAGACCATTACCAACGTTTAATTCTTCAGCTTTTTTTACAAATCCGTCAACAAATTTATTATAAACTGAATCATGAACTAAAAAACGTGTTGGTGAAATACAGACTTGACCAGCATTTCTAAATTTATTAGCACTTAATATTTTTACCGCAACATCTACATCTGCATCTTGACACACTATTGCAGGAGAATGCCCGCCTAATTCCATAGTAACTCTTTTCATATGCGCGCCAGCCAAAGCAGCAAGTTGTTTACCTACAGCCGTTGATCCTGTAAATGTAACTTTTCGAATAATTGGATGTGGAATTAAATATTCAGATATCTCAGCAGGTATGCCAAAAACGAGATTTATAGACCCTTTTGGCATTCCAGCTTCATCAAAAGCTTTTATCAATTCAGCAACACTTGCTGGAGTTTCTTCTGGACCTTTAACAATGGCCGTACAGCCAGCAGCAAATGCAGCAGCTATTTTTTTTACAACCTGATTTATTGGAAAATTCCATGGTGTAAATGCTGCTATAACACCAACTGGCTCTTTAAAAACAAATTGATATATACCTTTTGCCCTTGAAGGTATTATTCTTCCATAGGCACGTCTACCTTCTTCAGCATACCACTCTATTGAGTCAGCAGCACCAAGAGTTTCTATCATTGCTTCAGCAAGAGGTTTACCTTGTTCCATGGTAAGGAGTTTTGCAATGTAATCTGCCCTAGATCTAAAAATATCAGCAGCTTTTCTCATAATTTTTGATCTCTCATACGCAGAAACATCTTTCCACTCTTTAAACGCTTTATCTGCAGCAGACAAAGCGATGTCTAAATCTTCCTTTCTTGCATGTGATAATTTTCCTATAACTTCTTCAGTTGCTGGATTTATGATTTCTAGTGTCTCTTTAGAAACGGAATCTCTCCATTCTCCGTCTAGAAATAATTGTGTGTTTGGATAGTTTTGTAACATTTTATTCTCCGTTATTTTAAATTTAATTTTGTTTTTGCATTAATTAGTGCTAATGGAAATTTCTCTTCAAATAATTTTAAATCTTTTTGTGTTCCTACTGTTACTCTTATACAACGATTTTCTGGACTAGTAAAAGGCATTCTTACAAAAATACCATTGGATATTAAAGCATCTAAAACATTTTTTGCAAATATACCGTCATATCCACAATCAATAGCTAAAAAATTAGTATAACTTTTTATAAATCTACAATTATTAGAAATTGCAATTTCTTCTAATTTTTTTAAAGATTTTTTCACCTTAAGTATTACATTCTCCAAGTGATTATTATCTTTTAATGAAGCAATAGCAGCATGTTGGGAAACTCTATTCATACCAAAATGATTTCTAATTTTATCAAAATTTTTTATTAATTTTTCATGACCTATACCGTAACCTATACGAGCACCTGCCAAACCATAAGCTTTTGAAAACGTTCTCATTCTGATTATATTTTCCTGATTAATATCTATATCAATTAACTCATCTTCAGTAACAAAATCTGCATATGCCTCATCTAGACAAATTAATGTTTCTTTAGGAACTTCGCTAACAAATTTTTTCATTGCGATTTTTTCATTAAAAGTTCCCATTGGATTGTTTGGATTTGAAACGTATAATACCTTTGGTAATTCAGTTTTAGAAATTTTTAATAAACTGTCTAGATCTTCAAGGTCATTTTTAAATGGAACTTTTTTTAACAATCCACCATAACCATTTACATGATAATTAAATGTTGGATAAGATCCATCAGTAGTGACAACCTTATCATTCGGTTCAACAAACATTCTTACAAGATAACCTAAAAGCCCATCAATACCTTCACCTATTATTATATTTTCTGGTTTTACATTATGTTTTTTTGCTATTTCAAATTTAAGATCATAATTTTCTGGATCTCCATACATCCATAAAGAACTGACTTCATCTTTCATCACTTTTATTGCCTTTGGTGAAGGGCCAAAAACACTTTCATTAGCACCAATTCGCGAATCAAAGTATTTATCTAATATTCTTTCTTGAGCTTCTGGTCCAACAAAAGGGATTGAATTAGGTAGCGAATTTAAAATGTTTGTGTAATTACTAGTCATTTATGCTTCTTTTTTTAATTAAAAAATTACAATAAAATTAAATATATTGATAATGATATTTATTATCAATAGATTTAGTATTTATTAAACATAACAGAGGAGAAAAAATTGGCAATAGTATCAAGAAGAATTGCAAAACCATTTCCTGGTAAATCTGACATGGTTTTATCAAGAGTAACAAGATTCAGAGATTTAGTTATAAAGGCTGGTGCAAAAGCAAGAGCAGCAAAGTTCATAGGAGGATCTTTAAATGGATCTATACAACTTACAACAATTTATGAAAACATGACTGAGGCCACAAAATCATTTGAGTCCTACTCTAAAGACCCTGAAATGATTTCGTTAATGAAAGAAAGAGAAGACAATCCCGCTGCAACACTAATTGGGCCTGAGATTTATACTGGTGTTTATGGGTCCCCTTCACCAGATCATAATGTCCTCTTATTAAGAGAGTATGATATAGAAAGAAAATCGATGCCTAAAGCAATAGAGTTATTATCTAAAGTTGATGAGATAGTGCAAAAGGAAGATTCAAAAATGTTAGCACTTCGACCTATAATTGCTGACAAAATGGATTCACTTTTTGTTGTTTATTATTACTCATCAATTGCTTCTATGGGTGAAATTATTGACAGAGTAGGGATGTCAGAAGAGTTTCAAAAACTTGTGAACGAAGCAAGTGAATATGGAACACTTACTGCATCAAATGTTCTAATTAATATATAATCTTTAGTTGAGGAGTTCTTACTCCTCAATTTTTAAGTCTAATTTATAAACGTTTAATGCTGTATTGTAAAATAGGTCTTTTTTTTCACTCAAAGAAAAATTTTTTACAATTTTAATATAATTATTATAAAGATCATTAAAGCTAATTTTTAAACTTGAAACTGGAAAATTACTTGCAAACATACATCTAGATGGGGAAAAAATGTCAATTACATCTAATATAATTTTTCTATTCTCCTCATAGTTCCAATCTTGGTTTTTAACTCCAAACTCAGAGAGTTTGATGTAAACGTTTCCTTCATTAGCTAGCACTTTTAGAGAATTTTTCCATTTTAAAATCCCATCTTTACTTCGATCCCATGGAAAACCTGCGTGATTAATAATGACTTTTACATTCGGAATAAGTCTAATAACTTGTAATGATTCAATTAGGTGCCAAGATGGAATTCTTAAATCATAATTTAAATTATATTTCTCTAAAAGTTTTAAACCCTCTCTCCATTTTTGGTCTTGCATAGTTCCAACATAATTACCATAACTATCACTTTCTTTATTTTTAACAATGGGCTTTGATCTTATTCCTTTAACAAAATCAAAAGATGCTTGTTCTTCAATAACTTCTTCAGCATTTTTAGTATGAAACCAAGCATGAGCAATAACAGCTGTAGGTAAATTATATTTATCTTTTATACTTTTGAGCCATTTAGTCTCTCCTACTTGGTCTAATCTATCCCATTCAGCTTCACAATGAATCGTTCCGACTATGTTGTGATTTATTGTATCTTTTTTATAATTTTCTGGAAGATAGTTTTTTTTTAAATCGCTGTGATCACCTAAAAAGAATTTCTCTTCATAATGATCTGACAAAAAAGGGTAATAATTTTTATCTAAATCCCAAAAATGGTGATGTGCATCAATTATTGGAATATTTCGTTCATTCATAAAAAACTAAGCCATTACTGGCTCTTTATCACCAACTAATGTAACCCTGTGCATAATTCTTTTAATAATATTATTATCAAAGGGCTTTACTGAATGCATTGTACATCTGTTATCCCACATTACAATATCGTCATTGTTCCATATATGCTCATAAACATATTTTGGTTGAGTAGAATGCTCTATTAATTTTTCAAGGAGTTTTCTGCCTTTATCGTAATCATAGTCTACAATCTTAACCATTGTATGTGGAGAGAGAAAAAGGCTTGGTTTTTTAGTTACTGGATGCCTCCTTACTAATGGGTGGATTACAGGGTCAAGTTTATCATAGTTACCTTTATTTTTTCTTGTACTCAACTCTTTTGACAAATTTATTATATATTCATGATCATGTAATACTCTAAGATTTCGTATCTTTTCTTTTAATGTCTCATCTAAATCCTCATAAGCTTTATACATGTTTGCAAATAAAGTATTTCCACCTTTATTTGTGGTAGAAATTCCATGTAAGATTGAACCATTACTTGGAATTTTTCTAAAAGAACTATCTGTGTGCCATAACCAAGATTGTTTTAAATACTGCCAAGAAGTTTCCTTATTTGGAATAATTTTTCCATTTTCGTCTACATTAGATACACGATAAATTTCAGGGTTTTTTGAAGACCTATGAGATAAAGAAGGGTGAACTTCAAGTTCACCGAATTTTTTTCCAAATTTGATGTGATCTTCATCAGAAATATTTTGCTTTGGAAAGATTATAATTAAATATTGTATCCATAAATCTTTGATTTTTTGAAAAGTATAATTATCTATCTCCGAGAGATTTATACCCTCAATTGAAACACCAATATTTTTATGAATCTGTTTTACTTTCATAAAAACCTTAATTATTTTTCTTTATTATATTAGCAATAATAGAAGAAAAAATTGATATTGTCGACATTATCAGTATACCAATTAAACTTATTAAAAAGATATCTGCACCTCCAAAATATATTATTAAATAACCTGCAAAACCTCCAAAACCGACCTGCAAAGCACCCATTAAGCCACTTGATGCTCCTTGATTTTCACTAACAGAATTTATGGCACCTATCATTGCATTAGCGACAACAAATCCATGAGAAAATCCTATCAACAAACAAATGAAAGTAAGAAAAAATATAGATTGAACTTCAATCAAATTTAAAATTATTAACGTAAAAATAAAAATTAGGCTAAGTATTGTACCGTATAAACACATTTTTTCTAAACCAATTTTAATTGTGTATTTACTATTAATTAAATTTCCAAAAATATAACCAACAGAGGTTAGTGAAAACCATAAACCGAATTCAGATGCACTTGCACCTAATCTTAAATATTCATATGGCATAAAGCCATTCATTGAATAATACATTCCTGTTTGCATTCCTCCAATAATGGAAAAACAAATGAACCACTTATTTTTAAAAATTGTTATATAATTTTTTAAAATTCTTAAAATTGAAATGTCCTTAGACATAATTTTTAATGTCTCTTTAAGACTACTATTTAAGAGAATAAAAATTACAATCCCAATAAGAAACAAGGCAATGAAATTAGAATGCCAACCAAAATATTCTGCAAACATTCCACCAAAAATAAAACATAAAATTGGTAAAACAACCATATAAGCAGTTACAGTTGACATTTTTGATGCAGCTTCTGATCTATTAAAGCTATCACTAATAATGTTTCTTCCTACAGCAAAACAAGCTGCCGCACCAATACCCTGAATAGTTCTCAAAAGAATTAATACAGAAATATCATTTGAAAATGAACAAGCTAATGAAGAAATAGAGAAGATTAAAGATCCATAAATGACTAAAGGCTTTCTACCAAACCTATCTGATAATGGCCCTGCAAATAATTGACCAATAGCTAAAAATAAAAAATAGATACTTAAAACCATTTGAGTATCAGAAAAACTTGAATTTAAGTCTCCTTTTATTAGAGGCAATGAAGGAGAAATCATCGTCATGCCCATTATAGGCATAGCAATTAAAACTGAAATTAATAAAATATTAGGTTTATTCAAAGAAGTCTCAAATTATGAAGATTCTCTTTCATGAACCTCTATTATATTACCATCAGGATCATAAAAAAAAATCTGTTTCCAGCCTGCAACAGCTGTCTCTCCCCAGTCAGAATACTTAATGCCTTTACTTTTCAAATGATTTTTAAATTTTTCTAAATCATCCGTTCTATATGCTATATGACCTCTTTCTAAAGGATTAATGGAGTGTCCAGTTTTAAAATTAACCTCTAAATCTTTCTCAGCTAGGTGAGTTTGAATATTTCCATCTGTTACAAATTCGACATCTCCAGAATAACCTTTTCTTCTTTCCAAAATTGGTAAATCATTAGTTTCTGTGTCTAATAGTAATATATTCTTATAAAAATCATTCATTTTTTTTACATTATTTGAAGAAAGATTTATATGATGTAATTTTAATTTCATGTTTTATTATTCTAAATATTTAACTAAGTTAGTTAATAGTACTTTAAATAAATAATTAATAAATAAAAATGTATAATCCGTTTAACATTATTTCTTCTTTAAGACTCTCATTTCTTCCCCCATTAATGATTTATTTAGCTGCAGGTGTATCTGGCTTAACTAATATTGTTGGATTATTTTTTGTCAAAGAGTATTTAGATCTTTCCGCTGCTTTTTTAGCAGGTTTAGGCTTTTGGGCCGGTCTACCATGGGTATTAAAAATGCCATTAGGGCACATTGTAGATTTAATATGGAAATTTAAATCTATTTTAGTATTTTTTGGTGCGTTTATAATGGCAATAAGCAGTTTAATAATGTATTTTTTAATTGCACACAAATCAGAAATGATAGCCATTTTTAATGCAGAAACTTGGTTCATTATTTCAACATTACTAGCTCCAATTGGGTTTGTTCTTCAAGATGTAGTGGCTGACGCCTTAACTGTAGAAGCAATTCCAAAAACTGATGAAAAAGGTAATGAAATAGATTTTAAAACCTTAAAATCTTTGAATATCGTAATGCAACTATTAGGAAGAGTTTCAATAATTTCAGGCACTTTATTAGTTTCTTTGGTCAATCTTGTTATGTTCTCTGATTCTTCTGAAATGTCTGAAAATGAGAAAATTATTACTTATGGTAAAATTTATTTATATTCTTTAATAGTTCCAGCTATATCAATAATTGGAGTACTTTTTTCCTATATAAATTCAAAATCTAGATTAAATGAACTTGTAAAAAATGGGTTAGCTTTTGAAAAAGCCTATAATTTAATATACCCTATCTCAAAAACAACTAAGCCCAATCCTTCTATTATCATTGGATCTTTAATATTTGTCATTTTTACATTATCTATAGGTTTTTCTAAAATTCCATTTTCTCAAGAAATTGTTTTTATTGGATCTCTTTCGATAATTGTTTATCTTTTAATAACTCTATCCAGTCAGTTAGATTCAGTTTCAAAAAGAATGTTAATTGGAACAGCAATTGTTATTTTTGTTTTCAGAGCAATGCCAGGTGTTGGACCAGGTGCATCATGGTTTGAAATTGATATTTTGAAATTTGATCAAGAATTCTTATCCTTTTTAGGTTTAATTGCATCTATATTAACTATTTTTGGTATATTTGTTCTAAGACCTCTAATGGAAAACTCATCTATGAGTAGGCTTATCGTAATTCTTTCAATAGCGGGATCGATTTTCCTTTTGCCCTCTTTAGGAATGTTTTATGGAATACATGAAATTACATCAAAAATAACAAATGGTATAGTAGATGCTAGATTTATCGCAATATTTAATACTGCTTTGGAGAGTCCATTAGGACAAGTGTCAATGATTCCAATACTTGCATGGATAGCCCAATCAGCACCAAGTCATTTAAAAGCAACTTTTTTTGCTGTTCTAGCTAGCTTCACAAACTTAGCACTTTCTGCAAGTAATTTAGGTACGAAATATCTAAACCAAATTTTTGTAGTAACAAGAGAAGTAAAGTCGAAATCTGGTGAGGTAACAACTCAAGCAGATTATTCAGAATTAGGAATTCTGTTAATTACTGTTCTCTTGTTAACTTTGATATTACCAATATTAGCTACAATTTTTATTAGAAAGTTAAAATTAATTGCTTACTAAGCATCATGAACTTTAACATATTCAAAATCTCCTGATTTATTATCTATTCCTTGATCAGGTGCAGCAATCCATGAAGCATATTTGCCAGGCTCATGCTCAGGTACCATTAAAGATTCTATAAACTTATTATCTTCATTTGATGGCAAAAAGTT
The DNA here is from genome assembly GCA_902630555.1 of uncultured SAR116 cluster alpha proteobacterium. GTDB lineage: Bacteria > Pseudomonadota > Alphaproteobacteria > Puniceispirillales > Marisalimonadaceae > TMED54. The sequence goes on from CACOVB010000010.1 coordinate 10,732, forward strand.
ATTCAGATTTTGATCCCATTTTTTTGAACTTAAGATGTTTCCATCAGGATCAATAAAAGCATTAGCAAATGTTCCAATTGATCTATTAAAACCTTCGTGTGGTAATTTAACTTTAAAATCAATATTGAATGAATCTATTGTTCTATTCCACCTCTTAATACCTACAGAAGAATCCTTAATATAATCGTCTCTTAATCTCATATTCAAAGCTAACAATGCAGGCGCTTCTTTCTTTACAATTTTATTATTTTCAAACTCTAATATTGGATAGGTGTCATTCTGTAATTGATGGTCATCTTTAATTTTTGTTTCCCAAAATCTTCCTTTCACTCCAGCAGTGAATGCATTAGCAGCATTAGTTGAAATTTCTGAGCCAAATAAATCAAGTGACAATGTAAAATGTAAATTTATCTTTTTTTGTATTGTTGGTAAATCTATTACGCCTAATTTTCTTATTTTTTCTATCTCAAATGGATCAGAAATACCCGCTTTTACCATTTCTTCACAAGTTTTTTTAATTACTCTTCGAACTCCATTTTCACCAACAAACATATGATGTGCCTCTTCAGTAAGCATGAAACGACATGTTCTAGAAAGTGGATCAAAACCTGACTGAGCTAAAGCTTCCAATTGCATTTTTCCATCTCTATCCGTAAAAGATGTAAACATAAAAAATGATAACCAATCTGGAGTAACTTCATTAAATGCACCTAACATTCTTGGAGCATCTTCAGAACCAGATTGTCTTTTTAAAAGTTCATTAGCTTCATCTCTTCCATCAGAACCAAAATATTTTTGTAACAAATAAACCATTGCCCACAAATGCCTTCCTTCTTCAACATTAACCTGAAATAGGTTTCTCATGTCATATAATGATGGAGCTGTTTTACCTAAATGTCTTTGTTGTTCAATAGATGCAGGTTCAGTATCACCTTGAATAACAATAAGTCTTCTCAACATTGATCTATATTCACCTGGAACCTCCTGCCATGCTGGTTCACCAAAATGTTCGCCACATGGTATTGTTCTTCCTTCCTTTTCAGGTGCTAACAAAATTCCCCATCTATAATCAGGCATTTTTACATAATCAAATTTAGCCCATCCCTCTCTATCAACACTAATAGCTGTTCTTAAATAAACCAAACTTTCTTGAAAACCAACTGGCCCTAAATCTTTCCACCAGTTTATATAACCTGGGTGCCACCTTTCGAGTGCTTTTAAAACCTTTTTATCAGATGATAAACCAACATTATTTGGTATCATTGTATCGTATTCAACTTTAATATTATCTAACATAAATATCCCCTTCTAAACTCTTTCCCAATTAAACTTGCTTCTGTTACCAGATCCATATTTTTTTAATGCTCCCTCTTCACCAACAGCATTAGGTCTTTGAAATATCCAATTTTGCCATGCTGTTAATCTGCCAAATATTTTAGTTTCCATAGTTTCAGGACCTGCAAATCTTAAATTTGCTTCCAATCCTGTCATACTATCAGGAGAAAAACTAGATCTTTCTTCCAAAAATATTCGAACTTCATCTTCCCAATCAATATCGTCAAAACTAAATGTTACTAAACCCATATCTAAAGCCATTTGACTATCTAATTCGTTACAAATTCGATTTTCAAGCACTTTTATTTTTTCAGTTTCATTTAAAAATCTTGTTTCTAACCTTGTTATACCATTCGACATTTTAAAAAAATTAAAATTTGATTTTGACAAAGCAATTTTAGCCTCTGGGTCATTACTTTCATCAAATACACCCTCTGCCATATATGATCTATCCGATGCAAAGATAATTTCAGATAAAAATCCGCCAAAACATGATCCTGGTTCAATCAATGTTACTAAAGATCTAGAGGTTAAATCAATTCTCTTTAGTGTTCTGTTCCATAAATGTTTAATTTCTCTAAGAAACCAATGAGACTTATATTTATGCAAAAGATTATCATAAAATAGAACATCACTTAAAGAACCTTGAGAAGAAAAAATTATTACACCTAAGTCTAACTCATTAAACCTTAAATGTAGTAAAATATCATCTAATTCTCTTGCACATCTAAGAAGCCAGAATTGATCACCTTGTTTTATAATATCATTTTCATCATCTATTTTTAATAGTTCAGGTGATTTAATAACTATTTTGGCATTCTTCTTTGATCTATCTATTAACAGTTCTACTGTAGAGTATTTGATATGATCATTGTTTATAATTTGTTTATTTATTTCATTTAATTTAATTCCCTTTTTAGATGAATTATCATTTTTAACATTTTGTTCAATTATTTTTTTCAGAGTCTCATCGTAATTTGATTTTTTTGTTATTGTATCTACCAGTTTCCATTCTTGAGCTTTTTGAGCCTTAACACCCTCTTCCATAGTACAAAAAACATCTGCCAAATCTTTTCTTACTTTTCTTTTATCAGTAACTCTTGTTAGACCACCAGTTCCAGGTAGAACTGCTAATAGAGGAACTTCAGGTAAAGACACGCTTGATGAACCATCATCCAAAAGCAAAATATGATCACAAGATAACGCTAATTCATATCCACCACCAGCACAAACACCTTCAATAGAACAAATAAAGAATTGTCCAGACTCAGAAGATGAAGATTCGATAAAATTTCTAGTTTCATTGGTATATTTACAAAAGTTTACCTTATGAGCATGAGAGGCTTCAGCTAACATTTTAATATTTGCTCCGGCAGAGAAAGCCTTTTCATTACCTGATTTAATTATAATTAAGTTCACAAATGGATATTCAAATCTTAATCTTTGTAGAACGTCATATAATTCAATATCAACACCAAGATCATAGCTATTTAATTTTAACTTATAATCTCCTATCAATCCTTTATCTTCATCAACATTAAAAATTAAATTACAAATGTTCTTTTCTATTTCAATTTTCCAATGCTTATAACTTTTTGGGTTAACATTAAAATCAATTTTTTTCATAAAATATAATTAGCCTTATTTATTTCCAATTTGATCAATAAATTCTTTAATCTTATTTATAGACTCTTTTGGTTTGTCAATCAAAGGATTATGTCCACAATTATTCAAAATTAACTTGTTTAATTTACCTTTTAAATTTTCTTCTAAAATTTCAATTTGAGATAGGGTGCCATATGGATCATCTTTACCTTGAATTGCTAAAATTGGAATTTTTATGTCTTTTAAAATATTCGTAATATTCCAATTTTTGAATTTATCATCCAACCATACATCATTCCATCCATAAAATGCTATATCTGGATTATTATGATATTTTGATAATTTTTTCTTTAAATCTTGTTCATAAACATTTCTAATTTCTCTAATTGAAACAATGTTCATTTCTTCAATAAAAAAATGCGGTGCAATTAGGATTGTTCCCAAAATTTCATAATTATTATTTTTAAGAGTTGAATTAATTGCTGCAATTGTTGCACCATCACTATGACCTAATAAAAATACTTTAGTTAAATTAAATTCTGATAATAATTTAGGAAGATATTTTTCTGCTTCTAAATTCATATAATTTATAGGTCTTGGCAAATTTATAGTTGATGATTTTCCATATCCTGCTCTGGAGTAAACAAAAATATTTAAATCTAACTCCTTAAATAATTTCTCAGGAATCTCTTTCCACATTTCTAATGATCCTAAACCCTCATGCAAAAGCACAATTGTTGGAGTATTTTTTTCGAATTCACCTATTGATAAAACTTCTAATTGTTGGTCAAAAACATTTTGAAAATAGTTATTTTTTTTCATTATTTTCTTAATTTAAATCTTTGAATTTTACCTGTGGCAGTTTTAGGCAAAGTTTTTACAAACTCAATAGATCTTGGGTATTTCCATAAACCAATTTTTTCTTTTACAATCTCTTTTATTTTTTTTTCAATTTCCTTTAATTTTTCTTTTTGGTTTTGTTCTGCTTTAAGAATTATAAAAGCTTTTGATTTTACTAGACCTTCATGATCAATTTCAGGTACAACTGCAGATTCTAAAACTTCATTATGATTTAATATGGCTTGCTCCACTTCAAAAGGTGAAACCCATATTCCACTTACTTTAAACATATCATCTGTTCTACCACAATAAACATATTTACCGTTTTTATTTCTAATATATTTGTCCCCAGTTCTTGTCCATTCACCTTCAAATGTTTTTCTGCTCTTATTTCTCATATTCCAATAACCATCAGCAGAACTTTCTCCTTTTACAAGTAACTCTCCAATTTCATCGTTTTCAATTATGTTGTTATCTTCATCTAATAATTTTAACTCATAGCCTGGAACAGCTATACCAGTTGTTCCATACTCAATATCATCAACTTTATTAGATAAAAATATATGCAACATTTCTGTTGACCCAATCCCATCTAAAATATGCGTTGAGGTTAATTCATGCCATTTTTTACCAATATTTTCCGGTAATGCCTCCCCAGCTGAAACAGAAAGTTTTAAATTTTTAAATCCATCAAAGTTATTTGATGTTGTAAAATCTAAAATGGCTGAAAATATAGTAGGAACTGCAAAAAAAGTTGTTACATCAAATTTATTTAATAATGTAGAAACAACTTCTGGAGTTGGCCTTTCAGGAAGTAAAATAGTAGTGGCACCAACTGACATAGGGAAGGTCATAGCATTTCCTAATCCATAAGCAAAAAATAACTTTGCTACAGAAAAAATAATGTCATTTTGGTGAATTTTTAAAACTTGTTTACCATAAGTTTTATAAGTATATTCTAGACTTCCATGGACATGTTTAACACCTTTTGGCTGACCAGTAGAGCCAGAAGAATATAACCAGAATGCTATTTCATCTTTGCTACACTTTATAGTCTCTTTAAAGGAACATTTTTGAATTTCTTTTTCAAAATTTATATAATTAGATTTCTTTGTACCAACTTCAATAATATGTTTTATACTAACATTTTTTTTTACTGAATTTTCAAATGAACTTAACAATCCAGAAGATATAAATACTGCTTTAGCTCTACTATTATTAATTATCTCATTAACAACCTCAGAAGATAATAAAGTATTTAGCAAAACAGGAATAACTCCTGATTTTAAACATCCCCAAAAAATAATTGGATAAGAAATAACATCTTGCATTAAAATTATAACCCTATCCTCACGGTTTATTTTTAATTTTGAAAAGAAGTGTCTTAATTTTGAAGATTGTTCATACAAATCAGCATAGGTAATGAATTTTTGTTTAGAACCATACTCTATAAAAGCTTTTTTTTCGTTTATATGACTATCAACATGTCTATCTACAAAAAATAATGCGGCATTTTCATTCATTTTAATCCTCAATCAATTAATACAATCATACTTTAGAAAATTATATTAGATTATATTGTTAAGTTCAAATAACTTGCTTGAAAATATAAATTTGAACTATCATTAATTAAACTTTATTTAAGGAAATTATGATTTTAAAACTTAAACTTATTGATTTAAAATTATTATGTTTTGTAATATTTATATTTTTCCCTTCATTTACATCAGCTGAAAATTTAATAAACCAGAAACAAATGTTAAAAAAAATTTTTGAATCAATTGTAAATATTGATGCTAAAATTCCAGAAGAAGCCAGAACATCGAACACATTAGGTAATTTTCGTGAAGGTAGTGGAGTTGTAATTGATAATAAAAATATACTAACAATTGGTTACCTAGTTTTGGAAGCAAGGGAAATAACAATTGGTTTATTTAATGGAAAAAAAATACCCGGAAAATTAACTGGATACGACCATACTACTGGATTTGGTATTGTATCTCCAATAATACCAATAGAGTTAAAACCTTTAAAAATTGGTAATTCAGATAAAATTGATATAGATGAAAAACTTTTTATTCTTCCTTCCCAAAAACAAGGGCCAGGTTCTGAAGTAAAATTAGTATCTAGAAGACCTTTTTTTGGCTGGTGGGAATATTATTTAGAAAATCCAATTTATACTTTTCCAACAAATCAATCATGGGCAGGTTCAGCATTAACGAATGCAAAGGGTGAAATTTTAGGAATAGGTTCACTTTTCATTAGAGATGCGACAAGCCCTGGTATTTTTTCACCTGGCAATATGTTTGTACCTGTGAACCTATTAAAGCCAATACTTCAAGATTTAAAAAAATATGGACATAGAAAGTCAGATTTAAAACCCTATATCGGATTATCACCAATTGAAAACAAAGGTAAAATTATTGTATCAAGAGTAAGTATAGATGGACCGTCAGATATTGCAGGAATAAAAAAAAATGATGTCATAATTTCAATGAATGGAAATTTAATTAAAAGCTTACAAAATTTTTATTTATACTTATGGAATATTGGCAAAAGTGAAGCTTTGATAGATATTTTAGTATTGAGAGATGGGAAAAAAATTGACTTTAAGGTCAGATCTAAAGACAGAATGAATTATTATGTTAAGAATAAGACTTATTAAATATAGTAATTCAATTAATGGCGGGAGTGACGGGACTCGAACCCGCGGCCTCCGGCGTGACAGGCCGGCGCTCTAACCAAACTGAGCTACACCCCCATTTAACAATATAATTACAGACACAAATTAAATAGGTCAAGAAAAGAAATCATTTATAAAGTAATGGTATTATCTTATTTTTGCTCATGATAGAAATTTCGAATAACATTCCGAAAATAAAAGTTGAAATTATTGTATTTGTAAAAAAGGGAATTGCTAAGACATAACATTGTAATAGTCCCTCTAAATCTTTTGTATAAAATTCTGAGAACAGCCACACACCAAAATTAGAACAAACAAAAAATATTATTGAACTTAAAACTAATAATGACAATCTAGATAAAAAGTTTTTACCAAACATACCAATAACACTTATAATGGCTAGACTCCCCCAAGTAAAAATTAAAAGTTGATGAAATCCTAAAAAATAATCTGACAAAGCAAAAGCCATAATTACAAATGGACTTGATCGTAAACCAAAATACATTGATGCATATAATGTCAAAGCAAGTACTGGGGTAAAGTTTGGTGGATGAGGGAAGTATCTAAAAACAAAGATAAACACAGACATAGATAAAAAAATTAAAAAGTTTTTTCCTATATTATTATATTTAAAACTCATTAAAATTCACTTTCCACACCACCAAAGAATGATATTCCTGGCGTATTATAATTTCTATTAACTTCATAATCTTGATCTAAAATATTAGATATCTTGAAGTTACTTTTAAAATTATCATCAATTTTATAATTAAAATTATAATTCACAAGAGAAAATGACGGTAATTCATTAGAGCTCGTGTCATAGGCTCTTTCTTGATAAATGTACTCAAGTTGATTATTGATTTTATCTGATATTTTATAGTCAAACAAACTACTGAATTTATGCATGGGAACTAAAGCCCCTTTGGTGCCATCACTTTTATCACTGTCTGTTTTTGTATATGAAAAATATAAATCAAGATTTTCTATAATATTATATTTATTAACTGATACTTCATAACCAGAAATTTCTGTAAATCCTGATCCCTGTCGGTATCCACCTCCAGAATATTGTATTTCATTATCAATTTCGCTATTAAATATAGATGAGGATACAAAAAAACCAGACTTATAATTATTATAATCAAAACCTAGCTCTTTATTTGTTGTTATTTCTGGATCAAGTTTATTTATACCACTTGCTAGATTATTACTTTCATATAAAGAAGGAGGCCTATAACCTGTTCCAAAAGAAGTTTTTAACCTTAAATTTTTTAAAAGATCATAACCTAATTGAACTCTGTGACTATCATGAGAGCCATAAATTTGATCATGATCAGTTCTTAATGAAACATCTACAAGACTTTTATTAGTTGGCTTGATCTGACTATAAATGTATTGGGCATCTGATTCTCTTTTTTCTCGTACATTCGATGCTTTATATTTTGTATTGTTATATTCTATTCCAAATCCAAAAAAATCATCTTTGTTAATTTTTGTTTGAATTTTATATTCTACTTTTTGCTGTTTAGAACTTTGATCAGAAACATAAGAACCTGCTGTTTTTCTATTAACTCTTGTAGGATTATAATTTATGATATGTTTAGTTTGACTTCCAGTGTGGAACTCAAAAGTAACTAAACCTGATTGAATATTTGTTTTGCTAAAATCATGATTGTCTGTCTGATCCCAGTTATCATATTCATATTTAGAAGATGAATCTCTAAAAACAAATGTTACTTTATTTGTATTTTCGTCATTTTTTAATGTGGATTTAAAAGTAAGGGAGCCTTCATTATAAGCATCTTTCTCAGTATTTGCTCCATTTTTGTTACCTGATGATATCCCATCAGAATGGTTGATATTAGCACTTAACGATAGTTTTACATTCTTCTGACCATTTGAATAATATGTACCAGAGTAAATAGAATTGTTAGAACCAAATTTAACCTTTTGTCTAATTTTTTTCCCGTTAAATATGCCTTCATCTGTCGTTATAGATATAACACCACCAGCAGCCTGTCCTCCATGAACAGAACCTTGAGGAGACTTTAAAATTTCTATTTTTTTAATATCATCTAAAGAAATATTTTGGAGATAAGTTTCAGCTTGAGGCGCAGTAGGATCCGAAATATTCATTCCATCAATAACAACCTTTAAGTATTTTTTGGGGAATCCTCTTAAAAAATAAGAGGGTTTTGATCCTGAACCACCCGTAGATGCAATACCGATTGAACTCTCAATTTTCAACAAATCTACTAAGTTAGTTGCAGATGATTTTTCAATATCTTTTTTTGAAATAACTTTAATAAATGAGTTTGTATTTTTAATTTTTTGTTCAAAACCTGAGGGTGTTACAACTATGTTTATAAGTTCATCATCTAATGTTTGACAATGTAATTTTGAAATAATAAAAAAACTAACCATAAAAATGAAAATTGTTTTGAACATAAATACCTCCTAGCTCAATCATGTTTGACGTCGCTAAACGATATTTACGCATAAATTGTTATCCCGACAATTTAAGAAGCGACAATGTATGGCAGGTCTCCTGACTCGTGATCTAGTTAAAACACCTTCCCGATTTCTCAGTGGTTTAAGTTTTAACGCTTCACATACAGTTGCGGGTACAGTATTGGCTTCATCAATGATATTACCAATTTCCCATTTTAAGCTTGAACATAAGTTCAAAGCACCTATACATTAACTAAATATAAATATATTAAATTTAAAAAGTAAATAGAATTATGAAAATTTTTATTTTTGGTTTTGGTAAAGTTAGTAAAGAATTAGCAAAAAAGCTTTCAAATGAAAAAAAAATAAATTTTAAAATTGTTTCCAGAAATACTGAAAATTTTTTAGATTATGAATTTTTAAAAATTGACTTTTTCAAAAATAAATTAAATTTTTCTGATTCAATATTAATCTCAACAGTTCCACCTAACGAAAAAGATGAAGATTATATTTTAAAAAATATACCAGAATCAAATTTAAAATCTTTTTCTAGAATTATATATATTTCATCTACATCTGTTTACCAAAGTGGAGATGTAGATGAATTAACAATCCCTAAGCCAACTACAAAACTTGGAATTAGGAGATTATCAATTGAAAAAAGTTGGCAAAAATTAAATACAAGAGCTGTTATTATTAGATCTGGTGGTATTTACAGTAATTCAAGTAACATCCTAACAAAATTCTTAGAAGGTGATCATAAAATTATTTTTAAAAATAATCACTTCACTAATAGAATTCATATTGAAGATCTTATTGGAATAATTTTTAATATCATAAAAATTAAAAATTTTGATGGTATAATAAATGCAACTGATAGTTTTTTTATTGATAACTTTTATCTAATTGACAAATTAAGTAAAAAATTTTCTTTACCTAAACCAACAAAAATTAGTTATGACGATAAATCAATAAACAAAAATATTAGGTCATTTTATGAAGTATCAAAAAAAGTTTATAGCAATAGATTGAGTAATGATTTAGGTTATAGTTTGATTTATCCAAACATTGATGAGTTTTTAAATTCAATATTAAAAAAAGAATTAAAGTTATGAGCAAATTTTTACTAAAAGTTTTATCAATAACACATTGGACTGATACTTTATTTTCATTTCAAATTGAAAGACCAAAAGATTTTAAATTTAAATCTGGAGAATTTGTAATGATTGGACTGCCAAATAGTGATAAACCTATTTTAAGAGCTTACTCAATTTGTTCACCAAGTTGGGATGAAAAGTTAGAGTTTTATTCAATAATAGTAGAAAATGGTCCATTAACATCTAAATTAAAAAATATTAAAATTAATGATGAAATTATATTAATGTCTAAATCTACTGGAACATTAATTTTAGACGCATTAAAGCCTGCAAAAAGACTTTTTCTTTTTTCAACAGGTACTGGATTTGCTCCTTTCTCTTCAATTATAAGAGACCCCGAAACATATGATAAATTTGAAAAAATTATAGTAACTCACACCTGTAGATTCAAAAATGAGTTACATTATAGTGAAAAAATAATTAATGAATGCATTAATGATGAAATATTAAAAAGTTTTATTGAAGACAAATTGATATATTACAAATCGACAACTCAGGAAAATTCAGAATACACTGGCAGAATTACAAATAACATTCAAAATAAATCATTCTATAATGACTTAAAATTAGATGATCTAAATTTTTCAACTGATTGTGCAATGATTTGTGGATCTTTAGATTTTAACAATGAATTAAAAAAATTACTTATTGAAAAAGGATTTCAAGAAGGAGCCACAAATAAACCTAATACATTTGTTTTAGAAAAAGCATTTGTAGGTTAATTAATGGTGGGCGGTGAGAGGCTCGAACTCCCGACATTCTCGGTGTAAACGAGATGCTCTACCAACTGAGCTAACCGCCCTTTCAATCTAAACTATAAATATATGATTAGTTGTCAAATAAAAAGTTAATATCAATGACAATTTAAATAAATAAAAATCTTAAATTAACTTGTTTGGATTTAGAAAAATTAAAGCAGCTAATAATAGCTACTTTAATTTTAAAAAAGTTATTAATTCACTGCTTCCTTAAGTGGAGTTCCAGGTTTAAATTTCGGCATTTTAGAAGCTTTAATTTGAATTGGCTCACCAGTTCTAGGGTTACGACCAGTTGTTGCTTTTCTGTGGGCAACTGAAAATGTCCCAAAACCAACTATTCTTACATCACCTCCTGATTTTAAAGCACCTGTGATTGCACCTATCACACCATCAACGGCTTTACCTGCATCTGATTTTGACAATCCCGATGCTTCAGATACACTAGTGATTAATTCATTTTTATTCATGCAAACCTCCAATAAATAATAAAAACAATATATATTACCTTAAGAAATGAAGTAATTGCAAATAAATAATTTTTAATGTGTCTGTGTGGATGGCTCTATTTGGTCATTCTTAATTTTTTGACCAATTTCAGGCTTAATATCGATTAATGGTTCAATTTTATTTTCTAATGTTTCTGATAATATCTCATCGACGTATTTAACAGTTTTTATTTTAATTTTATTTAAGATCTCTTTTTCAATCTCAATAAGGTCTTTTTCATTATCATGTGGGATTAATACTTTTTTTATTCCATTTTGAATTGCAGCTAGTAATTTTTCTTTTAATCCACCTATAGGAAGTACTTTACCTTTTAGTGTAATTTCACCCGTCATAGCTACATCACATCTAACTTTATTATCAGTGAGCGTTGATACAATACTTGAAATCATAGCTACCCCAGCTGATGGCCCGTCTTTAGGTGTAGCGCCTTCTGGCACATGTACATGGACATCGAAGCTATTTATTATATTTTTTTCTATTCCTAGTTTTGAGTGATTAGATTTAATATAGAATTCAGCAGCTTTTATAGATTCTTTCATCACATCACCAAGCTTTCCTGTTGATGAAAATCTGCCTTTACCAGGCACTTTTACTACTTCAACGTTAAGTAACTCTCCACCCACTTGTGTCCAAGCTAAACCATTTGTTACTCCCACCAAGTTAACATTTTCCTTACCTAATCTATTGTATTTTGGTGGGCCAAGATATTCTAACAGACATTTTTTATCTATTTTTCCAAACACTCTTCCATTAATTTCTATATCAGTAATAATTTTTCTAATTAATTTAGAAATTTCTCTTTCAAGTGACCTGACACCAGCTTCTTTTGTATATTTTTGTATTATTTCTTTTAAAATTTCATCGGATAATAAAATCTCATCATCTTTAACTTTGTTTTCTTTCTTTAACTTTGTTATCAAATGGTTTTTAGCTATTTGTAATTTTTCACTTTCTGTATAGCCAGGCAGTCTGATTATTTCCATACGATCTAATAGTGCATCCGGAATATTTAAGGTATTAGCAGTTGTTATAAACATCGTTTTTGATAAGTCATAATCAATTTCCAGGTAATGATCTTGAAAACTATTATTTTGTTCTGGGTCTAATACCTCAAGTAAGGCTGAGGAGGGATCTCCTCGATAGTCTGAGCCGATCTTGTCGATTTCGTCTAGCAAAAATAAAGGATTATTAAATTTAGATTTTTTTAACCCCTGAATTATTTTGCCTGGCAATGATCCTATGTATGTTCTTCTATGACCTCTGACTTCAGCTTCATCTCGCACGCCACCTAATGCCATCCTTAAATAAGTCCTACCTGTGGCTTTAGCAATAGATTTTCCTAAAGATGTTTTTCCGACGCCAGGTGGACCGACTAAACACAAAATAGGCCCTTTTAACGATTTTGATCTTTTTTGAACTACCAAAAACTCTAATATTCTTTCTTTAACTTTTTTTAATCCATAATGGTCTTCATCTAGAATTTGCTTTGCTAAAGATAAATCATAATTAATTTTAGAAAGTTTTTTCCATGGAAGGCTAAGAAGCCAATCAATATAACTTCTTACAACCCCAGATTCAGCACTCATTGGGCTCATATTTTTTAGTTTTTTAAATTCTGAATTAACTTTTTCTAGTGCGTCTTTAGAAAGCTTAGCTTTACTAATTTTTTCTTTTATCTCTTGAAATTCATCTTTGTCGTCTTCATCATTTCCTAATTCTTTTTGTATTGCCTTTAATTGTTCATTTAAATAATATTCCCTTTGAGTTTTTTCCATTTGAGTTTTGACTCTATTTCTAACTTTTTTATCAATTTGAAGACCATCAACTTCAATTTCTAGTTTTGAAATTAGTTTATCAATTCTAAAAGAAACATCATTTAATTTTAAAAATTCTTGTTTTTCTTCTATTGTAAGTGACAAATGTGAAATTATAGTATCACAAAGTTTAGAAGGATCTTTTATATCTGTTATTAAATTTATGATTTCATTATTAGCTTTTTTATTAAGGTTTAAATAATCTTCAAATACCGTATGAAGAACGTTAATTTTTGTAATATCAACTTTAGATGATCCTAGATTAGGTAGAATTTTAAAATTACAAGTTAAATAATTGACATCTTTTGTTTCTGGTAAAAAATCAATTTTAACTCTTTTTTTCCCTTCAACAAGAACCTTTAATGTCCCATCCGGAAGCTTTAAAAGTTGAAGAATTTTACATATTGTTCCTATTGAATAAAGATCTTTGGGCTTTGGATCTTCAACTTTTGCAACTTTTTGAGTAACTAAAACTATATCCTTATTATCAGACATAGCTATTTCCAAAGCTTTTACAGATTTGTTTCTGCCAACAAATAAAGGTACAATCATTTGAGGAAATACAACTATATCTCTTAATGGTAATACAGGCTCATTCATAATTATAAAATATGCCTCAACAAATTAAATTCAAGTATTTTATCTGAAAAGATTTATGAAATTGTTTGTGATATACTTTTTTTATTTTTAGAATGAACAGTTATTGGTTTTTTATCCTTAATGACAACGTCTTCATTAATAACAACTTCATCTATATTTGATTGAGATGGTAATTCGAACATAGTTTCCATTAACATTTTTTCAATAATAGATCTTAAACCACGTGCACCAGTATCAAGCTCTATAGCTTTTTTAGCTATTGCAGTTAAAGCCTCTTTTCTAAAATCTAGCTTTGTATTTTCCATTTGAAAAAGTTTCTTGTACTGTTTTGTTAAAGCATTTTTTGGTTCAGTTAATATTTTAACTAATGCATCCTCATCTAGGTCTTCTAAAGTTGCCAAGACTGGCAATCTACCAACAAATTCAGGTATAAGTCCATATTTAACAAGATCTGTTGGACGAATTTCTTTTAATATTTCACTAGAAAGTCTCTCATCTTTGTCTTTAATTTCAGCTTCAAATCCCATAGATGAGTTTTTACTTCTATTAGAAATTATTTTATCAATACCTGCAAATGCTCCACCACATATAAATAGAATGTTTGTTGTATCAACTTGTAAAAAATCTTGTTGTGGATGCTTTCTTCCACCTTGAGGTGGCACAGAAGCTATTGTCCCTTCCATAATTTTTAATAATGCTTGTTGTACGCCTTCACCACTTACATCTCTAGTTATTGATGGATTTTCTGATTTGCGAGAAATTTTATCAACCTCATCTATGTACACAATACCTTTTTGAGCTCGCTCTACATTATAATCGGAAGCTTGAAGTAACTTTAATATTATATTTTCAACGTCTTCTCCAACATAACCTGCTTCTGTCAAAGTAGTAGCATCTGCAATTGTAAATGGCACATCGATTATTTTAGCCAACGTTTGAGCTAACAATGTTTTTCCACATCCAGTTGGACCAACTAACAATATATTTGATTTAGATATTTCCACATCATCAATTTCGTTTGATGAATTCAGTCTTTTGTAGTGATTATGAACAGACACAGATAAAACTTTTTTTGCACTTGATTGTCCGATCACATATTCATCAAGAACTTTAAAGATTTCTGAAGGTGTGGGAACTCCATTAGATCCTTTAGATGAATTTTGTTTATGCTCTTCTTTAATAATATCCATACAAAGTTCAACACATTCATCACAGATAAAAACAGTAGGTCCTGCAATAAGTTTTTTGACTTCATGTTGGCTTTTACCACAAAATGAACAATATAAGGTTGAATTATTTTGATCAATTTTACTCATAATTAACTTTTGTTTATTTCATTTAGAATTGCAACAACAATTTTATCATTTATTTACTTCGTCTCTCTTGTTTACAACCTTATCAATAAGTCCCAATTTAACAGCATCCTCAGGAGATATAAAAGTATCTCTATCCATTAAACTTTCTATGTCTGCAAGTTTCTTGCCACTATGTTTTACATAGATTTGATTTAATCTACTTCTTAAGTTCATTATTTCTTTAGCATGAATTTCAATATCAGCTGCTTGACCTTGAAATCCTCCCGAAGGCTGATGTGTCATTATTCTTGAATTAGGCAAACAAAATCTTTTATTTTTAGAACCTGCTGTCAATAATAGCGAACCCATACTTGCTGCCTGACCAAAACAAACTGTACAAACATCTGGCTTTATATATTCCATTGTATCATAGATTGATAAACCTGATGTCACCACACCTCCAGGAGAATTTATATACATTGAAATGTCTTTAGAAGGATTTTCTGCTTCTAAAAATAATAATTGAGCACATACCAAAGAAGCGATGTTATCATCAATAGGTCCAATAAGAAAAATTATTCTTTCTTTAAGGAGTCTAGAATAAATGTCATAAGATCTTTCACCCCTATTAGTTTGCTCTACAACCATAGGCACAAGTGCCGACAAAGCATTACCAACATTTATATCAAATTTACTCATTAAAACTTCCTTTACTAATATTTATTTTTTTTTAACTTTGGGTTTTGGTTTTTTACTTTTTTCTTTTTTTAATTCATCTTTTATATCAATACTATCTTCTTTATAAAGATCATCTACATTTACAAACTTCTCTTTAACTTCTGCTAATTCCACAATAAAATCAATGATTTTATCTTCAAAAACTGGTCCGGAAAGTTGATTTTGAGCATCTGGATTTTTCTTGAAATAATCTAATATTTCTTTCTCTCGTCCAGGATATCTTTGCAATTCTTGCATCATTGCGTTTTGAGTATCTTTTTCTTCAACTTTAATATTATTAAGTCTTCCGATCTCAGCAAGTATAAGCCCTAATCTTACTCTTCTTTTTGAAATGGTTAATGCGTCATCTTTTTCAGCCTTAGACATCCCTTCATCATTGGCTTTATCTTTCTTTTCATTAAAAGTTTCTTGATTTGGTTTCATTGCCAAACAAACACTTTGATATTCATCTTCAACAAGTGTGTTTGGAAGTTCAAAGTCTAATGAATCAGCTAGCAAATCTAATATTTCTCTTTTCATCTTAGATCTAGTTTGAATTGAATGCTGATTGACAATCTGTTCTTTAACACTTTTCTTAAGTGATTCCAAATTTTCTAAACCTAATGATTTAGCAAATTCATCATTAATTTCCGTTTTTATATCTTCTCTAATTTCATTAATAGTTACATTGAAAACAACTTTTTTTCCTGCTAATTCTTTAGCTTGATAATCATCAGGAAAGTTAAGATCTATATCAAAATTCTGGCCAGAATTTTTGCCAATTAATTTATCTTCAAAACCAGGTATAAAAGAATTAGACCCAATTTTTAAATGATGGCCTTTTGCAACACCTCCTTCAAAAACTTGATTATTTATTTTTCCTTCAAAATCAATAACAACTGTATCGTTTAATTTTGTCTTTCTATCTTTTTCAACCTTTTGAGTCTTTGAATTTTGTTTCGCAATTCTTTCAATTGATTCTTCAACTTGTTTTTCTTGGACTTTTACAATTGGACGAGTAATTTTTAATTTGGTTAAATCAGGGACTTTAAAATCTGGCATCACCTCAACTGAATAATTAACTTTAATATCTTTTCCTTCATCAAGTGACTTAATATCCATTTTAGGTTGCGTTGCGGCATTAATTCTAAAGTCATCAACAATTTTCTTTGAGGCATTGTTTAAACTTTCATTAACTACCTCACCAAAAATTTGTTTTCCAAATCTCATTTTTATAATGTTATGAGGAACTTTTCCTGTCCTGAAACCTGGTATATTAGCTTTTGGAGCAAGTTCTGAAATTTTGTTTTGAACAAGTTGATCAATTGATTTATTAGTAATCGTAATCTCAAACTCTCTTTTTAACCCAGTGGTTTTTATTTCTTTTATTTCCATCTTAACTTCCTGAATTTAATTTATGGTGCGGGCGGAGGGACTTGAACCCCCACACCTTACAGTACATGAACCTAAACCATGCGCGTCTACCAGTTCCGCCACGCCCGCACTTTATCATTATCTAATATATGTATATGTCAAAATAATCAATATTAAATTGGGGCGAGTGACCGGAATTGAACCGGCGGCCTCAAGAGTCACAGTCTAGCGCTCTAACCAGCTGAGCTACACTCGCCACATCATTTTATTTATTAAAGTAAGACTGAGCTGAAATCAAACTATATGTATAAATAATATAAAAAACTTTTGTTTTTTTTATTTATATGTAAATGTTGTCATTGTTTTAAAATGATTACAAATAGAAGTTTAAATTTAGGTACAGAAACTGCATTTTCAGTTTTAGCAAAAGCTAATAAACTTGCTGAGCAAGGCAAAGAAATAATAAACCTTGGCATAGGGCAGCCTGACTTTTTAACACCAGAACATATAGTAGAAGCTGGAATAAAAGCATTAAGAGATGGTCATCATGGTTATACCCAAGCTTCTGGAATACCAAAATTAAGAGAGGCTGTTTGTTCAGATATTTTTAGAAGACACAATGTAGAAATTTCACCAGAAAATATTTTGATTGTTCCTGGAGGAAAAGTTATAATTTTCTTCTCATCAATGCTTCTTGGGGATGATGATAGAGAAATTTTATATCCAAACCCAGGGTTTCCGATATATGAATCAGCAATAAGATTTTCTGGTGCAAAACCAGTCCCCTACCGCTTGAAAGAAAATATTGGGTTTTCCTTTTCTGCAGATGATATTCTAAATAAATTAACTAAAAAAACTTCACTTATAATTATTAACAGTCCTAGTAATCCAACTGGGGGAATTATTCCAAAAGAGGAAATAGATAAATTAATAGAGGGTTTAGAAAATCATCCCAATACAATGTTAATGAGTGATGAAATCTATGATCAATTTTGTTTTGGAGAAACACGTTTCACTTCTCTTTTAAATTATCCTTCTATTAGAGATAGATTGATAATTTTAAATGGCTGGTCAAAAACATATGCCATGACAGGTTGGAGATTAGGTTATGGAGTTTTTCCAGATACACTAATTGATGCAGCAGACAAACTTGCAGTAAATGTTCACTCATGTGTAAATGCTAGCGCACAATATGCTGCTTTAGAAGCTTTAAATGGCCCACAAGATTGTGTGTCTATGATGAATGATGCATTTAAAAAAAGATCTAAGATTATGTTTGAGCAATTAAACAAATTGGATTTAATTTCTTGTAATGACCCACAAGGTGCCTTTTATTGTTTTCCAAACATATCAAAATTAAATTTTAATTCTTTGGATTTTCAAAATAAACTTTTAAACGAAACAGGAATTGCAGCTATAGCTGGAACTTCCTTTGGTGAATTTGGTGAAGGATATTTACGTTTTTCATGCGCTAGCTCTGAAGAATCAATAAAAAGAGCTATTGAAAAATTATCATTATTATTATCTGATCTATAAATTAGCTTAAAATTTAGGCATTTATTTTTCATAAATCAATATATGACAATTAACACTTTAAATCATTTTTGCATAATATATAGACTATTCAAGTGAGGTAATATGAAAAAAATAGAAGCAATTATTAAGCCTTTTAAACTAGAAGAGGTTAAAAACGCCCTTGCAGATATAGGTATTCAAGGTTTAACAGTTTACGAAGCCAAAGGGTTTGGAAGACAAAAAGGACATACAGAACTTTATAGAGGTGCAGAATATGTCGTTGATTTTCTTCCAAAAGTTAAAATTGAAATTGTTATCGATGACGATCTTTTAGAAGAAGCTCTTACTTGCATAGAAAACTCGGCTAAAACAGGAAGAATAGGAGATGGTAAAATATTTGTAACTAACATCGAACAATCAATAAGAATTAGAACTGGTGAAACAGGAATTGATGCAATTTAAATAAGGAGTGATAAATGTCTAACGTTCAAAATATTTTAAAAACAATAAAAGAAAAAGAAATACAATTTGTAGATTTGCGTTTTACTGATCCAAGAGGAAAAATGCAACATGTATCCCAACATGTAAGTACAATTGATGAAGATTCATTAGCAGAAGGTTTCATGTTTGATGGTTCATCTATTGCAGGATGGAAAGCCATCAATGAATCTGATATGAAATTAATGCCAGATTGTTCTAGATCTGTTGTAGATCCATTTTATTCACAACCAACATTAGCAATTTTTTGTGATGTTTTAGACCCAATTTCTGGCCAACCGTATGAGAGAGACCCTAGATCTACCGCAAAACAAGCACTTAAATATATGGAAAGTATAGGTATTGGTGATACAGCATATTTTGGACCTGAACCTGAGTTTTTTGTATTTGATGACGTCAGATATGAGGCTGAAATGAACTCATCTTTTTATAAAATTGATAGTAGTGAAGGGCCTTATAATACAGGTAAAAAGTATGAAGAAGGTAACATGGGACATCGTCCTGGCATTAAAGGAGGTTACTTTCCAGTACCCCCAGTTGATTCAGGGCAAGACCTTAGAAGCGAAATGGTTTTATCCCTTACTGAAATGGGAGTGCCAATGGAAAAACATCATCATGAAGTTGCTCCCTCTCAGCATGAATTAGGTATTAAATTTGGCACATTAATTTCTACAGCAGATAATGTCCAACTTTACAAATATGCAGTTCATAATGTTGCACATTCTTTTGGACAAACGGCTACATTTATGCCTAAGCCTGTTGCCGGTGATAATGGTACCGGGATGCATACTCATCAATCTATTTGGAAAAATGGAAAACCTGTTTTTGCTGGTGATCAGTATTCTGGACTTTCAGAAACTTGTCTTCATTATATTGGAGGCATTATTAAACATGCAAAAGCTATTAATTGTTTTTCAAATCCTTCTACTAATTCATATAAAAGACTAATACCTGGGTTTGAAGCCCCAGTTTTACTAGCTTACTCAGCAAGAAATAGATCTGCCTCATGTAGAATACCATTTGTAAATAGTCCAAATGGAAAAAGAGTTGAAGTCCGCTTCCCAGATGCGACCGCAAACCCATACCTTGCATTCTCAGCAATGTTAATGGCAGGTTTAGATGGTATTAAAAACAAAATTCACCCTGGTGATCCAATGGATAAAGACCTATACGAGCTTCCTGAAAATGAACTTCAAGACATACCTACCGTTTGTGCCTCATTGAGAGAAGCAACAGAAGCATTAAGAAATGATATGGATTTTTTAACGCAAGGTAATGTATTTACAGAAGATCAAATTGAAGCATACATTGATTTAAAAATGGAAGAAGTGATCAATTTCGAACATTCACCTCACCCTGTTGAATTTAAAATGTATTACTCAAGTTAAAACTTGATTTTATAATCTAATTTATTAAATATCTACATATAGTTATAAATAAATAAATATTACTATATGTAGATATGCCAAAAAACAAAAGTATTAATAAATATTCCTCAGAAAACATTGATATACTAGAAGGTCTTGAACCAGTTAGGAAAAGACCTGGAATGTATATAGGTGGTATTGACACCAAAGCTATCCACCATCTTGTTGTTGAAATTCTTGATAATTCGATTGATGAAGTCATTAATAATTTTGCAACAAATATTGAAGTCGAATTGTTAAATGATCATACAGTTCAAATCACAGATAATGGTAGAGGAATTCCAGTAGATCCACATCCTAAATTTAAAAATAAAAGTGCACTTGAAATTATTCTTACAACATTACATTCTGGAGGAAAATTTAATTCTGAAAATTATCAAACTTCTGGAGGATTACACGGTGTTGGAGCATCAGTTGTAAATGCTTTATCTGATAAGTTTGTTATTGAAGTAATTAGGGAAAAAAAAATATATAGGCAAGAATATTCGAAAGGTTTACCTATTACAAAACTTTTAAAAGTTTCAGAAACTACTAAATCGAATGGTACTAAAATTCTTTTTACGCCAGATAAAGAGATTTTTGGAGAAAATGTTTGTTTTTCCCCAAAAAATTTATTTTCAATTATTAAAAATAAGGCCTACCTATCTCCCGGGGTAAAAATACATTGGAAGTGTAATAATGCAATTCTAAATGATGAAAAAATACCAAATAACCATATTTTTTATTTTGAAAACGGTATTCAACAAATGTTGACAGATAAAATAACTAATATCCCCCTATTATTTGGTACACAATATTATGATAAAATACAAATTGATGACGAAAAATTAGAGTTCGCAATTAGTTGGTTTGATGAAGAT
>CACOVB010000011.1 GCA_902630555.1 uncultured SAR116 cluster alpha proteobacterium
TTTTGGTATCTTATTTTTGAACTTTTGATTATTTATTGATTCTAATGTTTTTTTAATTGTACATTTCGCTTTATAAACTGGTATTATAATAGATACATCAAACATTTTATGATTAATTTAAAACTAAAACCTGATTTAGTACAATCCTTAGATAGATTAAATTTTTATTCTTTTTCACTTTTGTCTAACGAAAATCTTAATAATGATGAAAAATTATTTCTTTTTTCTAAAGCTGATACATTTATTGCTTCTTTATTTAACAATTCTAATATCAATTTTACTGAAAACAAATCAGCACTTCACTTTGTCCCAAGATTTTATAGTGACAAGGGTATGTCATCTAAATATCAAAACATTTTTAATGATTTGGACACTATGTTTAAAACTGCTAATTATATAAATTCTTCTAAGTATTCAAATATAACTGATATAATTCATCTTGGTTCCGGTGGATCTAACCTTGGCCCTAAATTAATTTATAATTCTTTTTCACATTTATCAAATGGCCCTAATGTTCATTTTATCTCTAATTTAGACCCTTTGTCTTTAAATAAAAAGATTTTGAAATTAAACCCCACTAACACACTTATTATTAGTGTTTCCAAGTCTTTTAGTACTTATGAAACTCAAGAAAATTTAAAAAAAGTAAGGGCTTGGTTTTTAAAGTCTAGCTCTGAAGAATTATTTTATAATAATTTATTTTTTATCACCTCTTTTCCTGAAAAGGCAATAAATAATGGTTTATCCTCATCAAATATTATTAAATTAGACAAATCAATTGGCGGTCGTTTTTCTATATGGTCTTCTTCAAACTTAGTTAATGCTATTATATTTGGTAAAGAATTTTTTACCAATTTTCTTAATGGTGGTAAAAGTATTGATGATCTTATAGTTAATAATTTTGAAAAATCTCTACCCTATATTTTAGCTCTTAAAAGTTTTTATTTTCGTAAATACCATTCTATTTACAATCATATTGTCATTCCATATTCAGACCAACTTTCTTTATTACCCTCTTATTTGCAGCAACTTGTTATGGAAAGTAATGGAAAATCTGTAAATTCTTTTAATGAAAATATTTCAAATTCACCTTGTTCATTTATTTTTGGTGAAGTTGGTACAGATGCACAGCACAGTTTTTTTCAAGCCTTACACCAATCAACTTTATCTTTTACTGGAGATTTAATTTGTTTTTCTGATAACTTAAATCCTGAATTTTGTATTTTTGATGATTATGACAAAAATAATTCAAGAGATTTACAAAATTTTGCTATATCACAATATTTTGCCTTTAAAAACGGTTCTGGGAAAACCACTAAAAGCGTTCATCAATATGTTAAAGGAAATAAACCTGTTGACCTTTTCATGTTTAATACTTTGAACGAATATACACTTGGTCAATTACTATGCATATATGAATATAAAACACTTTTTGAAGCTTCTTTTGCTGATATAAATCCTTTTGATCAATATGGTGTCGAGTTAGGAAAACAAATATTTAAAAAACTTTAGTAAATTATATAGGATATTTCCTAACTATTTCACTCAAAATAATGCCGTTTGCGACTGATAGATTTAAACTTTCATTATTTATGGTTTTGATAAAAATAAGTTTATGGCAAAGGCTTTTTATTTCTTCACTTATCCCATTTTTTTCATTACCTAAAACTAAACATAAAGGAAATATCCAATTCTCATTTAAATAATTATTCTCACTACTAAGATCTGTTCCATATAATTTGATTGAATTTTTATTAACCCATTTTTTAAAATCAATAAAATTAGTATTAATTATTTTCAGATTAAATAATGATGCCATACTAGATCTTACAACTTCCTTTTTAAATTGATTAACAGTATTTCCTATTAAAATAAGATTATTAATTCCAAAGGCATTTATTGTTCTAAAAATAGTCCCCAAATTCCCAGGGTCAGTTACGCCATCAATAGCAATATGCATATCATTTATATTCAGATCATTAAATAAAAATTTCTTTTTTTTTACCTTAAATATGATATTTTGTGCGTTTTTATTATTAGACAATTTTGATAGTATTTTCTTATCACCACTGACAACTTTAACCTTTTTTAATACACAATCATTTATAATTCTATTTATTTCTATGCTGAAACTGATACTAGAATTTATAATTAATGTCTCTATTTCCCATTGATTTTTGAAGGCTGATTTTAAAAAAAATTCACCTTCACAAATAAATGATTTTATCTCATTTTGATTATTACCACGTATTATTTTAGTAAGATCTTTAATGATAGGGTTCTGTAAACTTGTAATATTTAGGATTTTTCCTAACAAAATAGTGCCTCAATTACTTATTTTTTTCAGCTTCTAATTTTATTCTGTCTATCATTGAAGATAATCCATTTTTTCTTGTTACAGATAAGTGCTGATCTAAACCAATTATTTTTAAAAAATTTAGATCTGTCATCAATATATCTGATGGACTTTTATTATTAAAAACTTTTAAAATTAAAGCTATTAAACCTTTTACAATAAAAGCATCGCTATTTGCTTTAAATGAAAGAGTTTTATCTTTATTTAACTTAGAAACAAAATAAACTGTGGATTGACATCCCTTTAATCTATAATTGTCATTCATATACATATCATCTAGTTCAGGGAGAGATTTACCCATATCAATTATCATTTGATATTTATCTTCCCAAGAGTCCAAAAATTCAAAATCCTTGATTATTTCATCTACTTCACTCAAAATCAGACCTCTAATTGTTAATACTATTATGAAGTAATTATATTAATTTAAAAATCAATAACTTCATATTAATTAAAGATGTTGAATAATTTTGATTTATTTAAGAAAAAAAAATATTTTTGAATTAAATGTTCAAAAGACTTTTTTGTTTTTACTAGCAATATTTATAATCAAAATTATTTCTATTTTAAATTCCCCTCTTAGTCTTTCAGTTGATGAAGCACAATATTGGGATTGGTCAAATAACTTAGATCTTGGGTATTTTTCTAAACCACCTTTTATAGCTTGGTTAATAGCTTCTACAACTTATTTTTTTGGAATTGCAGAATGGTCTATTAGGCTTTCAGCCCCAATTTTTCATTTCTTTATAGCAGTCATAATCTGGTTTATTTCCAAAAGTGTTTATAATATTAAAGTTGCAAACTTTATTACATTAATATGGGCAACATTGCCTTTAACTAGTTTTGGAAGTCTTATAATATCAACTGACACACCTTTATTACTATTTTGGTGTATGAGTTTATTTACTCTTATTAAAACATTAGAAAGTAATAAAATTATTTGGCCAATTTTACTTGGAATGTCAATTGGGTTAGCGTTCTTAACAAAATATGCCGCTTTATATTTTATTATAATTTTAATTTGTTTAATAATCTTAAATCAAAGATTTAAAAAAAATGTATTTAAATTTGTTCTAACAATTTGTGTTTTTTTACTTGTATGTGCTCCAAATCTCTATTGGAATTATGTTAATGATCTCTCTACGTTTAGTCACACAGCATATAACGCTAATTTAGAAACAGTCTCTTTAAACTACTTTGAACCTATAAAGTTTATAGGTTCACAATTAATAATTTGTGGCCCATTCATTTTAATCGCTTATCTGTTCAAGATAACAAAAATTAAATCATATAATAAAAATGAGTTTTTATTAATTTGTTTTTCATTGCCCATTTTAATTTTAATTATAATTCAAGCTTTTCTGAAAACGTCTAATGCTAACTGGGCTGCAACAGCATTTCCCGGGACAATAATTTTGATTGGGAGTTTTATTTATAACAAAAAAAATAAAATAATTTTGACAGGAATTAAATTAAATTTACTTATAAATATTGGAATATTCGCTCTTTTAATAAAAATATTTATTACTGGGAACTTAAATCCTATTGATTTAAAAAGTGATCCATTAAGAAAGTTAAAAGGCTATTCTGAACAAAGTAAAACAATTAAATTATATTTAGATTCTGAAAAACCAAGTGCTTTGATTTTTTCTAGAAGAAATGATATAACAAAATTTTCTTATCAACTTAAACTTTTTGAAAACAAAGAAATTAAAAGATATTATTTAACCTTAAGAAAAAAGCCAATAAATCATTACGAATATAATTATAACTTTAAAGATCATTCACTAAAAAAGAATGACGTTGTCCTAATAATAAGTAGTTTAGATGGTATAGATAGAAAATATATAAAATACTTTGATAAATTTGAAACTATAGGAAACACAATTTTCAAAGAAACAAAAAATTCAGTGAGAAGTTATTATATTATTAGAGCTAACATGAAGTAATTAATCTTTATTTGATTTACTATAATTTTCAAAGATATTTAAAGTTTCTGCACTTACGTGATGCTCAATACCTTCGGCATCCATTTTGGCGGTTTCAATGTCAACACCGATAGAGATAAGAAAGTTGTACACAATATCATGTCTCTTTTTACAATGCTTAGCAAGTGCTTCACCTTTCTCTGTTAAAAAAATCGACCTGTAAGGTTTACTTTCAACATAACCATCTCTTACTAATCTTCTAATAACACTATTAACAGTTGGACTTGTTACACCAAAATTTTTTGCCAAATCAACTACTCTTGCTTCTCCATTTTCATTGATAAGCTCTGCAATCATTTCTGTGTAATCTTCAGCAATTTCAGTATTTCTTGCATTACGAATTTGAAAAAATCGATCAGAACTTGTTGAATTTTTAAATTTCATAATAGTTTTTTAATGTTGATCTAAAAATTGATAATATGATATTACAATACTTTAAATCAAAATAATAGGAAAGTTATGAAACATGAAACTACTTCAGATCAAAAACTTATAAATATACAATCAAAAGTTTTTGAAAAATTAATATTTCATTTGCAAAAGAGAACAGACGTACAAAATATAGACTTAATGAATCTATCTGGATTTTGTAGAAACTGTCTTTCAAAATGGTATTCTGAAGCCGCCAAAGATGAAGGTCTTGAAATTGATTACGAGACTTCAAGAGAAAAAGTTTATGGAATGTCCTATGAAAATTGGAAAAATACATTTCAGAAAGAAGCTTCTCAAGATCAAATGAATGAATTTAATAAAAAGTAAATAAATAGATTGCCCAGTATAAATAAAAACCATTTCGGCGATAGGTTATTTGAAACTATCAGAAAAAAAGAAAATTTTTTATGTTTAGGTATTGATCCTCATTTAGATTTAATACCTAAAGTATTTCAAAAAAAGATTACATTGACTAATGACATTTACTCTAAAAATAATATTAAAATAGTAGAAAGTTTCTGTATAAAGCTAATTGAAACAATTGCTGATTTAGTACCTGTAATAAAATTACAAATTGCTTTTTTTGAGCAACTTGGTCCAGAGGGTTTTAAATTACTTTCAAAGTTATGTCATTTAATAAAGGAAAAACATATCATTTGTATTATTGATTGTAAAAGAGGTGATATTGGCTCCACAAATAATGCATACGCAAATGCGTTTTTTTCTAAATCATCTCCATATCCATGTGATGCTATAACAATTAACCCTTGGCTAGGAATTGAAACATTAAATGCTTTTGAACAATATATTCCAAAATTTGGTTTATTTATTTTAGTACACACAAGTAATCCTGGTGCAAAAGACTTACAAGAACAAAAAACTATAGAAAACAAAAAATTGTATGAAATTCTTATAGATAAATTAAATCCAAAAATTTGCAAAAATATTGGAAATCATAATTTATCTTCCATTGGAATTGTTACTGGTGCCACCTACCCAAAAGAACTAGAGCATATTAGAAAAAAACTTCCTTACGCTCCCTTTTTAATACCTGGATTTGGAAAACAAGGAGGCTCTATAGAAGATGCTATACGTGGACTACTTCCTGATAAAAAATATAAAAACAAATTTAATTCAGGTATAATTAATTCTTCAAGAGGTTTATGCTTTCCAATTTCTGCAAATAATTGTAATGATATTAAATCTTGGAAAAAAGAAATATATAGAAATTTAGAAGAAAACATCTCAAACCTAGATTTATAAACATGAAATACAAAAAAGAAAAATTTAAATATTTAGGTAAACAAAATAATCTTTTGTCACATCCTGATAATTCTGTTTTAGATAAACATCCCAACCCTCATTTAAATACCAAATTTTGCATTCGTTTCACATGTCCAGAATTCACATCAATTTGCCCAGTGACTTCTCAACCTGATTTTGCAAAAATTATAATTGACTACATTCCAAATAAATTCATTGTAGAAAGTAAATCATTAAAGTTGTACTTAACTGGATATAGAAATCATGGTGCTTTTCATGAGGACTGTACAATTTCAATTGCAAAGGATCTAGATAACTTATTAAAACCTAATTGGTTAAGAATAGCAGGAATTTGGTTTCCAAGAGGCGGAATACCAATTGATATTTTTTGGCAAACTAAAAATATACCAAAAGGCTGTTTAGTACCAGAATTAAACTTTAGCCCATATAGAGGTCGTGATTAATATGAAACAAAATGAAATAAATTGGAAATTAATATTAATCACATGTTCAATTATAGTTTGTGTAATAATGGGAGTTAGAAATTGTTTTGGATTATTTTTAGAACCAATTAGCCTTTATAATAACTCTGGAGCAGAACCATTTTCTTTTGGGATGAGTATTCAAGCAATAATTTGGGGTATAAGTGCTTTCTTACTTGGAATGATAATTGATAGGTTTGGTCCTCAAAAAGCATTAGCTTTTGGCATATTTTGTTACGCTTTAGGTGTTTATATTTTAAGTAATCCATCTAGTGATTTTATAATTTTCAATTTTGGCTTTATAACTGGCATAGGCCTTGGGGCTGGCGGAATGTCAACAATAGTTGCAATCATAGGTAAAACAGCGCCACCTGAAAAAAAATCAATGGCAATGGGAATTGCCGCGGCTTCTGCCTCTTTTGGTCAATTTATATTTATAGCCCCCACCCTATTTTCAATCAAAACTTTTGGATGGCAAGCCACAATTGTTTTTCTTTCTTTAATTACGGCTTCATTAATTGTTCTCATACCTTTATTAAAAACAAATAACACCGTTAAAAATACAAAAACTGAAGATAAATCGTTTGACTTTAAAAAAGTCATACAATTCTCTTTTTCCAATAAAAACTATGTATTGCTCATTTTAGGTTTTTTTACATGTGGTTTTCATGTGACTTTCATTGGTCTTCATCTACCAAATGATTTAATTTCTAAAGGAATTTCAATTGATATAGCTGGTTGGTCACTTGCTATTATAGGTTTATTTAATATCGTTGGTACTTTGTTTTTTGGCTGGCTTGGCGATCGAGTTTTAAAGAAAAACTCTCTAGCATATATTTATTTGGGTAGATCAATAGTTATAACTTTATTTATTATACTACCTCCATCTCCTACATTAGCCTTACTATTTGGAGCATCTATAGGCCTATTATGGTTAGCAACAGTTCCGCTAACAAATGGAGTCGTTTTTACATTTATGGGTCCTAAATACTTAGCAACACTTGGAGGAATTGTTTTTATATCCCACCAAATAGGAGGTTTGTTTGGTGCTTGGTCTGGTGGTAAAATATTTGATATTTATGGAAGCTATGATAATGCTTGGTGGATAAGTGTAATACTTGGGATTATTGCTTTTTTATTTCATATATTTATCAAGGAAAAGTCTTTTAATTACAATCCAGATGCAAATATGGTAAAGGCTTAATTAAATTTTTAAATTTTTGTAAAAATCTAAACTTTCTGGATTTGCCAATGCCGAAGCATTTTTAATTTCTTTACCGTTAACTAAATCTCTAACAGCCAACTCAACAATTTTTCCAGATTTTGTTTTTGGAATTTCAGGAGTTTGGATAACAATAGACGGAACATGCCTAGGTGAAGCACCTGTTCTTAATTGATCTTTAATTATTTTAATTAATTCTCCTGAGAGTTGGATGTTTTCCCTTAAAACAACAAATAAAATTAACCTTGTATCATTTTTCCAATTTTGACCAATCACTAAACTTTCGATAACTTCATCAATTTTTTCAACTTGTCTATATATCTCTGCAGTACCTATTCGAACACCTCCTGGATTTAAAGTGGCATCTGACCTTCCAAAAATAACAAACCCATGATTTTCAGTTTTTAATATATAATCACCATGGTTCCAAACATTTTTATATTTATCAAAATATGCTTTATGATATTTCCCTTCATTATCTCTCCAAAATTCAATAGGCATTGTCGGAAAACTTTTGATACAAACAAGTTCACCTTGTTTATTAGTTATTGAGTTTCCATCATCATCAAAAACATGCACATCCATTCCTAAAATAGGTCCTTGTATTTCACCTCGATAGACTGGTGAAATTGGATTCCCCCCAACAAAACAACCTACAATATCTGTTCCTCCAGACAAGCTAGCCAAATGCACATCTTTTTTTATATTACTGTAAACGTAGTCAAAAGATTCATGAACTAAAGGAGATCCAGTTGAGCCAATAGTCTCTAAATTTTCTAATTTAAATTTTTTAGAAATATTATTTTTAAATTTTGATAATGCATCTATATATTTTGCAGATGTGCCAAAAAAATTAAATTTTTCTTCTTCTGCGTATCTCCATAAAATATCTGAATTAGGATAAAAAGGGGAGCCATCATATAAACAAATAGTGGAATTTAGCATTAAAGAAGAAACCAGCCAATTCCACATCATCCAACCACAAGTTGTAAAATAAAAAAATTTCTTTTTTTCTCCCGCATTTGAATGAAGACCAACCTCAACCAAATGTTTTAACAAAACACCACCAGCTGAATGTACAATACATTTGGGTTTACCAGTTGTTCCACTAGAAAACATAATATATAGAGGGTGATCAAGTTTTAATTTTACAAAATCTAATTTATCTGATTTATAATCATTTAATAAATCTTGATAAAATATAACTTTATTGGAAGAAAAAACCTCAGCAGAATTTAATAAAGGAACTAAAATTACGTTTTTAACGCTTCTTAATGAATTTACAACTTGTTTAACTTTTTTGGTAATGCTAATTTCTTTACCATTAAAATTATACCCATCTGTAGTTACTAGCATTTTAGGCTCAATTTGACTAAATCTATCTAAAACTCCTTCTACTCCAAAATCTGGTGAAGCTGACGAAAATATAGCACCTATTGAAGAACTAGCTAACATAACAATGATTGTTTCAGGAATGTTGGGTAAATAAGCGGCAACTCTATCGCCCTTTTTAATACCCTTTTTCTTAAAATAATTCGCTACTGCGGCAACTTGATTTTTAAGTTCAGACCAGCTTAATCCTTTCTTTATTTTATCTTCTGACCAAAAAGCAATCGCTATATCACTATCATCTTTCTTTAACATATTTTCAGCATAATTTAATTTGCCATTAGGGAAAAATCTTGTACCTGGCAATTTGTTTGGTGGTTCTAAATATGGCTCCTCACCTTTATGACCAATTACATTATAAAAATCCCAAACTTCATTCCAAAAACAATTTCTATTTTCAACAGACCATTTATGAAGAGTTTCAAAATCAGTGATTTTTTTATGTTTATGAAAATTTACATGTTCTATAAATTTAAATAAAGATGTACTTTCTATTCTCTCTAAAGTAGGTTTCCAAAGTTGTTCATTTTTCATATTGATCATCTATATACTTGCCTAATTTAATATCTTTTTCACTCATGCCTTTTACATCATGCGTTGTTAAAGTAATAGAAACTTTATTGTAAACATTAGACCATTCTGGATGATGGCCTAATTCTTCAGCTTTTAAAGCTACTTTAGTCATAAATGAAAAAGCACTTTTAAAGTCTGAGAATTCAAACTCTTTAGTAATAGCTTCTCGTCCATCAAGAGAAACTTTCCAACTATTTAAATTTTTTAATACATCCTCAAAATCTAATTTACATTCCATTTCCAAAATCCTTTCTATTGATAAACTTTTGAATAGGTTTAATATACTCAGCATATTTGATTAATAAATCACAAGAATATTTTATCCTATTATCTATCCAAGACGGAATTAATTTACCATGGTTGCCAGGTAAAAATTGCTCTACATTTCTTATGATAATATTCTCAGGAATCCACATTATATGAGAGTTTTTATATGAACTAGCCCTTAACTCTGAGATTGGATAAGCCCCTCCATTTCCACTACTAATTGAAACTATTAAACCAGGTTTATGAAATAATTCACCATTATTAAATACTAAAAAAAAATTTTTGGAATTTGGAGTTGCCATTCCTCCATACTCAGGAACAACAAAAATAAAACCATCAGAGGCAGTTAATTCAGAGGAGATATTTTTTAATTTTCTATCCCAAAAATTTAAATTGTCTTTTTTTTCAGATGTCCACAATGGTATATTTAATTCAAACATATCCAGATTAAAACATTTAACAGAACTATTTACTTCTAAAATAAAATTATTTAAAATTTTTGACACTCTTTTAGATTCAGAGTTTTTCCTATGACTAGTAGCAATTATTGAAATTTTCATATTGTATTTTCTTATATTATTAATTTGTATATATTAACAATTATAGTAATGAAATGACAAATTAATTTATGATAAATAAGCTAACTATACGTACACCAAATGATATGCATGTTCATTTCAGAGACAATGATTTACTTAGCCTTGTTGTCCCACAAACAGATAGATATTTCAATTACTGCATAGTAATGCCCAATTTAATACCTCCAATAACTAATCAGGAAATGGCAATTCGTTATTTAAATAGAATAAAAAAGCATATTAAAAAAGGCTTAAAACCATTAATGACCTTTTATTTAAATGAAAAAATAAAAATTGATGATATGATCAAAGCATATAAAAATAAAAATATTTTTGCTTTAAAATTATACCCAAAAGGAGCAACTACAAACTCAGAAATGGGTGTGAAAAATCTTGAAAACATTTTTAAAATATTATCCTCAATGGAAGAAAATAATATACCATTATTAATACATGGTGAAGATACTGACAAAAATATTGATATTTTCGATAGAGAAAAAAGCTTTATTGACAAATATCTTTTCAAAATTATTCGAGAATTTCCTAATTTACGAATTGTCTTAGAACACATTACTACATCTGATGCAGTTCATTTTGTAAAAGAGAATAAAAATATAGCTGCTACAATTACTCCTCATCATTTAGCTTCTAATAGAAATGATATGTTAGTAGGAGGTATAAGACCTCATTTATATTGTTTACCAATATTGAAAAGAAGAAATCACCAAGAGGCATTAATTAAGATTGCAACTTCAGGAAATAAAAAGTTTTTTTTAGGAACCGATTCTGCTCCTCATGACATAAAATTAAAAGAAAACGATTGTGGATGCGCAGGTGTGTTTAACACTGTCAACTCTATTGAGATTTTAACCCAAATATTTGATCAACAAAATTCTTTAAAAAACCTTGAAAATTTTGTTAGCAATAATAGTGCTAATTTTTATAATCTACAACAGAATGAATCAACAATTACTCTTATTAAAATGGATATGCCAATTAACTTTCCCAAAAGCTTAAAAAAAAATAATGTAATTTTAAAAATTTATAAACCAAACTTCCCTGTTTTCTGGAAAATAAAAAAATAATATTTCTTATGTTAAAAAAAGAACATATAAAATTTTTAATCATTCATTGCTCTGATACGGGTGACAATAATAATATTGATGCATCTTACATACATAATATGCATCTAGACTTTGGTTGGGATGGAATAGGTTATCACAAAATAATACTTAGATCTGGAAAAGTTGAGAATGGAAGGCCAGAATTTTGGATAGGCGCTCATGTAAAAGGAAAAAATGAACATAGTCTTGGAGTTTGTTTAATTGGAACAAATAAATTTACACGTAACCAATTCTCATCATTAAAAAATGTATTATTAAGATGGAAGAAAAAATATCCAAATGCTAAAATTATTGGTCATAGAGACGCAATCAATACTAAAAAAACATGTCCAAATTTTGATGTAAGATCATGGTGCAAAGAAAACTCAATTTAAAAATAATGGAAGTTAAAACATCATTAGCTGATTTACAAAAACTTCCTGATTCAAAATCAAATTTAGAAACTCAACTCTTGTTTGGAGAAAAAATAGAAGTCATTTGTGAAAAAAAAGCAGGTTGGTTTTTTTGCAAATCACTGACTGATAATTACAAAGGTTGGATAAAAAAAAATCAAGTTGGTGTAAAATTAAAAGAAAAAAATTTCAAAGTTTCAGTATTAACAACCTTAATCTATGACAAACCAGACATTAAATCAAATTTGTTAAATAGATTACATTTAAATTCAAAATTACAAGTATTGAAATCAGCTAATAATTGGTCAAGTTTCTATTATAAAAATAAAATAGCATTTGTTTTTAATAAACATATTTCAACTATTTTAGAAAAACCAAAAGCTGTGAAAAACTTCGTTGAAACTGCAAAAAATTTTTTAAACACAGTTTATTTATGGGGCGGTAAAAGTCACTTAGGTTTGGATTGTTCAGGGCTAGTTCAATTGTGCTTAGAAAATCAAGGTGTCTCATTTCCAAGAAATACCAAAGATCAATTTCATTGCAAAATTTTAAAATCAATACATGAAGATGAAATTAATTATGGAACTTTAATTTTTTGGAAAGGTCATGTTGCAATAGCGATAAATAAATCTCAAATCATTCATGCAAACGCTCATCATATGAAGGTTGTAATAGAAAACTTAAAAACCGCAAAAAAAAGAATTGAACCAATTTATGGAAATGTTGTTGGCTATAAAAAATTAATTAAAGAGAATTGAATGAAAAAGCTTTTTGAAAATATTTTTGAACTTAACAGATATATAAAAATTTCAATACAATTATTAGTTGACGGATGTTTGATTTATGTGAGTTTGTTCAGTGCTTGGTTTATTAGGTTAGAACAAACTTCATTTTTTTTTACTAATGAAATAAAAACAACACTTTTAATTTTAATACCTTTAACTTTATTTTTATTTTTTAAATTAAGTTTTTATAAAAACATTGTCAGGTTTATATCAATATCATTCATTAAAACTGCATTATTTGGTGCAATTATTTCATCAATTTTTATCTATATAATCGCTTATATTTTAGATCAATTTTTACCAAGATCTGTG
Source organism: uncultured SAR116 cluster alpha proteobacterium (assembly GCA_902630555.1). GTDB lineage: Bacteria > Pseudomonadota > Alphaproteobacteria > Puniceispirillales > Marisalimonadaceae > TMED54. The sequence goes on from CACOVB010000011.1 coordinate 13,164, forward strand.
CCTTTAATTTATCTTTTAATTTTTCTTATTTTATCGTGTGGAGTGAGGTTTCAATTAAGTTTTTTATATCATTATTATATGAATAAAAAAAGCAAACGAATAGCAATAATTTATGCTAATGATAAAGGTATTAAAATAGCAAATTTTCTGCACCAAGATAATGAAAATAATGTAATCGCTTTTTTTGATGAGAAAAAAACAATTACTAACACTAAAATTTCTGGAATTCCTGTCTTTAAATTAAATAAACTGGAGAGTATTGTACATGACAAAAAAATTGATTTAATTTTACTTAGTGAAAGCCATATTAGTGATAAAACAAATCAGATTCTATTAAATTGCATGCAAAAATTTAATTTGGATGTAAAAAAAATACCAGAAATAGATGAATTTTCAAATTATGAATTTTCTAAAAATCTAAAAAATATTTCAATAGATGATATTTTAGGAAGAAAAGCTGTTAAACCAAATCCTGATCTATTAGACAAAAATGTAAAAAATAAAGTTGTCTTTGTTACAGGCGCTGGTGGCTCAATAGGTAGAGAACTCTGCTTTAATATTATAAAAAGAAAACCTAAAATTTTAATTCTATTTGATTTATCGGAATATAATTTATTTAAAATTGATCATGAAATAAAAAAATTAAATACCAACATTAAAATAATTTCTATTTTAGGATCTATTCAAAATGAAAATATTTTAGAATTTATTTTATCTAAACTTAAAGTAGATACTATATACCACGCTGCAGCATATAAACATGTACCCCTTATCGAAATGAATATACTTGAGGGCATCAAAAACAATGTTACCGGAACATTTAAACTTATAAGAAAAAGTATTAAATATAATGTTAAAAACTTCATTTTAGTTTCATCCGACAAAGCTGTAAGACCAACGAATTATATGGGTGCCACAAAAAGAATTGCTGAAATATTATGTCTAACAGAGAATTCTAATAATCATAAAACAATATTCTCTATTGTGAGATTTGGGAATGTAGTTGGTTCATCTGGCTCAGTTGTGCCTTTATTTAGATCTCAAATTAAAAATGGAGGCCCTATAACTGTAACACACCCAAAAATTGAAAGATACTTTATGACTATCCAAGAAGCTGCTGAACTAGTAATCCAAGCTGGATCATTAACTCAAAAATCTGGTGAAATTTTTATTTTAGATATGGGAAAAAGTATAAAAATTTTAGACTTAGCAAAACAAATGATAAAAATGAGTGGCTCTATACCTAGAATTCAACGTAAAAATACTTTGTCAAATCAAAATAATGAAATAGGTATACAATTTTCAGGTTTAAGACCTGGAGAAAAAATGAAAGAAGAGCTAACTTATAAAACTAAAATAAAAAAAACAGTACATCCTAGAATTTTTAAAACCAAAGATAACTTTAAAGCAAAAATTTCATTCAGAAATTATTTATCTAAATTATTAATAGCATCCGAAAAAAATAATGTTCAAGAAACAATCAAAATAATAAAATTAATTAGTGATGATTTTAAAAATTTAAATTCAAAAGAAGATATCATCACAAGGTTTAGTGAGTAACTCCAGATGAACTCAACATTTTTTTTAAAGTTATTAAAATTATTTTAAAATCTAATGCTAATGTTCTATCTTTAAGATATTTAATATCAAATAAAGTTTTTTCTTTAATAGACAATTTATCTCTTCCATTAATTTGTGCTAAACCTGTAATACCTGGTAAAATTTTATGAACAGAATTTTTTGTTCTTAACTTAATTAAATCTTTTTGATTATAAAGTGCAGGCCTTGGACCAACAAAAGACATTTCCCCTTTAAAAACACTCCACAATTGAGGTAATTCATCCAAGCTAAACTTTCTTAAAAATTTTCCAACAGGTGTAATCCAAATTTCAGGTTTGCTCAGTAAATGAGTAGCAACTGATGGTGTATCAACCCTCATAGTTCTAAACTTAGGCATTTTAAATATAACATTATCTTTTCCAATCCTCTCGGACCAATGAATCACATTATGTTTTGACGTAATTCGTATAGAAATAGATATAATTAAAATAGGAATAATAAAAATAAATATACAAAAAAATAAAATTATTAAATCAAAGAATCTTTTATTAAGATCATAATTTATATAACCTTTAAATTTTATCATTTTATTACCAATTCATTCAAATTCAAAACAAAGTTTTAAAATTATAGAGTTTTTTCCATTTTGTTTAAAAATTTTGAGTAATGTCGTATAAATTTTGATCTATCATATTTTTTTAAAACTTTAAAAGAATTTTGTAAAATTGTTTCATAATCAATTTTATTATTTATATAATCATTAATCAAAGAAATATACGTTTGATAATTATTATTATTTATTATGAAACCATTATAACCATTCTTTATCAAGTTATTCATTCCATCTACGTTATTAACCATAATTAAGTTATGATACAACATTCCTTCTAATAAAGAATATGGAAGACCTTCATGTAAACTTGGCAAAATTAAAATGTTACTTTCTTTTAGATAAAAAGAAACATCATTAACAAATCCAAAACATTTTAAATTTCTATATTTTTTTTTTGAAAAATTAAAAAACTCTGATTCAGTAAATCCAAAAAACTGAAATTTGATTTTATCACTATTATTAAAATGATCTAATATTTTTTTTAAAACAATAATACCTTTTCTAATATGTAATCGACCTATGAAAGAAATAACTATATGTTTTTTTGGAAATTTTTCTAATTTTTTTTCGTTTATGGCTGTCTTTTCAGTTTTTATTCCACATGCAGATCCGTTGTAAATTATTTTTGAATTAGGTTTAATTTTATCTAAAATTTTTTTCATATAAGGTGAAACTGTGATAGTAAAATCAGAAAAAAAAGCATTAGATTTTTCTAGCTGAAAAAATAAATATTTTAATAAACCGCTATACCCTAAATAAGTAATACCATGATTGAAATAAATAATTTTTTTAACTTTAATTATATTTGAAATAATCAAAGGAATTAGTGCCTGGGCAGAATTATGACAAAAGATCATATCAGGTTTTTGTTTTTTTAAAAATACCAAGAATCTAAAAGCATCGATTAACATCCTTGGACTCGTCAACCTAAGATCAAAAAAAATATTTTGATTTAGTGAATTTCTATTGAAAGAAATTAATTGTGATTTATGCCCAACTGATTTCTCAAAATCAATTAAAGGTTTAACAAAGATATTTCCCATTCTCGAACTAGGATGAACATGAATTATCCTCATGATTTAATTTGATTAGTCATTTTTAATTTTGAAATTAATCCAAGAATTTTATTACATAGCTTCATTGATAATAAATTACTTGAACAATATATCAGAATGTAAAGTGATATATTATAATTCATTTTTTTCTTTCTCCACTTTAAGTAAGTCCTAAAAAGGTTATTAAAAGAATAAATTTCTAAATGTTTCTTTTTTATATAATCAAAGGTTTCAAAATGATAATTTTTTGATATTGAGTTTAGCATACCAGATTTACTGACACGATAATGAAATAATGGTTGTTCAATTCTTTTTGGAAAGTAGCCCGCTTTAGCAAGTCTTATATTAAATTCCCAATCTTCATAACCTACTTTCATTTTCTCATCATAGTTTCCAACTTTTTCAAATATTTTTTTTTCAATTAAAAAACAATATGGTATATGATTAATGAAAAGTTGTTCAAAAAAATTATAGTATTTTTTTCTTGAACCCTGACTTTCATCTTCAAGAATAGTATCAGGAAATAAAATAATTGAATTACTATATTTCATATATTCCATCATTTTAGAAATCGCATCTATTTCAATCCAATCATCGGCGTCGAGAAAAAAAACATAATTTCCTTGTGCATTTGCTAGCCCCTTATTTCGAGCCGAAGATAATCCAGAGTTTTTTTGGTAAATTATTTTAGCATTTTTAAACTTTGACAACACATTTAAAGTATAATCATCATCCGAGCCATCATTTACAATTATAATTTCGATATTACTCCAAGTTTGTTTTTCTATAGATCTAACAGTTTGTTCTATAGTTTTCCCACTATTGTAACAAGGTATAATTACACTAACTTTTTCCATAACTGTTATTTACTTTACAAACTGACCAAATTTCTCCCCATATAGTTTTAATTTCAATTACATGTATTCCTACCTCAACCATTTCATCTAAAAATTGTTGAATAGTATGTTCTATTTTATGGTCATTATCTGAATAATAATTAATTCCTAATTCTTTTCTCATTGGTATTTCCCAACTTCTCTCAAATAAAGGTACTCTAATTAAAATTTTATTACACTTTGAATTTTTAATTATTTTTCTAATAAACATAGTTCTATTTTTAATATGTTCTAAAACATTTGATAAAACTATAACCTCCCAATCACCTTTTGGAATTGATTTTGTAGCATCTAAATTCATGAATTTTAAATTTTTATAATTATTATTGACCATAGCTTGATTAAGTTTTTTATCATCATAATCAATACCAATAATTTGGCTTTTATTTTTTGAATGGGCTATAGACTTTGAAACAGCTCCATAACCACATCCAATATCAAGAATATTCTCTCCGTTAATTATGTTTTGAACAAAAAAATCATGATATTTAGTTAACTCATGCTTTGGATGAATGCCACCACCTAAAACTAAAGCTCTTTCATTAATCACTAAATCAAGATTATCCTTTATTAAAAAAAGCTGTTTGATCCCATTTGACGCATTCCCTCTTGATTCAAGTATCAATAATCCTGTAAGAAAATTTATCCTAATTTTACTTGGAATAATACGCCAAAAAAACGATAAGAATGTTGCTATTTTCAATAAAAACTTTTTTTTCATAATTTATACTTTTTAAATACAATTTTATGTCTTTCAATCCAAAATTTAAAATCAAATTTTTTAACTGCTAAATCTCTCGCATTTTTTGAAAATTTTTTACGATTTTCATATATTTTTATCATTCCATCAGCAATATCAGAATATTTAGGAATAACATCACCTTTGTACCATGTTTCTCTTACTTGAAGACCAACTCCACAATCTTTTGAAACTAATTCTGGTAAACCACCAGAATTTGAGTAGAGAACAGGTAGTCCACAGGACATAGCTTCTATAACTGTATTTGGACATGGATCTTTATACTTCAGCATTATATATGCATCTCCTTTTTGATAAATTGATGGCGCATTTTTTTGAGAATATCTTCCTATATATGAAAATCTTTTGCTAATATTTAACTTTTCAAGAATTTTTTTACAGTTAATCAAAACTTTTTTATCTAACTCCCCAGCTAAAATCAAGTTAGCATTTAAACCTTTTTTTATTGCTAAATCTAAGCCCTTTATAGCCGCAATCACTCTATATTCTAATGCTGGTAAAATCTTTCCAGTAATTAAAAAGTTAAATGTCTTTTGATTACCAGTTAGGTATTTGGGCTTTGGAACAAACACCTTTGTATCTACAGAATTGTATAAAACCTCTCCTGGACCTTTTCTTTTTCCTAAAAATTTATCTGCACATTTTTTACAAAAAATGCTTTGCCAAAAAACATAATTAGCTTGATGATAAACAATTGACATTTCCAAGTTTTTTTTCTTCCAATCTCCCTTGTACCATCCAGAATAAAATATCCCATTTTGATTAAGTATTATTGGAATATTAGATTTTTTTAAACTATTAATTGAACATGGTTTTAAGAAAATTGCATTTGACAAAATATATACTAAATTAAAATTAATATAATATTTCGGGAAATATTGTCTAATCCTTTTAATCTTAACAAATGGTCCTCCATAATTGCCGGATATCGCGCCCCCATAAAAAATTTTAACGCTTCTAGATTTGTAAATTGAATTAATATTTATAGTTACAAAAACATGTTGTAGTATTTTCCACAATTTTATAATTAAATCCTTCATTATATTACTTAAATGAATACATTATTTAATTATAAATCACTTAAGGGTTTATACATTTTTGTATAATGATCTTTAGCCACTTCTTCCCAATCAGATTTGTAAATACTTTTTCTCATATCATTTATATTTAATTTTTGTTTCGAATTAATAAAACTTAGGATTTGTTTTGCAATTTTTTCTGGTTCATAACTATCTAGCAAAATACCATTTTTATTGTTTTTTATCAAATCTCTCGCCATCCCTACATCGGTTGATGCTACAGGTATTCCAGAAGACAACCCTTCTAAAATACCCTTTGGCCCGCCTTCTTCTCTTGAGGTGACTACATACAAATCTAAGGCCTTATAATAATCAGAAATACTTTCTTGTGTATTTAAATAGACGTGAGAATAAGGTATATTATTTAAATCTAATTTATTTTTTACAAAACCTCTCGCTGGCCCGGTCAACAAAACTTTAATTTTGATTTTTTTTGATAAAATTTTTAAAACTTCCACTAATATATCTGGACCTTTTATAAATTTAGGTTCAAGACCGGAGCTCCACCCAACTCCATCTTTTTGAAATGAGCCAATTACAAATTCATCATCTAAAAAACCTAATTTTTTTCTAAATTTTATTTTATTCTTTAGAGATGAAGGCTTAAAAATTTCAGTATTAACTCCAATTGGAATTAAAACAATTTTCTTTTTTGGTATGCCCCATTTGATTAATCTTTTTTTTATAAGAGTTGATGAAGTGAGAACATAATGTATATATGGTATACTTTTTAAAAATTCATCAATATGCTGTTTTACATCATTCCCATCTTCATATTTGCCATGATAAAAATTAACAATATATTTATTTTTTTTTGATAAATGTTTGTACCAATCAACCCACATATATTGTGATCCAAAATGAATTATTGTATTTTTGAACCTATATGGATGACTAGATGTTTTACAAAAATTATTTTTAAGTTTTTTGTTAATAGCTCTTGAAATTTCAAATCCATCACAATAAATCGACCAATTTTTTTTTTCAACAACATAGATCACCTTGGACACATTTTGTTGATAAAAAAAATCAATATACATATAATTTATAAATGCTTTGAATTTATTAAAATTAAATCTAATTTTTTCTCTTAAAATGTTCATTTTATATTTTCAAACTAAATTTTATTTTGTCTTTAATAAATTAAATTGGTATTTGATTTCTTAATAAAAGCCAAGGGTTCTTTATTAAATTTCTATTTTTTAATAAATTAATTTTATTTTTTTTTAATTTTATAAATAAATCATAGTACTCTGAACACATTTTTTCCGAAGTTCTATCATACTGCTTCATTTTTTTTTTATACGTACTGTAATTTTTTGAAATTATTTTTAATGAAGAGAGTATATCTTGTGTTCCTTCAAAACAAACTCCAAAACTCATACAGTACTCAGGTAAAGATCCACTTTTTCTATATAAAATTGGTAACCCACATAATGCACCTTCAATATGATGCATTCCTCCTGGTTCATTTATAGAAGCTGTTAAATAAACGTGATTCTTTTTAATTTTCTCTGCTAATTTTTTTCCTTCCAACGGCTTAATGTGAGTTATGTTTTTAAATTTATAATTTCCTGGAATGTTACCAATAAACGTGAATTCGAAGCGGTTTTTCCATTTCATATCGTTTAATAGTTCATCTAATTTTAAATAAATATCCATACCTTTTAAATGATTGCCACCCCAGTGATGTGTGACTAATTTCAAAGGTTTATTTTTTTTCCAATAAGAACCATTAATATCATTAAATATATTAGTGTTACCACCATTTAATATTACATTATTTTTTTTATTTTTTTGCCACAAGTTAAGTTCTTTTAACCAAGATGCTATAAAAACTGTATGATCAGATACATAGTTTGCTCTTTTAAGAAGAGAATTCATATTATTAGTTCCTTTTCTCTCATCACATTCATTAATCCTATGCACAACAATAACATCTTTTTTTTTTAGATAGATGTATCGAATGATTTTACCTGCATCAATGGTGATTTGAGGACTTGTACCTCTAGGATCTGTTAATAAAATGATATCAATATCATTCTCTGATAAATCATAGACAACTTTACAACCTTTATCTTTTAAATAACTTGAAAGAGATCTTGCAAAATTATTACCACCACCCCAGGGACCTTTTTGAATTTTATAACCAATTGCAACTTTCATGTTTAACCTCTTGTAGTTATATTTTGATTTAATAGACTTAGTTTTTCTTTAACAACATCTCAAGTGATCTTGTTGCCAAATTAATATTATAATATTTTTCAACAGTTCTTCTTGCTTCAGCTCCTATTCTTAATCTTAATTTCTTATCTAGAAAAACTTTTTCAAGAGTTGTAGAAAGTTCATTTACATTTCCAGCTTCAACTAAAATACAGTTAAACCCACTAATTAAATTTTTTTTGTCCCACAAGCCTTTAGTTTTAGTAAGAATTACCAATTTACCGCAACTCATAGCTTGGAGTGTTACACTATATCCACTTGGTTGGTTTATATTTTTTAAAGGAACAACGACTGCTATTGCATTCTGATAAAATTTTCTAAGCTCTAAATCGCTTAGACTGCTTTTAAAAAAACTTCCATTTGTAATTTTAATATTATTTTTTTTTGATTTAACTTTTAAATCTGTATGAATATGAATTGGAAAATTTACAGTTGTATTGATTAAAGTTTGAAAATCTCTTCCAGGATCTTGTCCAATGGAAAAAAATCTATTTTCGGCTTTTATTTTTTTTGGAACCCAAAAATTAGTATCAACACCAAATTTTATCAAAGCTGTTTTTTTTGGGTTTAATTTGTATTTTTTTATTGATTGTTTTCTATCATTATCTCCAAAAAAAGCTATAGTATTTAAATTATTTAATGATTTTTTGATTATTATATTAATCCAATATCTAAATAATTTTTTAGACCTGAATTCAATATCTGATAAACAATGAAAGCATCCTATTCTTTTATAGCTTTTATTTGAATTAAGTAGACCTAATGTTAAACTTAATCCATCGGTAAAGCTAATTATGAGTTTTGTATCCTTATATTTATCAATTATTTTTTTTATAAAATATTTTTTAATTCCAAGCTTATTTATTCTTTGAAAGACCAACTCTGAGAAGTGATAAAATTTTCCTAAAATCCCTTTATATTTAACATTTGATGAACCATATACAACTTCAAAACCTTTTTCCTTTAAACCTAAAGTACCATAAAAAAAATCCTGGGGTGCTTTACCTTTTGAAATCATTTCAATACGGTCTTTTCTTCCACCTTTAAAAAGACAAAGTATTTTCATTTTGTAAATTTTTTATTAAACTGTAAGTTATACCAATCAAACATTTTAATTATGCCAAGTTCTAACTTAAGTAAGTTTAATTTCTCTTCATCAACGATACTCTTTAATAAAGCTGACTGTGAAGATTTCACAAATCTCCCCTCAGGTTTTGATTTGTCAAATTTTATATCTAATTTAATATCACTTAATTTCATAATTAAATTTACTAATTCGGACATTGAAATTACATCTTCAGTTCCAATGTTGTAAATCTGACCTAAATCATCATTTTTCATAATAGTTTTTAAAAATCTTGCACAATCTTTAGCATGAATATAATTTCTTTTTTGGTTACCTGACCCCCAAATAATTATTGGGTTATTTTTGTCTAAAACTTTTTTAACTAACATTGGTATAGCTTGAGAATATTCTCCGACCCAATTATATCTTTCGCCATAAATATTAAAAGGTCTAACAATACTAACTGGAACATTTAACTCTTTTGAAAGAATTTGAAATTTTTTTTCCATCATTCTTTTTGCCCATCCATAACCTAAATTTGCTAATTCAGGTTCATGTATAATTGGATAACTTTCAGAAATAACATCAGGACCATTATCATCATAAACACATGACGAGCTTACTAACAGTATCTTTTTTGGTATCTTTTTAGTAAAGGTTAATATTAAATTATTAGTTATTTTTTCATTATGAATTAATATATTTGTGTGATTATTTTGGCTGTAACCTATTCCATAAGCTCTACTAGCCAAATGAAAAACAATTTCACAATCACCTAATGCTTTATAAGTAAAACTAAAATCCTCAAGATCACCTTCTCGAAGATCAATTTTATTTAAATTTTTGTTTAAATTTTGAATACTACCCTTAGAAAAATCATCTATTACAATAACCTTATAACCTTCTTCAACTAATAAATCGACTAGATAAGAACCTATAAGTCCTGCACCACCAGTTACAGCAACAACTTCTTTATTAAACTTAATCATTAATAAATATTACCCATGGATATTCTTTAACCTTTTATTACAATGTTTTTATTCTATCAATTTAAATTATTGCAAACCTAAACTTTATTTCAATTTGAAAGAAGTTAATTGTTTAAATTCTAAAGAGTTTTTCATTAAATAGTCAAAATTACCGTAATGTTTGATGTTACCTTCTTTAAGTATAATAATTCCGTCTGCCTCTTTTAGATTTGAAAAGTTATGACTTATAAGAATTGTTGTTATAGTGGGTTTTAAAGATTTTACTACATTCAAAATCTTCTTTTCATTTATTGAATCTAAAGCATTGGTTGCTTCGTCTAAAATAAGTAAAGAAGGATCTTTATATAGTGCTCTAGCAACAGCAATTCTTTGTTTTTGTCCTCCAGATATTTTTAACCCTCTTTCTCCAATCGATGTATTTTCCCCAAACTCCAAATCATTTACTAATTTAGTAAGTTGAGACTTTTCAATACATTCTTTTATTTTTTTATCGTCGATTAACTCATCATCTAAAGAAAAAGCAATGTTTTCTTTTAAAGTTGCATCTATCAAATATGGCGATTGTGGTACATACCCAACTTCTTTTATCCATGATTTTACATTAGAGCTATTTAAATCTTTACTATCAATTTTTATTTTACCATTAGTCCCGAAGAGCAACCCCAATAATAAATCTATAACCGTGGTTTTGCCTGATCCTGATTCTCCAACTATTCCATATATTTTACCTCTTTTAAGCTCAATATTAAAATCGTTAAGTATTTTTTTGTTAGAGTTTTTATATTTAAAATTTATTTTTTTAAAACTTATGGTATTCCAATCTTTAAAAGAGATATCTGGGTTATCTACTTTAAATATCATTTGTTTAGAATTTTCTAAATCCTTTTTAAAATTAATGATGCCTAATATATATGGATGTATATTTATTAATGCTCCAATACTACTCATGATTCTATTAACTGATGGAATAACTCTTGATGAAATCATTATTGCTAGAGCTAAAAAAACTGCAATTTCAGAACTAGACAAGCCAGATAACCATAAAAACATTGCTACTAAAACTAAGCCAGTTTGCACAATTAAAATAAATACTAATGGATAAAATTTTGTCCAAAACCTTAGCCAAATAAATGCGTGAGACGCTTCATGGACTGAATTATTAAAAAAATCTCTAAAAAAATTTGTATTAGAACTTATTTTTATATCTTTTATTCCAATAAAAATTTGATTTGTTGATAGCATAGTTTTATCAGAACTTTTCCTCGACAGAGACGCATATTTTTTAAGTTTTGGCCGACAGAAAAAAACAAGTGATAGACCCAGAAAAAAAGAAAGTGTTATTGCCCAAAGACCTTCACCTGGAAATAAACTAACAACCATTATGGTTAAAAAAACAAAAATAATAACATCGCTTAATAAGGTAAGTAATAAATTTATGCTATCTCTACTCCATAAAAGAAGATCATGATGAAAAAGCCTTGTTACAATTGCTGAATTGTTGGAAAGAAACCATTCATATGGTCTTTCAATACATTGACTCATTAAATCATGCGAAATTCTTCTCCAACAAGATGCGCTAAATAAAGTAAATACATGATTTACTATTATACTGAGAATGTTTGAAAAAAATAACAAACATAATGAAAAACCACATAAATAATAAGTCATAGTTTCTCTTGAGGGACTATCCAAATAAGAAAAAAGAGATTGATAATATTTATTTCCCTCCACTTTATCTGGCTCTAAAAGGAAGCCTAGAAATGGAACAACAGATCCAAATGCCAAAGTTTCTAAAGCACTAGATAACAAAATAATTATACTAAGAAATGTCAGTGATTTTTTTTCTTTACTACTCAACAAAGTTAACCCTAAAAATACTCTTAAAAATGTAATTTTTTTGAACATTTCTTTATTCCCAGTTTTTAATTATGATCTATTGATATATTCTCAAAATAATTATTATGACATTGTCTAAGCAATTATCATTTTTTTTAAAATTTTAAAAATTTATGTAAAATTTTTTTAACTTGATTTAAATTTAAGGTCTCTGGATTTTTATCACTCTGATAACAAAAATTTTCTTTGACTTTTTTTGCACCTAATTTAGTTAATGTAGAAAAATGTCTGTCTTCATTTGATGGTATAATTATATATTTATTTTTTAATGTTAAGGTATTTCTTGCATCATCATTATTTATCATGGTTTCATGCAGTTTTTCTCCATTTCTTATTCCTATAATTTTTTGCTTTAAACTAGGTCCCATTGCAGTTGCTATATCCGTAATTTTAGCACTAGGAATTTTAGGTATAAAAATTTCACCACCTAACATTATAGACATAGAAGATAATACAAAATCAACTCCACTCTCAACAGATATCCAAAACCTTGTCATTCTAGGGTCTGTTATAGGTAAAAATGAACTATTCTCATCGATTAATTTTTTATACAACAAGATAACACTTCCTCTAGAGCCTATAACATTTCCGTATCTGACAACAGAAAAGAGAGTTTTACCTCCTGTTAAATTATTTGCGGCAACAAAAATTTTATCAGATGCAAGTTTACTAGCGCCATATAAGTTTATTGGATTAGCAGCTTTATCTGTTGAAAGAGCTATTACTTTTTTAACCTTTGTTTTGATTGCTGCATTAACAATGTTTTCTGCGCCATATACATTTGTTTTGATACACTCAAAAGGATTATACTCAGCTACGGGAACATGTTTAAGGGCTGCCGCATGAACTACATAATCAACATCTCTCATTGCCATTTCTAATCTACTTTCATCTCTAACATCCCCTATAAAAAAACGTAGACATTTAAATTTAGGATGTTTAGAAAACTTTTCTGCCATTAAATATTGCTTATTTTCATCTCTAGATAGAATAATTAATTTGTTTGGCTTTAGATTGTCTAGCACTGTTTTTACAAAAGCTTGTCCAAAAGTGCCTGTTCCACCTGTTATTATTATATTTTTATTCAAAAATAATTTCTTATTATTAAACATTCAGTTTTATTTCCAATCGATATTTATTTTGAATATAATTAGCACAGGTTAAAATGAATTTAAACTAAATTAGATGCCTTTTGAGTTTTGAAACAAATTATTCAATTAAAAAGTTTTTTAAATAAATTGATATTAAATCATGAGATATGAAATATTTAAAATAATTTAATTTTATGTATGGATTAGTAGATAATTATGATAAGTGTAATTTAATTTTTTTTGAAGATTATATCTACTTATGATTAACAATAAAAACTAAAATTAGTACACTTAAACTATAAATTTTTATTTTAAGGATTTTAAATGAATACATTATTAATAATTGGATGTGGTTCAATTGGACGAAGACATGCCAAAGTTTTTTCAGAACTAGGAATAGAAAATATCTACGCAGTAGATATTAACCCAGAAAGGTTAGAACAAATTCAAAAAGAGTGTGACATTAAAAAAATTTTTAAAAATATTGATGAAGCACTTAATGAAAAAATAGATTGTGCAATTATCGCTACGCCTCCGCATATACATACTGAAATTTCAATAAAATGTGCCAAATCAAAGATACATTTATTTATAGAGAAACCTCTTTCTGTAACAAAAAATGGATTGATGGAATTAAATCAAATATGTCTTGATAATAACCTAACTTGTTACGTTTCTTATTGTTACAGATACATTCCTTCAGTTGTTCAATTAAAAAAATATATTGATAGTAATAAAATTGGTAAAGTTTTATCTTACAGACTTTGGATAAGTTCCTATTTACCTGATTGGCATCCTTGGGAGGATTACAGAAATTTTTACATGGCTTTTAAAGAACAAGGAGGAGGGGCAATCTATGATGAAAGTCATGGAATAGATCTTATTAGATGGTTATTTGGTGAGATTAAAACTGTTCAATCTAATATTGGAAATGTTAGTGACTTAGAAATAAGCTCTGATGATATAGCTTTGTTACTCTCTGACCATGAGAATGGTATTAAAGGTTCTTGTCACTTTGATTTGTTAGGCAGAACCCCTCAAATTGGCATAGAAATCATCGGAGAGGATGGCACTATTATATGGGACAGGATTAATCCTACTATCAAAATATATAGTGTTTCAACAAAAAAATGGTCAGAAGAATTTTTTGAAGCTGACGATATGGTAAGTTCATATACTCACCAAGCACAAGCATTTATTAATAACATTAAAAATGGTACTGAATTAAAAAATGATCTGAATAGTGGAATAAAAACTTTAGAAGTAATTCTAGCGTCAATAGCCTCAAGTAAAGATGGATCAAGAAAATTAATAAAGAATATTTAAAAATATTAGGCTTAATACCTTGCAGGTTAAATTCTAAAGGTGTTCCAAATAAAGGCTTATTAAAATTTGGTGGACAATCTCTCATTAAACTGTCAATTGAAAATGCTTTAAATAGTAGTTATATCAATAAAGTAGTATTTTCTTCTGATGGAAAAAAACTAATTAATGAGGCTCTGAAAGCTGGAGCTGAAGCCCCATTTATAAGGCCTTTTAAAATTTCTACTGATACTGCGAGCACTTGGGATGTCGTTAGACATTGCATTTCATATTTAAAAAAAGAAGAAGCTTATATCCCAGATATAATTGTTCTATTACAACCAACTACACCCTTTAGGACAAGTGAGATAATTGATAATTGTATTGAGAATCTATTATCAAATAATTTAAACGCATGTATCTCAGTTACTGAAGTTTCATATCCTCCATTGTGGATGTATAAGAAAAATAAGAAAAATTTATTGGTTCGATATATAAATAAAGGAAAACAACCCTCTAGAAGACAAGATGCAGAAACAATATACAAACCTAATGGAATGGTATATGTAATTAAAACAGATTTTTTGGAAAACAAAACACCAATTCCAACCCCAAAAATGGGGTATGTTTTTGTTGATAAGAATACATCTATAAATATAGATGATAAAATAGATGTGAAACTTGCTAACTTAACTTGGAATGAATTAAATGTTAAAAATGATAAACCAAATAAATCAAATTAAAGCTAACTATGTAGATTTTAAACTTAATAAAAGTATTTATGATTAAAAGAATATTAGTAGCATCCGTAGCAAGGTCTGACTTTAGTATAACTCAGCCAGTTATAAATAAATTTGCTCAATCTAAAAAGTTTATTGTTTCGAAAATTATTAGTACAACGAATTATTTAGATGAAGGATATGAGACTGGTTCTAATCAATTTAATAAGGATGATTTTTTAATTCGCAATAATTTGAAAAACGATAGCCCAGAGCAAGTAAACCAAGTAATTAGTAATATAATAAAGCAGTCGTCCAGTATTTTTTATAAATTTAAACCAAACCTATTAATTTTAACTGGTGACAGATATGAAATGTTATCAATGGCAGTTGCGTCAATATCAGGTAATTTACCAATTGCACACATTCATGGAGGTGAAACATCTTTAGGTTCTTTTGATGAACAATCAAGACATAGTATAACTAAGCTTAGCCACATACATTTCCCAGCCACTAAAAATGCAGCTAAGAAAATACAAAAAATGGGAGAACCAATTAAAAATATTACTCTTGCTGGAGCACCTGCTCTAGATGGGTTTTTATCAAAAAAAAGATCAAAAGAAGAATCTTTTTTAAGACTTACGAATAAATTTAAAATAAATTTAAGTGATGAAATCATTTTAATTACGTTTCATCCCGTAACTATAGACATTGATAACGAGATGAGTAAGTTAAATACTATTTTTGATGTACTTTCAAAGTTTAAAAATAAGTTAATTTTTACTTCTCCAGGGGCTGATCCAAAATACAAGATAATAATGGATAAAATTCATAATTTTATTAACAAAAATAAGAATGCAATTTTTGTTAAAAGTTTCGGTGATAAATATTACTATGATATTTTAAATGTTTCTAAGTTAATGTTTGGTAATAGTTCAAGCGGTATAATTGAAGCTGCTTCACTATGTCTTCCAGTTGTAAACGTTGGAAAAAGACAATTAGGGAGAGAAACATCTAAAAATGTTATACATTCAAATATTGATAAGAAAAATTTAATATACTCTATTAAAAAAGGACTATCTGATGAATTTGCTAAATCTTGTAAAAGAGTAAAGAATATTTATTATCATGGTGGAGCAAGTGAAAAAATATATAATAAAATAAGTTCAATTAATGACAAAAAATTGATTTTAAATAACATTTATAATTTTTAATCTATTATGAAAGTAATTTTACTAGCAGCAGGTATGGGAAAAAGAATGAATTCGGTTACGGAATTGATCCCTAAGCCATTATTACCAATAAATGGTATTCCTATAATCGATTCATTCCTCTTTAATATTTCAAAATTAGGTTTTAGTGAAGTAACAATAGTGATAAATCATTTATCAGATTTAATTATAGAGTATTGTGGAAATGGATCAAAGTATAATGTAAATATCAAATATATTTTTCAAGAAAAGCCTGATGGTACAGGTTCAGCAGTTAAAAAGGCTTTAAATAATGAAATACATGATGTAATGGTTATAGGTGGAGACACATTTTTTTCTTTTGATCATTACAAAAAGTCTATTGAAACCTATAAAAAAAGTAATGCTGACGGTTTAATTATTTTAAAAGAAGTATCTAAGTCTATCATAACCAAGACAAGCTTGGTATCCTTAAATGAAGATAATTTTATAACTAACTTTATAGAAAAACCAAAACTTCATCAGGTAGATGGTAATATTGGATCAGCATTATTCCATATATATAATAAATCTTTTGTTAAATATTTAGCCGACATATCTTTATCTGAAAGGAGTGAATATGAACTTACAGAAGCTACAAAAAAAATGATAGAAGATAATAAAAAAATTATAGGGTTATTGATGGTTTCACCATTAGATTTAACAGATGTTAAAGATTTACTAATTCACAACTTTAGTTATATTAACAAAATACTTAAAAAGGGATAAGTTATTGAATTTTTCTGATGATATAATTTGTAAAGCTAATTCGTCGGTCTTACAGGTTATTAAAAAAATGAATACTAACAAAACGCCTATTGCAGCTATTCTAAATACCAAAAAAAAATTAATAGGGATAATTACTGATGGAGATATAAGAAGGGCTTATGAGCTTGGTATTAATCTTGATAATAAAATAATTGATTTTGCTAATCTTTCTCCAAAAGTGTTAAAAATAAAAGACTTTCCTCTTAACCCAGATAAATTATCATTTTCAAAAAATTATATAGCTATGCCAGTTATAGATGAAAATTCAACTTTTCAATATTTTTATTATTCTAACAAACAAGATGATTTCATCACATATGACAATCCTGTATTAATAATGGCAGGAGGTTTTGGTAGGAGGCTCAAACCTTACACGGATTTTTGTCCAAAACCAATGTTGACAATAAATAACAAGCCTATCCTTGAGCACATCATAGAAAATATGAATGTCGCAGGTTTTAATAATATTCATTTGATACTTCATCATATGCCAGAAACTTTTAAGGATTACTTTAAAAATAAAAAATTTCTTGGCAAAAAAATTAAAATGCATGTTGAAGAGAAACCACTTGGCACGGTCGGGGGACTATACAAGTTTAAAGACAAAATAAATAAAGATTTTTTTGTTTTAAATGGTGATAATATCGTTAACGCTGACTGGAAAAAAATTATGACAAATCATGTTAATAAAAAAAATAAAATTACTGTGTGTACTGCAAACTATTCAGTTCAGATTCCTTACGGAGTTGTAGAAACAAATAATGACCAAGGCGTAAAAAAAATTATTGAAAAACCTCTATATAACTGGAAGACTATATGCTCTTCTTACTGTTTTTCACCTAGTGTTTTGACTGAATTAAAAAATAACACATTTCAAGATATGCCAGAAATTATTAATAGATTAATACAAAATAGACAAAAAATTGGAGTAGAAGATATATTCTCTTTTCAAAGAATTGAAGATTTAATTGAACAAAATAAAAAAAATTGGTTGAAATAGGTTATAAAAATTATGAAAAAAATTTTAATTTTAGGTGGTGTTGGTTTTATAGGATTAGCTCTGACAAAAAAACTTATACAAAGAAAGTGTTTTATATATAATATTGATAATTTACAAAGAGGTGAACTTGATGATGAAGCTAAACAAGTTTTAAGTAATCAAAATGTTAAATTTATAAATGCTGATTTATCTAACGATAAAATATTTAAAAATTTGTTAGAACTTAAAATTAATTTTGATGAGATTTATTTTTTTGCCAGTTTTGTAGGTGTTAAATACACTTCAAATATGCCTGACCGTGTTTTAATTGATAATTCAAAAATTATATTGAATGTCCTTGATTATTGGTCAAAAACAGATTCAAAATTACTTTTTTCATCAACAAGTGAAATTTATTCTGGTGGATTAGATATTATAAAAAACTTTGCCATACCAACACCTGAAACTATACCATTAGTTTTTAATAACATAAAAAATCCTAGAATTACTTATTCAATATCAAAATTATTTGGTGAGACAGCTATACATGCTTTATCATCAACACACCAAAAAAAAGCTGTGATTGTTAGGCTCCATAATATATATGGCCCTAGAATGGGCTATGAACATGTTATACCAGAATTATGTTTGCGACTACTAAGAAAGGAAAACCCTTTTAATCTTTATGGTGGTGAACAAACAAGAGCTTTTTGTTATATTGAAGATGCAATAGA
>CACOVB010000012.1 GCA_902630555.1 uncultured SAR116 cluster alpha proteobacterium
ATTCTTTTTGTTCAATCAATAATTGGTCTAGGTTTTTATTTCTATATTCTTCATCAGAATTTATTTTTTTTTCATTTGATAATGCAACTTCAAAATCTGATTTAAGATTATCATTTTCGCTTCTGACTTTTAGTTCATCTGTTTGTAATTCATTAAGATTATCAAATTTATCTAATTGAATTTCTAATTCATTAATTCGTTTATCATTATCTGCTGAAGAACTTTTAAACTCTTTGATGAAATCATTAGATTGATTGATTTTGTTTTCAGAAATTGTTATTTCAAACTTTGTTTTATTTATTTCTTTTTCCAGGTGATCTATTTTACCAATTTCATCTAATTTTTTAGATTTTGTATTCTGAAAATCTTGTTCAATCTTTATAATTTTATTATTTATTTCATTAAGTTTTATTTCACTTTTATTTAAATTTTCTAATAAACTTTTATATCTCTTTTTTTGAACTAATCTATTAGCAAAGCCATTCCTGCCATTAGGAAGTTCAACATATCCATCCCACCTCCAAAGACCACCTTTTGGGGTTGTTAAGACTTGCCCATAAGTTAATTCTTTTTGAAGTTCAAAAGCTTTTTCAGAATTTTTTACTAAACCGACACCTTTAAGTGAATTTTTTAATATTTTATGATCATTAATATTTTCAGTTAAGGGTTTACAAGAATTTGGTAGTTTAATATTTTCGTTATTTTCAAAACCTCTTAACCAAAAATTTTCTTTATTTTGATCTTTATTACTTACTATAGATGCTGAAAGTGATTCTCCTAAAACATATGCAATCGGACCTTCAAGATTATTAATTTTTTCAATAGAACTTTCTAAACTTTTTTTGTCATCTAATGTTATAAAATTCTTAATCGTTTCAATCTCAGTTTTAAAATTACTGACATCGGATTCTAAAGTGATTTTTTCTCCTTTAAGAGAATTAAAATTATTTTCTAAGTTTTTAAGGTTTTTTTCAGTTACTCTGTTAGTAATAATAACTTGTTTATGTTCATTTTGAGTTTCTTTAATCTTTTCCTTTAATTCTTTTAATCGCAGAGATTCATTCTGTGTTTCAAGAGACAAGAGTTTTTCACTATTTTTTCTCTTATTTTGAAGTGCAATTTCGAGTTGTTCCTTTATCTCCTTTTTATTTGATGAAAGTGAAATAATTTTAGAATTTATATCTGTTAATTTTATTGTTGAGTCTTCTAATTTTTTTCTAATTTGTGACGTATTAATTTGTGCTTCTTCAATATTCTTAGAAAAATTAAAGCCCTTTTCATTTAAAGATTGGATTTCATTTGAGAGATATTTAATTTTGTTTTTTGCATCACTAATAAATATCTCTTCTCTATTATATTCTTCATCAATCTGAGTTATTTGGTTTTCAAGTGATATTTTTCTTTGATTATGAGAATTAATTTCTTGTTCTAATTTAATCTTTCCTATTTTTAAATTTTGAACAATTTCAGTTTTTGAGTTATCAATTTTTTTTAAAGATGGTAGTTCATTAAAAAAATTTAATTTTTTAGTTTCTAAATTACTAATTTTTCTTTGATAATCTTCAATAACTTTTGAATTAGCAGTAATTTTGATTTTAATTTTGTCTTGTGAATAATTTAGCTCCACAAATTGGGTGATAAACAGAGAAGTTTGAGCTTTTCTTAATCTTTCACCAACAGATCTATACCTAGCAGCTTGTCTAGCTTGTTTAGATAAATCATTTATTTGGTCTTGAATTGTCAATTCAATATCCGAAAGACGATCTAAGTTATTGGCTGCAGAGTTTAATTTTAATTGAGACTCATGTTTTCTGTTATGAAGACCAGTGATATTAGCAGCTTCTTCTAAAATATTTCTTCTAACTTCTGGCTTTGATTCAATTATCTCTGTGATTTTTCCTTGCCCTACTATTCCTGATGATTTTGAACCGGTGCCACTATCAGCAAAAATTAATTGTACATCTCTTGCTCTAGCATTTTTTCCATTAATTTTATATGTTGAACCTTTGTCTCTTTCTAATTTTCTAGAAATTTCTATTTCATTGATGTTTGTATAAGGGTAGGGTAATTTTTTTTTTGAATTATCTATTTTAATTATTACTTCAGCAAAATTTCTTGATGGACGGTCATTAGTTCCTGAAAAAATAATACTATTCATTTCTGGACTTCTCATTTGTTTTGGAGAATTTTCTCCCATTACCCATTTAATAGCCTCAACTATATTAGATTTGCCACATCCATTTGGTCCGACTACACCGGTTAATCCAGAAGTTAAGTTAACCTCTGTGGGATCTAGAAAAGATTTAAAGCCAATCATTTTAATAGATATAATTTTCAAGGAATTTACCTTTTAATTTAACAACTCAAAATCTTTTAGTTTTTTTATAAACTCGTTATATTTCAAGGCCCCGGAGATAACATGTTTATCATTTATCACAAATGTTGGAGTTGAGGATATGTTAAATTGAGAGTTTTCCTCCTCCATCTTCTTTAAAATTTTTTCCATTAATTCTTTATTATTTAATATTTCATTGAATTTTTTTTCTGATATGCCAAATAGCTTTGACAATTTTAAAAGTTCTGTAACAGGATCCTTGGAATATGCCCATTTTTTTTGATTTGAAAGTAACAAGCTTGTTGTTTCGACATAACTTTCACTCGGAATTGATCTAGCTATAGAAGCAGCGAACATAGCAAGTCTATCAAGTGGATAATCAATGAATTCAAATCTAACTTTCCCTTTATCAATAAGTTCTTTTTTAACCTTTGGGTATGTATTTTTATGAAAGCTTGCGCAATGACTACATGTAAGTGAAAAATACTCTTTAACGACTATAGGTGCATTTTTTTCTCCAACAACAATTGAAGGTAATTTATTATCATTAGCTAATGAAAAATTAAGTCCAATTAATAACTTGGCTAAGATTAAAATAAAAGTATTTAATATTTTAAAAGTCATAATTTATGTATATATGAAACATTTTTGTCTGTATATCTTTAACTTAATTATAGCCATTTTTAATAATCTTTATTTTATCAATAGCTTTAAATCCAAAAAAATTATTTGCTAAACTTAAAATTTTGATTTGTTCCATTTGAATTTCTAGTTCGAACCCTCTTTTAACTTCTAAAACCAAAGTACCATTTTTATTATTTTTTTTCATAAATTGGACTTTAATAGGCTTCACAACATGAGAATATTTAGAGAAAACTTTATCCCAATTTAAAATTAATTTAGCCTCAAATAAGTTATTTTTACTTAAACAATTCTCAGCCAATGAATATGTTAAAGTATCTAATTTTTTCATAATTGATTTAAAACTTTTATGTATTAAAAATAAAGTATGCAATCATTAAAATTATCAGAAATTGTAATAAATTGGTATAAAAAAAATTTAAGAATACTGCCGTGGAGGCCTAAAAATTTTATTCAAAAAATAGACCCATATATAGTCTTTCTTTCAGAGTTTATGTTACAACAAACAACAGTAAAAACTGTTGTACCTTATTTTATAAATTTCTTGAAAAAATATCCAACTATTGAGATCTTGGCGAAAGCTAAATTAGATGATGTTTTAGCAATTTGGTCTGGATTAGGCTATTACAGGAGAGCAAATAATTTATATAAAAGTTCTAAAATTATCACTAATGAATTAAATGGTGTAATTCCGAATAATTATGAAGATTTAATTAAATTACCAGGCATAGGAGATTATACTGCAGCTGCAATTTGTGCAATTGCATTTGATAAAAAAGTAGTTGTAATTGATGGTAATATTGAAAGAGTAGTATCTAGATTATTTGAATTAGATTTAAGAGGGAATGATCTAAAGAAAAAAGTCAGAGAAATTCTGTTTTTAAATATACCTGGTGAAGAGAATTCTCTATTTACACAGGGTTTAATGGATATTGGTGCAACTATTTGTAAGCCCAAAATTATAAATTGTGAAAGGTGTCCTTTGTCAGAAAATTGTAGAGTTGCATTTAAAAATTCAGCAATTAATTATCCCTTAAAAAAAATTAAAGAAAAAAAAATTAAACGTAAAGGAAATTTTTATTGTTTAATAAATTCTAAAAAGGAAATTTTATTTTTAAGAAACATCAATTTAGGTTTGTTTGAGAACATGCATGTTTTACCTTCTGATGGATGGCTTAAAGATAATCATAATTTAGATTTTAATATATTTTTAATAAAAGAAAGATTTGATTGCGGTATCATAAAACATAGCTTCACTCATTTTGACCTTGATAGTAAAGTAATATTATTAAAAGTAGATGATAATCAAATTAAGTTAAAAGATAATTGCATATTCATTAAACCTGAAAATTTGGATATGTTTAGTATTCCGACTCTATATCATAAAATAATTAAATTAGTTTTAAAAAATATCTAGTGTCTAAAATGTCTCATTGATGTAAAAATCATAGAGATATTTCTTTTGTTAGCCTCGGCTATTACTTCATTATCACGAATGGAACCTCCAGGCTGAATTATAGCAGAAACTCCGGCCTCTGCAGCAGAAATAACAGTATCAGAAAATGGAAAAAACGCATCACTTGAAAGAACACTTCCTTTTAAAGAAACATCTTTTTTTTCAGAATTTACCTGACTTCTAATAAATTTATCTTTTGCTATCATGACAGAGTCTATTCTACTCATTTGTCCAGCTCCAATTCCTAAAGTTTGAGCATTCTTTGCAAAAATTATAGCATTTGATTTAGTATGTTTTGAAACAATCCAAGCAAACTTAAGATCTTTTTTTTCATCTTCAGTTGGCTTTTTGTTTGTAACAATTTTAAAATTAATTTTTTCCAGAGACCCAATATCTTTATCTTGGATCAAGAATCCTCCAGATATTGTTTTAATAAAGAGATCATTTTCAATTTCATTTTTATTTTTTTTGCAAAGCAATACTCTTAAGTTTTTCTTTTTAAATAAAATCTCTTTTGCAGTCTCAGTTATATCTGGAGCAATTATGACTTCTAAAAAAATATTAGACATTTGTTTAGCCACTTCCTCAGTAAGAGTGCTGTTTAAAGCAACTATTCCACCAAATGCACTTGTTTTATCTGTATTAAATGCGTTTTCCCAGGCTTTTGTAATATTCTGATTTTGTGAAACCCCGCACGGGTTGGCATGTTTAATTATGGCTACAGCTGGTTCATTGAATTCGTTAACTAGTTCAAAAGCTGCATCAGCATCATTAAAATTATTGTAAGATAGTTCTTTTCCTTGAATTTGATTATAATGAGCTATTCCTGATTTACTTTGTTGATTGATATTAGTGAATAATGCTGCTTTTTGATGTGGGTTTTCTCCGTACCTCATTTCAATTTTTTTGGTCAAATTTAGATTTATTGTCTCTGGTAACGTAGGTTGGTCATTACTACTATTAAACCAATTTGATATTGATCTGTCATATTCTGAAGTAATGTTAAAAGCTTTTGCGGCTAAAGACTTTCTGTATTCTAAATCTATCCCCTCATTTGAACTTAATTTTTCAATTAATAAATCGTAATCATTTATATCAACTACAACCGTTGTAAAAGCAAAGTTTTTAGCAGCTGATCGGATTAATGAAGGACCTCCGATATCAATGTTCTCAATTATTTTATCATGAGAACTTAATTCTTTTCTAGCCTCATCAAATTTATATAAATTAACTATAATTAAATCGATACTTTCAATTTTAAGTGTATCTATTGTTTTGAGATCATTTTCATCATTTCTTCTATAAAGTATTCCACCAAATATTTTAGGATGAAGCGATTTAACTCTGCCATCTAAAATTTCAGGAAAATTTGTTATCTCGGTAATGTCAATTACATCAATGGAATGAGATTTTAAATATTTTGCAGTACCTCCGGTAGATATTATGTTTATATCAAGTTCTTTTAATTTTTTGGCAACAATTTCAATTTTGTTTTTGTCTGTTAAAGAAATTAGTGCATTTTTTATTTTTAATTTAGACATTTTATTTCTCGAATTTTAAAGACCATTTTGTTATTAACTTATTTAATTCTCTAATATTTTTTAGTTCAACTAAAATCACTATTTGCTTACTAACATATCTTTCAGAATTCTGATATATTATAGTATTATCTATTTCAACATTATCTGAGGATGAAAAAAATTTGCCAATAATTTTATTTGTTGAATTTTGAAGCAATAAATTTTGATTTTGTAATTTAATAGGATTAATTTCATGATGTAAATGAAATCTTATTGTAGCAAATTTTGGTTTGATTCCATAATTACCTATAGAAAATATTTCATCTTCTCCAATTAAATCTGGAGATTTTTTTGAAATAAAAAGTCTTCTTTTATGACCAATTCCAAAAAGAGATTTATAAGCATCGTGTGATACTTGAACTAAATATCCATTTTCATCTTCATTCTTTTTTACTTCAAGGTGATTGATTTTTCTTAGACCTGTTAAATCAAGGTTATTTCTATCATCAATAGAGAGAGAGCTATGTGCAGCTGTTGAAGATATAGCTCTAAAATCATTATTGTTGTTTGATTTAAAATAAAAGCTACCAACATTTGTTATAATTTTAGCTTTTTGATAAAAAAGTTCAAAAGCAGATAGACTAGCTTTGTTATTTAAAACTTTATTATTAAAAAAAAGGTTTTTGTTTCCTGCATCAAGGATCATATTTAAATTATTTGAAGAAATTGAAATATAACCTGAGTGTCTAGCAAATGAAAAATTATATTTAGTTCCACTTAACCGTTTTAAAGTTTCAGAAATTTTTTCTTTTTTTATTAATGAACCTGAGTTAAAGCTACAAAATGAATCCTTAGTTACACAAAAAATTTTAAAATAATCCCCCATAACTTTCACTAACGTTTGAATAATGGGCGAGTTTAATTTTCTATTCGTTGCTATTGCTGATCTAATCTCTAATAAATCTCTTAAAACATCTAATTGGATCATAGGGCATCTAGATAAATGTCCTCCATCCTTTAAAATAAAATTTTCAGATAAAGTTTTAAGCCTATTCAAGAATGAATTTATTTTATTTAAATCATTAAACAAAAAAATATTTCCTATTATAAGGCCTTTTATTGTTTTGAAATTATACAAATTTGTATTTTTTTTTAATAAATAATCTAATAATTCTAATTGAATATAAATTGAATTTAAATTTTTTTTTTGAAATTTTATGTCACCACTTTTTGCGTACCATGAATAAGTCATACACATAATTGTAATTCTTTCGGCTATTAAATTGGGCTTAAAGGATTTAGAAAATAAATTTTTATTATTATCAATCCAATGATTGACAATTTTTCTAGCTATCGACCGGGTTTTCAAAATTCCAAATGATTTAAGATCTCTTAAAAAGTCAAAGTTATGTATGTTCTGTATCTCATTGATAGGATATTTTGCATTTGTAATTAATTCTCCATTTTGAGAGTTGCCACGCCAAATATCAGAGAAAATAATATGTGGGTCATCTAAATCTATAAATTTTAATTTCTTTTTAAATAGATAATTTTTTATCTTATTTGAGAATAAATTTATCATCTAAAACTTTCTTTCAATTATTGCAGAAAAAAAACCATTATTACCATTAAGATGATCATTTTGATGCACTTTAAAATCAATAGGAAGGAATTTTAAGTAACCCATAGTATTTAATTTTAAAGTTGATTTTAAGTCTTGAATATATTGATTGAGATTTAAAATTTGAAAATTAGTGTTTGTTTCCAAAAATTTATTTATAATATCTTCACCCTCTTCTTCTTCCAAAGAACAAACAATATACATTAAATATCCACCTACTTTAATATTTGATGCAGCATTTTTTAGTAATTCTTTTTGTATTCTTTGAAGCTTTGTTAAGTCAATAATATTGTTTCGAATTAAAATATCAGGGTTTTTTCTAATTGTTCCTGTTGATGAACAAGGAGCATCAATTATTATTATATCTTGTTGTTCTGGGAATTTGTAAGTTCTTCCATCTACAGAAATTAATTTTGATTTAAAATTTAGACGTTTCAAGTTGTCTGACATTATATTTAATCTTTTTTTATTTATATCATTACTTACTATTTCATAACCATTATCTAAAAGTTGAAATGTTTTACCTCCAGGAGCGGCACAAATATCATAGATTTTTAAAAACTCATTATTTTTATTTATCTTTTTTAAAAACTTTAATAGATATTCTATGTGTAAATAGGAGCTTAAATCTTGAACCCACCAAATCCCTTTATTGAAATATAAAATATCATTTATTTTTCCTTTATAATTACTCCTAATTACATTTGGATGAATTTCATGCCCATCTAAAAATTTTATTAAATTATTTTTCATTTCAATATTCATTTTTTTAGAACAAATTATGTCTAAGTAAGGTTCCTTGTTTAAAACTTTTAACATTTTTGCTGTTTTTATTTTTCCATATTGTTTTTCCCAACTATTTAACATCCATTTTGGATAATTGTTTTTTATATCCCAATTACTTGAAGATAGGTTGTCTTTTTGCCTAACTATGTTTTGTAGAACAGCATTAATGAAGCCTGAATATTTTACCCCGCAAAGAATTTTTGATAAATCCACGTACGAGTTTAAAACTGCATAGTGTGGTGTTCTTGACCAAATAATTTCTGCTGTACCTAATAAGAGTATTCCATCTAAAAAGTATAAGTTTTTACTAACTTGTTTTTGTACAAACTTTTTAAGAAAGAATTTTATTTGATTATGATTCCTCAATGCCAAATGGATTAAAAAGTAGATAAAAGATCTATCTTTGGAATTTAAGCTATTAAAAGATTTATCATTTCTAAAGATATCACTCAGTTTATTTTTTTTAATAAAAAGCAATTCCCATATTTTTAAAGCAACAAATCTTATATTTTTTTTGTGTTTTACATCAGAATTCATATATATGATTATATAGCTCTATTTAAAATAAAACCGAAAGGGTTTTTATGAAACAAGAAAAAAAAAATGAAAAAAAAATACTTTCAAATAAAAATAAAAAAATTAATTACTCAGAAAAAATTAAAATTACTTCTTATAAGGAAATTGGGGGGCCTAAAGGTAAAGAACCTACTAGATACGGTGATTGGGAAAAGAATGGAAGATGCAGTGATTTTTAATTAAAATGGAAGATATTTTAAAAACAGAAATAATAATTAAATCTGTAACTAAAATTGCACAACAGGACGGAATTCCAGTTTTTGTAGTAAAAAAGGGTGATCTAGATTCAGGGATCATTCTAATAAAAATTGATTTGTTGAACGGCAAAGGCCAGCTTATAAGAAGAAATTATTCCTATTCTCTAAAAAAAAATAAATCAGTAATTGAATACATCAAGTTACATAAAGAAATAGAATTGGAATATCCAAAGCTTCAAAAATTAATTGAAAAAGAAATTAAAATTGACTCTGATGCCTGGGTAGTGGAGATAGAGGATAAAAAAGGAAGAAATTTTTTTGAAAAGATTTAATGTAATATTTTTTCTAATTCTTTATTTTTTTCATAAATACCTAATAACTCTCCTTTAAATTTAAGAAGATTATACATTTGTTCTAAATTATAAGTATTTATATTTAACTTCTTACCAATTTCAATTATAGAGCCAATTATAGGGTCAATTTCCAATGGTTTTCCTGCTTCTAAATCTTGTGCCGTTGAAGGTTTGTGGCCTTGAATTGCAGTTGCACCTTTAATTCTATCATCAATTGAAACTCTAAATTTTATCCCAATT
This sequence comes from uncultured SAR116 cluster alpha proteobacterium, assembly GCA_902630555.1. Lineage (GTDB taxonomy): Bacteria > Pseudomonadota > Alphaproteobacteria > Puniceispirillales > Marisalimonadaceae > TMED54. The sequence goes on from CACOVB010000012.1 coordinate 9,727, forward strand.
TCTTCTCCAACAAGTTTACATTCTTCCATCATTTTTTTTATTAAATCTAATATTGCTGGATTTTTCCCAATCTCATCGAGTGTAGATCCTGTCAATGCACTTAAAATGTTAAATGAGCAATTACCCCATAACTTAATCCAAATTTCATCTCTTAAGTTTTTCTTTTGTGGTGCTTTTAATCCACTATCAATTAAAATACTTGATATTTCTCTTAATCTTTCAGAAATCATTCCGTTAGGTTCACCAAGTGAAAATCTATCGCCTTCAGTATGTTTAATAATACCAGGTTCTAAAATTTCACAAGCTGGGTAAACTACACAACCAATGGCACTGTTTGGATTCAAGGTTTTCCAAATTTTTCCTTTTGGGTCTACACTTTCTAAATGTGTATTATCCAATTTAGTTTGAGTTTTTGCTTCGTGAAAATACCACCAAGGAAGTCCATTGACAGCGGATATAATAGTTGTATTTTCATCAAGTATAGGAGACAAATTATCTAATATCAGTGGTATAGATTGAGCTTTAACACCTATAAAAATATAATCTTGTTTTCCTAGGTCACTTGCATTTTCAGATATATCAAAATGAAATGATCTTTTGATTTCATCTTTAATTAGAGTTAACCCCTTTTTTTTCAATGATTTCTTTATGTTGACCTCTGGCAACTATTGAAATTTTATTATTTGTGTTTTTTAATGAGCAAGCTAAATAACCACCGATAGCTCCAGCACCAAATATACATATTTTTTTCATAAATTATTCTAGTCCAAATTTTTTTGGCTAATCCAATTCTTTGTAATTTCCCTGTTGCACCTTTAGGAATATCTTCAACAATAAATATTTTTTTTTGGAATTTTAAATTTAGCCAATTTTTCATTTGCATAGGATTTAATATCATCTTCCGTACAACTTTTATTTTCTTTTAGTTTTATTGCTACAGCAATATCTTCTCCAAGCATTTTATCTTTATATCCAAAGCATAACGCTTGATCAATTGGTAGAAAATCCATCAAGATATTATCAACTTCTAAAGGAGATATTTTTTTCACCACCTTTGTTGATTATCTCTTTTAATCTTCCAGAAATTTTAAGATAACCATCTTCGTCAAAAAAACCTTCATCACCAGTCCTAAACCAATTATTTACAAATGATTGTTTGTTAGCTTCAGGGTTATTTTCATATCCATTAGTAACATTATCCCCTTTAATACATATTTCACCAATTTCACCTTCGGGTAATTTTTCATTTTTATCATTCATAATACAAATTTCTGGACCTGCTGGCATTCCAACTAAGCCAGGTTTTTGAATAGCAGGAGGCAGTGGATTTGATGCCATCTGATGAGTTGCTTCAGTCATACCATAAGCTTCTATTACAGGTGTTTCAAATATATCATTTAATTGTTCAAAGATAGCAGGTGGTAGTGATGCAGATGATGATCTTATAAAGCGTAAATTAAGCTTTTTTGCTTTATCTGAATTTTTTTGAGCCCTAAGTAAAATTGCTTGATGCATTGTGGGTACCCCGGAATACCAAGTAATATTTTGTGTTTCAGCTAAGTCTAGAAATTTAAGGGCATTAAAACCATTACTTGCACAAATAGATGCACCAACTTTTGCCGAAGCACTTAAGACAGCAATTAATCCATGTATATGAAACAAGGGCATTATATTTAGACAGTGATCATCAGTTGTTAATTTTAAACTTTTTGAAATATTTACTGCAGATGTAAAAATATTTAAATTTGATAATGGAACTATTTTAGGTCTTGAGGTGGTTCCTGATGTGTGTAGAACCAAAGCCTCATCATAACCTTTTGGATTTTTATAATCAGTTTCTTTATCAAACAATTCGAACGTTCCTAGGGGTTGATTATCAGAAATTTTCATTTCAAAAACAGGTATATTTAAATTTTTGGCTGCAATTACAGCTAAACTTTTTGAATTTGGTTCAACCAAGAGAAATTTAGGTTTGAGGTCGTCAAGATAAAATTCAAATTCTTCCTGTTTATATAAAGGGTTTAAAGGTGCTGCAGACATATAGCTTGAGATGCTCAAAAAAGAACTTGCCATCAGAGGTCCATTTGGTAAAACAATTGCAGCTCTGTCGCTATTTATTATATTTTTAGCAGCTAACTGACGCGATATTTTTTCGTTAAAAATTTTAAATTCTCCGTAAGAGAGTTTTTTCATTTTTTTCAGATGTAAGAAAAATTAGATCATCATTTTGTTGATTAATCATATTTCTAATTGTTTTTTCCATAATTCTCTCTTACAAATTAAAAAGGACGAAGTCTATATACATTTTACAAATAAAAACTTTTAATAATTATTATATTTAGAAAGTGATTTTATGAAACAGATAATTGATAATATAGAAGCATTTGTTTTAACAGGGCCAGATGAATCAAGACCGCACTGGGTAAGTCATTTTATCGTTCCAACAGCAAATGAGTTGTTGGTTAAAGTCAAAACAAAGGAAGGCATTGAAGGCTTTGGTATATGTACTGTTTATGCTGATATAAATCCAATTATAAATACAATAAAATCAGGGTTTTTAGAACAAATTATTGGAATGGATGCAACTTCACCGGAGAAAATTTACGATAAAATTTTTGGTATGACAGCAAGAAAATTATCTTTTGAAAAAAAATGGAGTAAAGAGACTTTAATAAGAATATCTGCTGCTATAGATATAGCATGTTGGGACATAATAGGAAAATTTTCAAATCTTCCTCTTTATAAATTATTTGGTGGATATAGAGATCAAGTGCCTTGCTACGTAACCTGTGCCTATTATAGAGATGGAAAAGATAATATAGAGTTAAGAGATGAAATTAAGATGCTAGTTGAACAAGGGCATAAAGGTTTCAAAGGTAAAATAGGAGGTTTATCTTTAAAAGAAGATATGGAAAGAATGGCGATTGTTAGGGAAATCATTGGAGAAGATAATGATCTGATGGTTGATGTTAATAGAGCTTGGGATTTAAAAACAGCAATTAAAGGTGCAAAGGAATTAAAATCATTAAATCCGAGATGGCTCGAAGAACCTGTCAGATGGTCAGATGATAGACGTGAATTAAAACTATTATCTCAACAAACTGATATTCCACTATCTGGTGGTGAGAGTGAAATAACAATTTATGGATGTAGATCAATTTTAGAAGAACAAGCAATTCAGATTTTGCAATTTGACTGTACTATGTTTGGTGGGTTTAGTGGTGGAAAAAAATTGTCGGCCTTATGTGAATTAAATCACGTAGATATAGCACCACACCATGATTGTTTTATTCATGCTCATATTGTAGCAGCTAGTCCATCAGGTTTGATTGTTGAATCTTTTACAGACCCAGAAAGAGATCCTCTTCAAGCTGAACTTTTTGAAAATCCTCCAAAAATTGAAAAAGGTATTTTATATATGAATAAAGAACCAGGCTTGGGATTAAAGTTATCTTCAAATGCTGTTAATAAATTTGGTAAAAAAATAAATTAGGTTATTTAATAAAATGACATTCTCTATTGCCCCAATGATGAAATGGACTGATCAACATTGTAGATATTTCCATAGAATTTTAACTAAAAAAGCAATTCTATTTACTGAGATGATTTCTGTTGATGCAATATTATATGGACCTCAACACAAACTTTTGTCTTCAAACTGCTTTGACAATTCAACTGTAATTCAAGTTGGGGGGAATGATCCTAAAAAATTCGGTAAAGTTGCAAAGATTGTGGAAAAATATGGATATACTGAGATCAATTTAAATATAGGTTGTCCTTCAAACAGAGTGAAGTCAGGTAATTTTGGAGCCTGTTTGATGGCAAGTCCACAAATAGTATCAGATTGTGTGAAATCTATAAAAAATAATTCAAACCTAAAGGTATCAATTAAGTGTAGAATTGGAATTGATGACATGTCATTTCTGGATCTTGATAGGTTTGTGTCAATCACTTCCAACGCGGGGGTAAAAAAATTTATAATACATGCTAGGAAAGCTATATTAGGAGGTTTAAGTCCAAAACAAAATAGAGAAATACCACCTTTAGATTATCAAAGAGTTGAAAAATTAAAAAAAGACAACAATGATTTAATTATTATCTTGAACGGTGGAATTGTTTCTTTAAAGGCTGGAATTAAACATACTCGTGATTTAAATTTAGATGGCTTTATGATGGGAAGAGAAGCTTACAAAAATCCTTATATTTTAAGTTTTGCTGATAAATTAATATACGGAGCTTCAAATGGAAAAAATATATCTAGACGAATGGTTGCATTTAAAGTTGCTAATTATATAGATCAATTTTTGTTTGATAATAATGATCATTTAATGACAAGGCATATTTTGGGTTTATATAATAATATGTATTGTTCTCGTGAATGGAGAAATAATATTTTAGACAAAAGTTCTTTTAAATTAAAAGGCGATAAATTAAGGTTTGCTACGGATAAGATAGAAAAAATGATCTCTCTTAGACAAGCTGCATAATAAAATTAATGGAGAAATAAATGGAAAAAAAAGAGTCATATAGATCCTTATTGGAAATGGGACCATTACTTTTATTTTTTGGTGTTAACTATTTCTATGGTATTTTCGCTGGAACAGCTATTCTTGTTATAAGCACTATAATAGCATTAATTATATCTTGGTATTTTTTCAAAAATATTCCGATGTTAGCAGCATTTGGCTGTTTGGCAGTTGTTTTGTTTGGTGGCCTTACATTATTTTTTGATAATGATTTTTTTATCAAAATTAAACCAACCGTAGTTTCCTTAATTATTGCTTTAATATTATTATTTGGACAATTTTTAGGAAAAAACTTTTTATCTGTTGTAATGAGGTCTTCGATTAAACTGGATACGATAGGTTGGAATAAACTGACTTGGTTATGGATCGGAATGTTTATTGTAATGGCAATAGCAAATGAAATCGCATGGAGAAATTTAAGCACAGATGATTGGGTTTCTTTTAAGGCTTTTGGTATACCTGTTTTGTCAGTAGTATTTGGATTATTTTCAATTCCAATAATAAAAAAATATCAACAAGAATAAATTATTTAATACTTAATTCATCTTTATAGATTTGATGCCATGGGCCTTTATCATCAAGAGTTTTAAGTACTTTTAAAAGTAAATTTTTAGACTTATTTTGGTTTCCATTTTGATTGAAATATTTAGCTAAAATAAAATTTGCACCTGGATCATTAGGGTTCTCTAATAAAACTTCATCAATCATTCTTTTTACAAATTCGTTTACAATTCCATCATTCTTTCTTAAATATGCTTGTGCTAGTAAAGATTTAACATTCGTTATAGGATTAATTTTAATAATTTTCTTTAAAGTTTCTATCTCTGTTTCAAGGTCTTGAATAATGGCTGCCATTGATGCTTTTGCTAATAACAAATTTAAGTTCTGTGGATCAGTTCTCAACATTTCATCTATTATCTTTAAGTCATTTTTAGTTTTATCTATTCTTTGCTTTTGCTCTTTTTTAACAAGTTGTTTTTTTTCTTTAATTTCTAAGAGCATGGATTTTGATATATTTGGAGAGCCTAAAAAATAGTAAGTGATTGAAATTGAAATATATGAAAGTATAAATAAGGATAAATAAACTGAAAAAAAATTTATTTTTTTAAACTTTTTAATTTCATTTGTTTCTATTAATTTTTGTAAAATAATTAAAAAAATTAATCCTATAAAAATTAAAATAAAAAGATAATTAATCATTTTTTTTAAATTTTAAAAATTTAAAAGTAAAAAATATAAGTCCACTAATAATTAGTAAAAAAGGAAGAATCCATAATACTAGGGTATTTATTTGTAAGGGTGGCTTGAAAAGTATATATTCACCATATTTTGATTTCAAAAATTTATAAATAAATTGATCTGATTTGTTGTCTTTTAGATGTATTCGGATTATTTTTTTTATATCATTTGCAAAATCAGAATTTGAATCATAAATGCTTTGATTTCTACAAACCAGACATCTTACATTATTTGAAATTTCATTCAATCTCTTTTCTATAGTTTGTTCATTACTTTGAGAAATTTTTGGATAGGCGAAATTAGTAGAAAAAACTAAACAAAATATAATAAATACTTTAATAATTTTTTTATCTTTCATTTTTTATTAAACCGTAGATATTTTTTTCTAATTCATGAATATCCAAGGGTCCAGTATATTTATAAATTATTTGACCTTTTTTATTAATTATAAAAGTTTCAGGAATTCCATAGACACCCCATTCAATTCCTAGTAATCCATCTTTATCAATACCAATTTTATCATATGGGTTACCGTAAGATTCTAAGAAATCTAAAATATTTTCCTCCCTGTCTTTAAAAGCAACTCCAAAAACAGGTATTTTTTTTGATAACAATTTTATAGATGAAGCTTCTATTTTGCATGGTAGACACCATGAAGCAAAAAAATTTATGGCATACAGATTACTATAAATATTTTTAAGTTCAATAATTTCATTTTTTTGAAAAAGTCTTATGGGTTTCTTTGGGATATTTTGATTTATTAATGGTGATTTAAGTTGATCTATTTTTTTATCTTCTTTACTTATGTTTAAGTTAATTGCGAAAATTAACATAAAAAAAGTCACAATTAACAAAGGTAAAAATTTATAAAGGTTTATCTTCAACTTATATGTACTTTCTGTTCGCACTAGAAAATAAAGATAAAATTCCACCTATAGCCATAATAAAAGCACCAAACCAAAGACATTTTACGAGAGGGTTAAAGTATGCTTTTACTATCCAACCCTCATTTAGATTGCCTTCTCCCATAGTTATATAAATATCACTTAACATAAGATTAAAAATGCCTGCTTCAGTTGTTTTAGTTTTTTCTACAGGATAAAATCTTTGTTCTGATTTTATCTTTCCAACAAAATTTTCAGCTTTTGTGATTTTAAATAAACCAGTTTCAGATAAGTAATTATCTATTTTAAAATTTTTAACATTTTCAAGTTTTACACTATAATCTCCAACAGCAATAACTTCATTTATTTTAATTTGGCTTGAACTTTCTTTTTTTGAAGAATTGTTCTCCTGTTACTCCAAATAGAAAAATTGCTAAGCCTAAATGAGCAACTAACATACCATAATAATTTAAAGGTAATGTTTTAAGATTTTGTAATTTTTTAAAAAATGTAAATCCAACTGAAAAAAATAAAAGAATTGATAAATAACCACATATTATTCCAAAAACAGAGGTAGTGTTAAATTTAAAAATGATGAAGCTAGAAATAAAAGCTAAAGTAAATATTATTAACATATTTCTTAACAAAGATTTTTTTGGAGTCTTTGTCCATCCAAGAAATGGAGCGAAAGCCATGATAATTATAAAGGGGATCATTATTGGAGAGAATGTTGCATTGTAATATGCTGCTCCTACAGAGATTTTTGAACCTGTAATTGTTTCTAAAATAAGAGGGTATAATGTTCCAATTAGAATTGTTATTGTTGAAGTTATTAAAAATATATTATTTAAAAGAAGTCCTGTTTCTTTTGAAAATATGAAATACTTTGTATCAATTCGATGAGTATTCTTAAATCCATATATTAGTAATGGTATTAGAGTAGATAAAGCTAATATGATCAGGATAAATACTCCTCTTGTTGGATCTGAAGCAAAAGCATGAACAGAAGTTAATAGTCCTGACCTTACAATAAACGTTCCTAACAAAGAGAAAGAAAAGCCAAAAATTGCCAACAAAATTGTCCAATTATAAAATTGGTTATTTTTTTGTGTTACAGTAATTGAATGTATCAATGCAGTAGATATCAACCACGGCATTAGGGAAGCGTTTTCAACTGGATCCCAAAACCACCATCCTCCCCATCCTAATTCATAGTAAGCCCACCAACTGCCTAAAGCAATGCCACCAGTCAAAAAAGCCCATGTTAGAAGTGTCCAAGGTTTAAGATAATTAAACCAATCAATTTCAACTTTTTTGTTTAAAAGAATTGCAATAGCGAATGAAAATGATACGGACAAACCTACATATCCAATATATAGCATAGGTGGGTGAAAGGCTAATCCAGGATCTTGCAATAAAGGGTTTAAGCCAAATCCTTCTAATGGTGGGTCTATATTCCTTGAAAAAGGATTTGAAGTGAATAATAAAAAAATACAGAATAAAAAAAGAATAATATTTTGAATACCTAATACAGTTATATGAAATTGAGAAGATTTTATAGATTTACTTTTTGCAATTAAATATGTGAAGAAAGATAAAATTAATATCCATAACAAAATTGAACCTTCGTGATTACCCCATAATCCTGAAATCTTATAAATTAAAGGTTTTGTAGTATGTGAATTATTGACAACCAGATCTAATGAAAACTCAGAATTAATAAAAGCATATTCAAGAATTAAAAACGAAATTAGAACAAAGAAAAAACCAATTTTAGAAAAATTTTTAATCAATGTAGAAAAAAAGGAATATTTTCCTATCAAATTAAAAGCAAATACTCCTGTTGATAATAAAGATAAAAAACTAGCTATTATGATGCTGATATGACCAATTTCATAAATCAATTCAATTTCCCCTTCCACTTTCCATTTTTCTTCAACATATCTGAAACTTCTTTTGGCATATAATTTTCATCATGTTTCGCTAAAATTTCAATCGCACTAAAGTTCTTATTTTCTATTTTACCTAATGCAACAATACCTTGTTCTTCACGAAATAAATCAGGCAATATTCCATTATAGATCACTAAAATTTCATCTATTCCATCATGTATTTTAAAAGATATTTTTTTACCTTCTTTTAAAATGCTATTTTCCTTTACTAAGCCACCAATTCTAATTCTTTTTGATAAATCAATTTCATTAGATAAAATTTTTTTATTTATGTCAGTTGGAGAATAAAAATAGACAATATTATCTTCTAAAGATTTTAAAACTAAAAATGTTGATAAACCAAGAAGAGTTAAGAAAAAAAATAAAATAATTAATCTTTGTGATTTTGGGTTCATTTTACTTAGAATTTTTGTTTTTTAAACTTTTTAACAAGTTTGAAGCTTTTTTGTATCTTGCATTAATAATAATAAAATAAATTAATATTGACGTAAAACTTATAGAATAACTCAACCAAATATATAAATTATATTTTCCAAAATCTAAAACATCAAACATCTAATCATCCTAATTTAAGTATTTCAGATTGATATTTTTTGTATATCAAGTTTGTTTTAATATTTATTAAAATTATAAAAATTGACATAAATAAAAATCCTAACAACATAATAACTAGTGGAAGCAACATCTCTTGATTAATTGAAGGACCATCAAATCTAATAATACTTGCTGGTTGATGTAATGTATTCCACCAATCAACTGAAAATTTAATAATTGGGAGATTAACCATTCCTACTATTGCAAGGATTGCTGCAGGTTTTGAGCCATCAATTTTTCTTGGAAATGCATTTGAAATACCAATGTAAGCAAAATAGAATATACATAAAATTAACATAGATGTTAATCTGGCATCCCAAACCCACCATGTGCCCCACATTGGTTTGCCCCAAAGTGAGCCAGTTAAGATTGTTAAAATTGAAAAAATAAGGCCCAAAGGTGCAACGGACCTAGCTATAATATCAGCAAAAGGATGCCTCCATATTAGAAAAAAAATACTTGCAATACTTATGCTTAAATAAAGAAAAGATGCAAACCATGCAAAGGGAACGTGAATATACATTATCCTAACAGTATCCCCTTGTTGATAATCTTCTGGGCTATTAAACAATGAAAGATATAAACCAATAAAAATAAATAAGAAACTAAAAACTCCTATACTAAATTCTATAGGTTTTATAAAATTTAAAAATCGATTTGGATTGGCTAAATAGTTAATCATTTATGTTTACTTTGTTAGTGCTATTTTTATTGAATAAGCTGAAATTAAAGGTGAAATAATTAGCAAAATTAAACAAACTGTAATTAATAAATACAAGTTTGGTAACGGGTCATAATTAGACTTCACTGCTTCAACAACTCCATTTCCAAATATAAATATAGGAATTGCAAGAGGTAATATCAACAAAGGGGATATTAGATTATTTGATTTAGTACCAAGTGTTAAAGAAGAACATATTGAACCAATTAAACAAAATCCTAAACTGCCAATTGCAAAAATAATAATGTTCCAAAAAATTATTAGAAAGGGGATATTTAAAAGAATAGAAAAGATTGGAATAAAAATTGTTAAAGGAATTATTAAAAAAAACCAAAATACAAAACATTTTATTAAGATTATAATTTCTAATAGTAATGGGGAGTAATAATATTGTTCTAACCAACCGTTTTTAAAATCACTAATGTAAATTTTATCTAATGTTGGAATAATTGATACTATTAAGGCTATCCAAACAATTGCATTAGAAACAAGAGTAAGTTTTTCTTCTGATGGCCCCACTGTTAATGGAAATAAAATTATTATTGCTATCATAAAAACGATCATATTCATAAAATTATTTATTGATCGTAAATAAGATTTAAATTCTTTTTCGATTAATGCTATTAAAATATTTTTAAAATTAATTTTCATAGATCATTATAGTTTGATTATTTTAAAATTTTTATGATTAATTTTTTTTTCATGAGATGTTTGTAAAATTGTTCCATTCATGTTTATGAACTTGTCCATAATTTTTTTTAAAAAAAGCTTACCATTCTCATCTAAATGATTTAAAGGTTCGTCAAGTAACCAACACTTCAATTTAAAACTTTCGTCAAAATTTAATTTAGATAATTCAGCTTTTTTTTTAACTCCTGAAGAACATTCGGAGACAAGAAAGTTTTTATATTTAAGTATACCAAAATTTTTTAAACTTTTTTCAATTTTATCAGTGTTAAAATTCCATCCTTTGAGGCCGCACCAAATTTTCAGATTTTCTTCAATGGTAAGCTCATCACTTAAAGAACTATTTTGCTTTATTAAGATATGTTCATTCAGCCAATCATTTTTTTTTAATTTACCAAATCTAATAATTGTTCCTCTATCTTCTTGTAATAGAGTGGAGATCATCATTAAAAGACTAGTTTTCCCTGATCCGTTTTCACCTTTTATGATATTTAATCCTGGACACAAAAACTCTATGTTAAGACTAGAAAAAATAGTTTTTAATCCTCTAGTCAAAGAAATATTTTTTAGAATCATATTGTCTTTCAATCTACTTGTCATGTAATAGTTAAATTATTCTTAAAGCATATATAATAATTTAATACTATTTTAACTAATTTTTTTAATTTAAAATAAAACATCTTTCAATTTACTAAGAATTCTTTTTTAGATACATGATTAAGTTACTTTTTAAAGTTCAGTAAACTTGACGTTGCTGTTAGTAAAAAGTTATATTGATATAAACATTTTTTAATAATATTTTCATAACCAAAAAAAATTAAAATATGGAATTGTAATGGAATTATACAAAAATTATCTTGATGAAATTGAGAGTAGAAAAAATCAATCTTTAAAACCAAAGCCAATCGATGATGGATCATTACTAAAAGAAATTATTTTTCATATAAAAGATAATAAGAGTGAATATAGAAAAGATTGTCTTAATTATTTTATATACAATACCTTACCAGGTACAACTAGTGCGGCAGTAGAAAAGGCTATATTTTTAAAAGAAATTATCAGTAATAAAATATCTGTAGATGAAATATCAATTGATTTTGCATTTGAGCTATTATCACATATGAAAGGTGGACCCTCTGTAAAAGTTTTACTAGATTTTGCATTAGGTGAAGATATTGTTTTAGCTACAAAAGCTCTAGATATTCTCAAAACACAGGTTTTTTTATATGATGCAGATACCTCAAGAATAGAAGAGGCTTTTAAAAAAGGGAATAATATAGCAAAGCAACTTTTAGAAAGTTATGCTAAAGCAGAATTTTTTACAAATTTACCTGAAATAGAAGAAGAAATTGAAGTTGTTACCTATGTTGCTGCTGAAGGTGATATTTCGACTGATTTGCTTTCTCCTGGAAACCAAGCTCATTCTAGATCTGATAGAGAATTACATGGCAAATGTATGATTTCTGAAGAAGCTCAAGCTGAAATTAAAAAATTACAAGAAAAGCATCCAAATAAAAGAGTAATGCTTGTCGCAGAAAAAGGAACAATGGGAGTTGGATCATCTAGAATGTCTGGAGTTAATAATGTTGCATTATGGACTGGTATTCAATCAAGCCCATACATTCCATTTGTTAATATTGCGCCAATTGTAGCAGGAACTAATGGTATTTCACCTATATTTCTTACAACAGTTGGGGTAACAGGTGGAATTGGAGTTGACCTTAAAAATTGGGTTAAGAAAATTGGTTCAGATGGCAAACCTATACTTAATAATGATAATAATCCTGTTTTAGAAGAAAAGTACTCAGTAGAAACAGGAACAATTTTAAAAATTAATTCTAAACAAAAAAAGCTGTTTAATGCAAATGGAGATGAAGAGCTTGCTGATTTAACATCTTCTTTTACTCCACAAAAATTAGAATTTATGAAAGCAGGGGGTTCCTATGCAATAGTGTTTGGAAAAAAGCTTCAAAATTTTGCCTGTAAGGTCTTGGATATAGAACTTAATTCTGCTTTTGCACCGTCAAAAGAAATTTTTCACAAAAATCAGGGTCTAACTGCTGTAGAAAAAATATTTAATGCTAATGCTTTAGGTATCAAAGAAGGTTCTATTTTACACGCAGGCTCTGATGTAAGAGTAAAAGTAAATATTGTTGGGTCTCAAGATACAACAGGATTAATGACATCACAAGAATTGGAAGCAATGGCTGCAACTATAATTTCACCTTCAGTTGATGGTGCCTATCAGTCAGGATGTCATACTGCTTCAGTTTGGGATTTTAAAGCACAAGAAAATACCCCTAAGCTTATGAAATTTATGAATGATTTTGGACTTATTACAGGAAGAGATCCAAAAGGAGTTTATCATTCTATGACTGACGTTATACATAAAGTTTTAAATGATATAACAGTTGATGATTGGTCAATAATAATTGGAGGAGATTCTCATACCAGAATGTCCAAAGGTGTTGCTTTTGGAGCAGATTCTGGAACAGTTGCTTTAGCTTTAGCAACTGGCGAAGCGTCAATGCCAATACCTGAAAGTGTAAAAGTCACCTTTGTCGGAAAAATGGCTGATCACATGGATTTTCGTGATATTGTACATGCAACACAATCTCAAATGCTTCAACAGTTTGGAGATAATATTTTTCAAGGAAAAATAATTGAAGTTCATCTTGGTACTTTATTAGCAGACCAAGCGTTTACTTTTACTGATTGGACTGCTGAAATGAAAGCAAAAGCTTCAATCTGTATTTCCAATGACAATACTCTAATAAAATCATTAAAAATTGCTAAGAATAGAATTAAAGTGATGATCGATAAAGGTATGGATAATGATAACAATATGTTAGAAAACCTTATTAAAATTGCTGATAAGAGGATTAACGAAATCCAAAATGGTACTAAGCCAGCATTAGCTCCTGATAATAATGCAAAATATTCTAATGAAGTAATTATTAATCTAGATGAAATTAACGAACCAATGATAGCTGATCCAGATGTTAATAATATTGATGTTTCGAAACGGTACACTCATGATACAATAAGGCCAATTTCTTATTACAAGGCTGAAAAAAAGGTTGATTTAGGTTTTGTAGGCTCCTGTATGGTTCATAAAGGAGATATCAAGATTGTGGCTCAAATGTTAAAAAATCTCGAAAAAGATAAGGGTAATGTTGAATTTAATGCACCACTAGTTGTAGCAGCACCAACCTATAACATTGTGGATGAGCTAAAAGAAGAGGGTGACTGGAACATTCTTCAAAAATATTCAGGTTTTGAGTTTAATGATGAAAAACCAAAAGAAAATGCACGTAAAGAATATGACAACATTTTATATCTTGAGAGGCCTGGATGTAATCTTTGTATGGGCAATCAAGAAAAAGCATCTAAAGGAGATACAGTTTTAGCAACTTCAACTAGGCTTTTTAAAGGTAGAGTTGTTGAAGACTCAAGTGAAAAGAAAGGTGAGTCATTGCTCGCTTCAACGCCAGTAGTAGTTTTATCTGCTATACTTGGAAGAACTCCATCACTTGAGGAATACACTACTGCAGTTGAGGGAATAAATCTTACAAAATTTTCACCTCCAAAAATGACACCTAAAGACACGTTATCTGTCCATTTTTAATTGATGATTGATACACAATGATACGACCATTAGAAGGTATAACGATTTTAGATTTATCTTCAATTCTCATGGTTCCTTATTGTACTAGGATACTTGCTGATTTAGGGGCTGACGTTATCAAGATTGAATCTCTTGTAGGTGATAATACAAGATATATTGGTCCATATGAAAATAAATCTATGGGGGCTGTTTTTTTAAATTTAAATAGAAATAAGAAAAGTGTATCAGTTGATCTTAAAACTCCAAAAGGAAAGGAAATTATATTCAAACTTATAAAAAAATCTGATGTTTTTATTTCTAATATTAGAAAGTCTGCTCTTTCAAGACTTGGGTTTGATCATAAAACATTTTTAAAATACAATGATAAAATTATTACTGCCTTTGCTGTTGGTTTTTCTAGTAATGGACCTTATAGAGACTTACCTGCATACGATGATATAATACAAGCTGCGAGTGGTATGGCTAGTTATCAAGAAGCATATTCTGATCAACCATCTTATACATCAGGAGCCACTGCAGATAAAGCAACAGGTCTTATGTTAGCATTAAGTGTGGTTTCAAGTTTATTTAAAAGAAATAAAGATAATAAAGATTTAGAATTAGAAGTACCTATGTTTGAGACAATGGTAGATTTTACCTTAGTAGAACATTTATATGGCTATAATTTTTTGCCTCCAAAAGATGAGCCAGTTTATCCACGACAATCCTCTCCAAATAGAAAACCTTACGAAACTAAAGACGGATTTATTGCGGTATTGCCTTATAATGACGAACAATGGTTAAGGTTTTTAAAATTTATTAAAAAAGAACATCTAATTAAAACAAAAAAATTTTCAACTTTAGAAAATAGAAATAAGAATGTTGATGAGCTTTATTCTTTGCTTGTAAAAGAACTTAAAAAAGAAAAAACAAATTTCTGGATTAATAAACTTAGAGAAATCGATATTCCTTCTATGAAAGTAAATAAACCTAAAGATCTATTTATTGATGAGCATCTTAAAAAGACCAATTTTTTTAAAACCTATAAGCATTCAACTGAGGGTGATTTGATGTATCCTCGCCTACCAGTGTATTTTAATAATGAAAGGGATAATGAAAGTGAATTTGAAGCGCCAAATCTAGGTAATAAGACAAAAGAAATATTGATTGATTTGGGATATGATAAAAATGAAATTGAAAATTTGAGAAAAGAAAAAGTTATTTTTTATTGAATAATAATGGAGATTAATAGATGAAAGAAATAGGTTTTGTAGGTTTGGGTGCAATGGGATCAGCGATGGCTCCTTTATTATCTAAAGCAGATTTTAATGTTTATGGATATGACATAAAAAAATCTAAGGATAATACTGAAATTAATATTGTTACATCTATAAAAGAGCTTTCAGATAAAGAAGTGATAATCTTCATGTTACCTGATGGTAAAATTGTAAATAAAGTAGTTCAAGAACTTATAAATTTTGGAACTAAATCAATTATGATAGACATGTCATCAAGTGACCCTAACGACACTCTAAATTTAGGAAATGAATTAAGTAAAAAAAATATTGAGTTTATTGATGCACCTGTTTCTGGAGGAGTTGCAAGAGCAATAACAGGGGAATTAATCATAATGGTTGGTGGTAATGAAGTTACTATAAATAAATTGGATAAAATATTAAATGTAATGGGTAGTGTGAAAAGGGCCGGACCCCTGGGTTCTGGTCATGCTATGAAATCATTAAATAATTACGTTTCTGCTGCAGGATTAATTGCTAGTTTTGAAGCCTTAAACACTGCAAAAAAATATGGAATTGAAGCAAAGAATTTTATAGAGATAATTAATGGTGCAACTGGAAAAAATAATACAACAGAAGTTAAGTTAGAAAAATTTATTGTATCTGAAAAATATAATGCTGGTTTCGCACTAGATTTGATGATTAAGGATGTTTCGATTGCAGATCAGTTAATTAAAAAGATGAGTTCAGATAATCCACTGTCCAAACAAGTGCTAGAATACTTAGAAAAGTCTTATAAAATACTTGGAAAAAACTCTGATCATACTGAAGTTTTCAAAGTCTTAAAAGATTAGCTTTTAATTTTGAAGCTCTCCCAAAGTTATTGTACTAGTATTAATTTCTAGACTCATATTATATTCAATTAAAACAGACTGATTTAGATCAATTGCCTTTTTTAAAGTAGGTTGAATTTCGTCAACTTTATTGATCGTAAAACCTTTAAGTCCAAAACTTTTTGCATATTCCTCAAAATTTGGATTAATTAGCGTCGTAGCATAATGTTCTCTTTTGGGGTAATGGACTTCTTGGTGATATCTTATGGTTCCATAATGATTATTATTAGCAACAATTACAATGATCTTTGCTTTTTTTAATGATGCTGTAGCTAATTCTGAGCCAGTCATTAAAGCGCCTCCATCACCAACAATCACAAACACTTTTTTATCATGATTTCTTAATGATGCAGCAATGCCAGCAGGTATACCCATTCCCATAGCGCCAATTTCAGAGCCTATTAATTTCATTTTAGATTTAAATGGAAATCTATGATGCATCCAACTTGTAAAGTTTCCTGCATCGTTTGCGATTATGCTATCTTCAGGAACTTGTTTTCCTAATTCATCAATTAAAGCTCCAAAATCTAAACCATCCTCTGCTTTTCGAATGTCTAATGTCGCTTTATTATTCATATATCTATCGTGACATTTATTAACCCAATCCGTGTTTTTATTAGAAATATAATCAGTGCTGTTTAGTTTTTTTAAAAATTTTTCTCCTTTAGAGATTATAGAAACATCAGTTTTAAATAATTTATTAAATAAATTCTCTTCAGGTAATACATGAATAAATTTTTGTGCATTACTTGGAAATGTGTAACCCATATTTGGAACACCATTCATTTGGTGGCCAATACAAATAACTAAATCGGCTTGAAGAGCATTTTGTTTTATAGGCTCTGGTGGTCTTAAGCCTAACTCTCCAGCATAGTAAATACTATCATTATCAATTAAATCCTGATGTTCATAAGTACATAAAACAGGCAATGAAAATTTATTTGCTATATCCTTTATGAGAACCTTGGATTTCTTTGAGAATTGCAATTCACCTCCAACAACTAATATTGGTTTTTGAGCCTTTTTGATATGATCAAGTGTTTCTTCAATTTCTTGATTATTAGGTTCAGGGTAAATCAAATTTATTGGATGTTCTGATTTACTTGAAATTTCTGCCTCAAGTATATCTGTTGGGATTGATATCACAACAGGCCCAGGAATTCCTTCTTTTGCAACTTTAAATGCATTGGAGACTATTTTTGGCAAATCTTCAGGATCTTTAACTTCTTCAACTAATTTTGTCATGTCTGCAAATGTTTTAGTAAAATCCATTTCTTGTAGATGCATCTTTCCTAAGTTTTTTCTACTTACTTGACCTACAAATACTATCATTGGAATACCGCCCTGGTGTGCTGAGTGAACGGCAATTGAAATGTTTGTCGCTCCAGGGCCTCTGCTAACATAAGCTATGCCTGGTTCTCCAGTACACTTCGCGTCTGCAACTGCCATAAATCCAGCACCACCCTCATGTCTACAGGTAACAACATCAATAATTGGATTAGAAACTAATTCATTCATGACAGGTAAATAGGATTCTCCTGGAACGCAAAAAAACCTATCAACTTTATGATTTTTTAGAGTTTCAATAAATACAGAAGATACTTTTGGCATTTTTTTCCTTAAATTGTTGGTTTGATTCCACCATCTAAAGTAATAGATGTTCCATTAATATGTCTGACATTTTCTTTACATAAAAAATAGGCTAATTCTGCCACTTCTTCGGGAGTAGAAAATCTATCAAGCCCAGACGCTTTTAAAGAATTTTGTTTAGCTTGATCAAATGAAATGTTTTCTCTTTCTGCATTAGCTTGAATAATTGAAATCAATCTCTCAGTTGATGTCATTCCAGGATGTATAATATTTATATTGACATTATCTTGAATCCCTCTTTTAGAAAGAGCCTTACATAAATTTTCAAGCGCTGAGTTAACAGCTCCACCAACTGTGAAATTAGGATTTGGTGTGTTAGCCATTTGACCATTTATTGCAACAACCCATCCTTTTTTTTGTTTCAAATTTGTCCATAAACCTTTTAGCAATCTAACAACACTATAAAACTTTAAATCAAATCCATCAAAAAAATCATCAATAGGTTGTGATAGGAAATCACCACTTTTTGTATCACCTGCTGAAAAAATAATAGTATCTAAATCTTTAAAGTTATTTTTTATATCTGAAAGTACATTATTGCACCCTTGTTCAGTTTTAAGATTAGTAGCAAAATAATGTATTTTAGAATTTTTACCTTTATTAATTTCTTTAGATGCATCTCTAAGTGTTTTTTCATTAGAAGAAATTAGGTATATTTCACAGTCATCTTGAGCAAATCTTTTTGCAATAGCTTTTCCAATACCTTTACTAGCTCCCGTAATGACTATTTTTCTATTTTTCATATTATTGTTCCATTAATTTGATAATGTTCTAACTTTATTATAAATATTAATTAATACAACAAAACATAAAATTAATGTAATGAACAACTCTGATTTTAAAGACAATAATGTAAAAGCTATCCTTGGCCCTACAAATACGGGTAAAACGTTTTATGCCATGGAACGAATGCTTTCACATGCATCAGGAATGATAGGATTTCCACTCAGACTTTTAGCTCGAGAAAATTATGATAAGGCAGTAAATGTTGTTGGATTAAACAAGGTGGCTCTTATCACTGGTGAAGAAAAAATTATTCCAAAAAACGCAAAGTATTTTTGTTGTACAGTTGAAGCGATGCCGGTTGAAAAAAAAGTTGCTTTTTTATGTGTTGATGAAATTCAACTAGCTTCAGATTTAGAAAGAGGATACGTATTCACGGATAGATTATTGAATGCAAGGGGTGAAGAAGAAACACTGTTTCTAGGCTCAGAAATCATTAAAAAAATAATCCAAAAATTGTTACCAGATTGTAAAATTGAAACTAGGCCAAGACTTTCAACACTTAGTTATGCAGGTATAAAAAAAATCACTAGATTAAAAGAAAGGTCTGCAATCGTAACTTTCTCGATACCAGAAATTTATAGAATTGCTGAACTAGTGAGGACTCAAAAAGGTGGTGCAGCAGTTGTTATGGGAGCATTATCGCCCAGAACTAGAAATCGTCAAGTTGAAATGTATCAAAGTGGCGATGTGAATTATTTAGTTGCTACTGATGCCATTGGTATGGGATTAAATTTAGATATTGATCATGTTGCATTTGCATCAGACATGAAATTTGATGGAAATAATTCTAGAAAACTATTTGCAACTGAAATTTCACAAATTGCTGGAAGAGCGGGAAGATCAACAAAAAATGGTACATTTGGTGTTATTAGC
>CACOVB010000013.1 GCA_902630555.1 uncultured SAR116 cluster alpha proteobacterium
TCACGGTAAGCTTACTGCTAATGGGGAGATTTTTAATCAATATAAATTAACTGCTGCTCATAAAACTTTACCTATTCCTTCTGCAGTAAAAGTAACTAATCTAAAAAACAATAAATCATTGATAGTTAGAATTAATGATAGGGGACCGTTTGTAAATGATAGGATAATAGATCTATCTTATCAGTCAGCTAAAAAACTTAAATTATTAGACGCTGGAACTGGTTTTGTAAGAGTCCAATTACTAAGATCTGAAAGCCTTCTACTTGAAAAACTTGCAAAAAAAGGGCAATTTCCTGAAATTAATGAAATTACAAAAAGAACCACACCTCCGATCAATCAGGTAAATTATTCTAATGTATCAATTCAAAAAATAGGAGAAAATAATTTAAGTAATAAAAGTGAAGAAACATTTAAAAAAAATAAAATTGACACACATGTTGATGAAGTACAAAAAAAGGTTCAAGCATTAAAAATAAATGGTAAAACTTATAAAATTTGGATACAAATAGCATCTTTCTCCAATAAAAAGTCAGCAAATATATTGAAGTCAAAATTTAATTCTATTAAAAATATAAATGTTAAAAAAGCCAATCTTAATGGTAAAGTTTTTTACAGAGTGAGGGTTGGGCCATTTAAAAAAATTGATGAGACTAAAGAAATTTATAATTTTTTAATCAACAGTGGCATGGAAGGAACAAAAATTTTTGTTGAATAATATTATGAACATTAAAACTATTTTAACTTTAATTTTATTTATTATTCCTTTAAATGTTTATGGAAATTTTTTAAAATTGAATACCCCAGCAAAACAAGTTATTTTATACGATCATGAACTCAAAAAAGTTTTATTTGAAAAAAATTCTAATGATTTCATGAAGCCGGCATCTATGGCAAAAATAATGACTGCCTATATAGTATTTGATAGATTGCAAGAAGGAAGTTTAAATTTAGACGATACTTTTGTTGTTAGCAAAAATGCTTGGCAAAAAGGGGGATCTAGAACATTTCTTAAACTCAACTCTGAAGTGACAATTAGTGATTTGTTAAGGGGTTTGATTGTACAGTCTGGAAATGATGCTGCTATAGTACTTGCTGAGGGAATTGCTGGTAGTGAAGAAGATTTTGCTATTCAAATGAACCAGTATGCAAACTCATTAGAAATGAAAAATACTCATTTTACAAATTCTACTGGATGGCCTCATGAAGACTTAAAGACAACAGCTTATGACTTAATTATTTTAACAGAAGCACTTATTAATAATTTTCCCAAGTTATACAAACTTTTTGTAGAAAAAGAATTTACATTTAACAATATCAGGCAACCCAATAGAAACCCTTTATTAATTGGTCGTTATAAAGTCCCTGGTGCGGATGGATTAAAAACTGGTCATACAAATGAATCTGGTTATGGGTTAATTGGTTCAGTTGTTAGAAAAAATAGGAGAATTACTCTTGTAATAAATGGTCTTAATAGCATGAAGCAACGAGGTAAAGAAAGTAAGAGATTAATTGAGTTAGCATTCCGAGAAACATATACATTAAGAGTATTTCAAAATAATGAAGTTTTAAGTACTGCAAATGTTTGGTTGGGGGATAAATCAAAGATCAATTTAATGGCTGAAAAACCGTTAAAAGTTTTAGTTAACAGGTCATCATTGAGAATGATTAAAACTACAATTTTATGGAATGATCCTGTTAAAGCACCAATTAAAACAGGTCAAAAAGTAGGAGTGATTAATATTAAAATTCCTGGCACTGATACTCTTGAATTGAATTTAGTTTCAAAAGATAATGTTAATGAATTAGGTCCAATTGATAAGATAAAATCTGCTATTAATTACCTCATTTTTGGTGGAGATATAAATTAAAAAACTCCTTTCAAAAAAAATATTTGAAAAAGGAATATTTATAACTTTTGAAGGAGGAGAAGGATCTGGCAAATCTACTCAAATAAGTTTTTTATCAAAATTGTTAAATGAACAAAATATATCTCACATTGTAACAAGAGAACCAGGTGGAACTGAAACTGGAGAACAAATTAGAAAAGTTTTACTCCAAGGTAATATAGATAAACTTGATTCTTATTCAGAATTTCTTTGTTTTGCAGCCTCAAGAAGAGAGCATTTAAAAAAAATAATTTTACCTGCTTTATCCGAAAATAAGATAGTTATATGCGATAGATTTTTAGATTCTTCAATAGTATATCAGGGAATGGTTGGTGGCTTAGATGAAGAAATAATTTTAAAGGTTCATGATAATTTTTGTTATAAAAAATACCCAGATTTAACTTTACTACTTGATGTAAATCCTAAAATTGGATTAGCAAGAAAAAATAAAAAAACATTAGTTGAAAACAGATTTGAAAACTTTAAAGATGAATTCCATGAGCTTGTTCAAAAAAAATTTTTAGAATTAGCTCGTAAGTACGATAATAGATATCGTGTTATTAATGCAGATAATAATAAAGATTTTATATTCAACGAAATCATTGATCAAATAAAACATTTCTTTTCAGTTACATTAAAATGAATGAAATTTTCTGTTCAAAAATAATAAAAAATTCTGTTGAAAAAATTTTAAATCAACACGACACATGTGTATTTATTTTTCATGGGCAAGAGGGTGTTGGAAAAAGATCTTTTGCAAATTTTTTAACTAACAAAATATTACAATCAAAAATTAATAATAATCATTTTAAAATTGATTTATCTCTAAAATTAAATGAATTTCAAAAAAAAAATGAAAATCTTTTTTTAAATAATACTCACCCAGATGTATTTATTCTTGAAGAAGAAAATGACAAATCCATAAAAATAGATAAAGTAAGAGAATTAAAACAATTTTTAAGCCAAACATCTTCAGTTTCAGAATATAAAATAATAATAATAGATCCAATTGAAGATCTGACAATAAACGCAACTAACACTTTGCTAAAAAGTTTAGAAGAAACAAATCATAATACATATGTATTTTTAATCTCACACAATTTAGAAAATGTTCTTAAGACAATTCAGTCCAGAGTTTTTAAATTTTATTTTAACCCAATTTCAAAAGAAGTCTTCATTTCATTATTAAGTGATAAAAAAGAATTTAGGTTCAGCAATGAAGAGTTAATTTTAGTCAATAACTTATTTAATTTTAGTCCAGGTAAATTTCTTCAATTTTATCCTAAAGAAAACTCTTTAATGAATGACTATATTCAGTTTATTGATAATTTTGTAAATAGAAGCTCTTCTGTAGAAAGTGCATCAGATACAAATAATTTTGAGCTGAATTTAAAATTATTATTTTTGAATAATTTTATAAAGAACACACTATCTTACTTTGTTGAAAAAAAATTTAGTAATTTTACAATTAATTTTGAAAAAGAAATTATCAAAAACTTAAATTTAAATAGCGTTTTAATAGATAAAATATATAATGAATTTAACTTGTTTCAGTCACTTCTGAGAGATGCTTTAGTATATAATTCAAACATAGATGATTTAATAGAAATTTTTTTAAAAAAAATTAATTTATGAAAAACTTTTATATAACAACACCAATTTATTATGTGAATGACTCTCCACATATTGGTCATGCTTATACGAGTTTATGTTGTGATTATATCGCAAGATTTAAAAAATTAGATGGTTTTAACGTTAAATTTTTAACAGGAACAGATGAACATGGTCAAAAAGTTGAAAATGCTGCTAATGCTAAACAAATGGAACCAAAAGATTTTGTAGATGAAGTTTCAAAAAACTTTTTAAAATTGACAGATGTCTTAAATTTATCAAATTCAGATTTTATTAGAACGACCGAACATAGACATTTAATTTCTTGTGAGTATTTATGGAAAAAACTTTATAGTGAAGGTCATATTTATTTAGATAAATATTCTGGATGGTATTCTGTTAGAGATGAAGCTTATTTTCAAGAAAGTGAGCTAATCAATGGAAAGGCACCAACAGGAGCTGACGTTGATTGGGTCGAAGAACCTTCATATTTTTTTAATTTGTCCAAGTGGCAAGATAAATTATTGGCATTTTATAAAAATAACCCTGAGTTTATACTTCCAAAATCTAGAAAAAATGAAGTCTTAAATTTTGTTAAAAGTGGGTTAAAAGACTTGTCTATAAGTAGAACTAGTTTTAGCTGGGGTATAAAAGTTCCAAATAACTCAAAACACATTATGTATGTATGGCTAGATGCTCTTACTAACTATATAACTTATGCGGGATACGGAGCTGATGAAAAAGAATTTAAAAATAATTGGCCTGCTGACATTCATGTTGTTGGGAAAGATATTTTGAGATTTCACGCAGTTTATTGGCCAGCGTTTTTAATGGCAGCAAACTTACCACTGCCTAAAAGAGTTTTTGCACATGGTTGGTGGACTAATGAAGGTGAAAAAATTTCAAAATCACTTGGGAATGTTATTGATCCTTTTAAATTGATTGAGCAATATGGCTTAGATCAAGTGAGATATTTTTTATTAAGAGAGGTTCCGTTTGGAAATGATGGTGATTTTTCTAGATCTCATTTAGTTCAAAGGATTAATAGTGAATTAGCGAATAATTTAGGTAACTTAGTTCAAAGAGTTGTTTCTTTCTGTTTAAAAAATACTATGGGGAAGGTTCCTGATCATAAAAATGAATTTAAAAAAGAGGATTTAGAAATTATTGAAACTTTTGAAACTGAAATTTCCTCTTTAAGAAACCTAATGGATCAACAAAAATTAGATGAATCATTAAAAGAGATTTGGATTAAAATTTCTAAATCTAATAAATATATTGATGAACAAGCACCATGGAATTTAAAAAATGATAATGCTGCAAGAATGAATGTCGTCTTATACTGTTTGCTAGAAAGTATCCGTCAAATTGGCATTTTGATACAACCTATAATGCCAAGTTCTGCAAATAAAATTTTAGATATTTTTGGCTTAGATTCTAGTCAAAGATTTTTTAATAAACTAGGTTCAAAATTATTAGTAGGAACAGACTTAATTAAACAAGATGTGATGTTCCCAAGAATTGAAAATCAATGAATGATATTAGAATTATTGATACGCATTGTCATCTAGATTTTAACGAATTAAAAACTAGATTAGATGAAGTTATAAAAGATGCTAAAATTAACAATGTTACTGATATGGTTACTATATCTACTAACCTAAGTCGCATTGATACTATTAAAGAAATTTCAGAACATTATAAAGAGATATTTTTTACAGTTGGCGTTCATCCAAATGAAGCGCATAAAGATAAGCAATATGATGATCATCATTTTATAGAAAATTATTCTAAACATGAAAAATGTGTTGGAATAGGAGAGGGTGGTTTAGATTATTACTACAACATGGAAAACATGAAATTGCAAAAAAGGTCATTAGAAGTTCAAATCAATGTTGCTAGGTCTACCAACTTACCAATGATAATTCATTCTAGAGAGGCAGACGATGACATGATAGAAATCCTAGAAGCAGAATACAAAAATGGGCCTTTTAAAGCAATTCTTCATTGTTTTAGCTCTGGGGAAGAGTTAGCTTATTGTGGGCTTGATTTAGATTTTTTTATCTCATTTTCAGGTATATTAACTTTTAATTCTGCTAAAAATATTCAAAAAATTGCTAAAAACATTCCATTAAGCAAAATTTTAGTTGAAACTGATTCACCTTATTTAGCACCAAGTCCAGTAAGAGGTTCTGTAAATGAGCCTAAAAACTGTATGCATACAGCTCAATTTTTATCTAAACTAAGAAATGTTAACTTTTTAGAATTAAGTAAAATTTTATATGATAATTCTCTAACTGTTTATGATAAAATTAAACTTTGGAAAGATAAATGAAAATAACATTGTTAGGAACTGGCACATCAGTTGGTATACCTTCATTAGGTCAACTTGGATGGGGGAAATGTAACCCCCAAAATCCAAAGAACAAACGGCAAAGATGTGCTGTATTAATTCAATCTAATAATACAAATATTTTAATTGATGCTGGCCCAGATATAAGAAATCAACTAATTGATCATAAATTACCATCATTAGATGGCATAATCATAACACATGAACATGCTGACCATATATCTGGCTTAGATGAATTAAGACCTTTTTATTTTCCGAAACAAGAGAAGATAAATATTTATACTATTGAAAGGACAGCCAATTTTTTATCAACGAGATTCGATTATCTTTTTAATAAAAATGAAAAATCACAATCCTATTTCAAGCCACCAATGTATTTAAATATAATAAATTATTACGATGAAATAAATTTTAACGATATTAACATTAAAACAATTAAACAACATCATGGTGTAATTGATACAATTGGTTTAATTATCAATGATAAGTTTGCATATTGCACTGATGTTGTTAATTTTCCAGATGATAGTTTTAACAAATTAAAAAATTTAGATACATTGGTAATTACAGGATTAAGATCTTCACCACACATAGCTCATGCGCATTTTGATCTAACTTTTAGTTGGATAGATAAACTTAAGCCAAAAAAGGCTTATTTAACACATTTAAGCCCAGATAGTGATCATGACACTGTTTTAAGTATTTGTCCTGACAATGTTGAGCCAGCTTACGATAACTTGTATTTTAATATATAATTTTGTTTCATAATATATATTATGCGACAAACTATTAAATATTAATATAAGGATAAGATAGAATTATCAAATAATAACAATACCTTACCCTTACTAACTAAATATTAATCTTTAAATACTTTTTCAAATTTTGGTGTAGATAAATTACAAGGCTTATACCAAGCTGCTTTAGATTTATCAACTGGCTTTGAACATATTTCAGCCCAACTTGGAACTATTTCGTTATATGATGCACAACTAGATAAAAATAGAGAACTTAACCCAATTGTTAAAAGTAATTTAATTTTTTTCATAATATCTCCTTTTATAGTTTTACTGTTTCAAATTCTGATGGACTTGTAATTTCAATTAATTCTAAATCATCGGAATGTTCTATTTCTCTATGGTGAATTTCTGGTGGCTGATAAACTACATCACCTGGATATAATGTAAATTCCCCTTGTCCCTTGTATTCAAATTTAACTGTTCCTTTAAGTATATAAACCATTTGAAAATCAACTTTATGGTAATGCCACTCACCATTTGCGTGTTTACCTTCAATGGCTTTAATTACATTTGCACCAAAATTCCCTAAAGTTGCCTCTTCAATCCCTAAATTCTTATATTCAAAAAATCCTCTTAAACCTGATTCAAATTTATTTTCATTTGCTCTAGTAATTTTAAATTTCATATTGTTCTCCAATTTTTAAAGATGCGCAAATGTTAATGTATTGAAGGTATTATTTCATTAGCAAATTTATCTAATCCTTTGATTCCACTACCATTGTCGACTAGAAGTATATAATCAATACCACCCTCTCTTAATTTATGAATTCTATCAATTATTTCTTCTTTTGTACCAATTAAAGCACCATTGTAAGCTTCATCAGTACCCTTGTATACCATTATGCTTGATTTATTGTTGCCATCAGGCCTTTGGGATAGCTTATCAACATTTTCTCTTGTTTTTAGTCTTTTTTGTATGATCTCTTCTTTTTCTTTTTTATCTTTAGTAATATACATTGCTCTTGCTAATGCAATTTGAGGCTTATTCTTTATTCCAAGGCTATTTAATTCATCATTAAAAATTTTTACTCTCTCAATAACAGTAGAAACAGGAGAGAATTGATCTAGCAATAAATTACAATTTTGTTGTGCAACTGTTTTAATAGAAACTGGATGCCCTGCTGCCATCCAAATGGGTGGATGAGGTTTTTGAGCACAAGGTGGCTCAACAATAACATCATTAAATGTCCAATATTGACTTTTATGGTTCCATTTTTTCTTTTCATTCCAACATTTTAATATTATTTGAAGGCAATCATGATATCTTTCATGAGCTTCATTCATATCAATATCAAATCCATGAAATTCGTTGTATCTATATCCCTTCCCCACTCCGAAATCTAATCTTCCTCCAGATAACAAATCCAATGTAGAAGCTTGCTCTGCTAATAATATAGGATTATGCCAGGGAAGAGCCATAACTGCTGTCCCAAGCCTAATAGTAGAAGTTTTTGCAGCTAAAAAGGTTAATAAACTCATTGATGCTGAAACTTGACCAAGGCCAGTGAAATGATGTTCTACAGTAAAAGTACTATAAAAACCTAATTTTTCTGCCTCTTGATTGAATTTTATCCAATCATTATAACCAGCTGCACAATCTATATCTGAATCAACAGGTGCTGATTTAGCGCTACCAAATAAACCAAATTTCATAATATTTAGTATAATAAAAAATAATTTAGTTCATAGAATAAAATCATTTATAGTAAATTTATATAGAAATTATTTGGAGGAAATTGTGGAATTAAGGCCTTACGGACCTACTGCTGGTCGTCAAAACTCAGATAAAAAAGTTAATTATACATCTAACAAAACAATTGATGCTCATTGCCATTTACATGTTCAAGAAGCTGCAGACTTAGTATCAGATTTATTTGACCCAATGCAAGTCCCTGCTTTTAAAACTACTAACGAAATAACCTCAAAACAAAACCAAAAGCAAGCTAAAGATCGTGCTTTACATCTAACAGACCTAGACCAAAGGTTAAGAGATATGGATAGACAAGGCATTGACATGCAACTACTTATTCCAGTTCCATTTCAAGCCTATTATGCAATTAGAAATGCTAGAGGTCATAAAGCTATTCAAATTATAAATAACACTCTATCTAAAACAGCTGAAAAAAGACCTGATAGATTTTTAGCGCTTGGTACACTTCCCATGCAAGATGGGGATGCCGCTGCACGTGAAATGGAAAGAGGCATCAAAGAACTTGGCTTAAAAGGCTTTCAAGTTTTAGGAACAGTAGATGGTCATGAATTGTCAGATCCAATACATGATCCTGTTTGGGAAATGGCTCAAAAGCATGATACGTTAATCTTTTTACATCCTAATGGATATCCTCAAGGCGACAGGATTAAAGACCATTACTTTAATAATGTTATTGGAAATCCATTAGATACAACCGTAGCTCTTCATCATTTGATTTTTGATGGCACATTAGAAAAATTTCCAAATCTAAAAATATTTGTTGCTCATGGTGGGGGTTATTTACCAGCTTATTCTGGTAGAATTGACCATGCATGGGGAGCAAGACCTGATTGTCGTTTATTAATTAAAAGCCCCCCTACTTCATATTTAAAAAAATTATATTTTGATACGGTTGTGTTTAGTTATGAACAGCTAAAATATTTGGTTGATACATTTAGCTCAGATAACATAATTATGGGAACAGATTATCCTTATGATATGGCCGAAGATAATCCAGTACAACATGTTATAGAAACTGTTGGATTGACTGATGAAGATAAAAGAAAAATAACTGGTGGTAATATAGCTAAATTATTGAAAATAAGTATTTAATTTATCGAAATCACATTATTTTATTAAATCCATAAATTTTTATAATTCGAAAGATTTAATTTTCTCCATTATGATTTATTATTTTAATGGAGACTTAGTTGATAAAGCAAATAAATGTAGGTGTAATTGGCACAGGTTGGTGTGGTGGAATAAGAGCTAATGCGTGCAATAATAATCCCTTAGTAGACAAACTATATATTGCAGAAACGAATAGAAAGCGTCTTGTTGAACTTAAAAGCTCATTAGATCTAGAAGATACTACAGAGAACTGGCAGGAACTGGTTTCTAACGATGATATAGACACAATTATAATTTCTGCAACACCTGAAACCACGCATTACCCGATGGCATTAGCTTCATTAAAGGCTGGTAAAAATGTGTTTTTAGAAAAGCCTATATCTACTACCTTAGAAGAAGCAGAAGAATTAATAAGTGAATCAATAAAAAATAATGTAAAATTTACAATTGGTTATTCTCAAAGATTTAACGCAAAATATGCATACGTTAAAAAATCTCTTCAAGAAAAAATTATTGGTGAACCAGTTACATGTTTAGTTAGCAGGCATATAACTCGAGAGTTAGGTGAAAAAATATCTGGAAGAACTGCTTTATCCCCCGCAGCAATGGAGTCTACGCATGATTTAGACTTTTTGTTATGGTGTTTGCAACCAAGAAAGCCAGTGAAAGTTTACAGCCAGACGGCTGGAAAACTTTTTTCTAAAAAAAGTAATACTCCTGACCATCAGTGGATAATAGTTACTTTAGATGATGGCATGACTATAACTGTCGGTGGTGGATGGATATTGCCTCTTGGTTACCCAAACTATTCTCATACTTGGATAGAAGTTATTGGTACGGATGGATCATTATTTATCGATGATAGTCATAAGGATGTTCATTTAAATACTGTTAAAGATGGGATTAGATATCCTATGTCTTCCATGCCTGGAGAACCAGTTGAGCATACTCATGCTGGTCCAATGCATGAAGAAACAATGCATTTCATAAATGCTGTAGCAACTAATAAACCTGTGTTAGTAAAACCAGATGAAGCTAAAGCTGTTATGGAGTTATATATTGCTGCAGATTTATCTGCAGAAAGAGGTGAACCTATAACTTTGCCAAGGAATAAATAATGAAATTTATAAATTATCTCCAAATTTATTAAGTGGTATAATTAGCATTTTATTTGGATTATTTGTTAATTTATTTTAATTAATTATTTTAATGATCTTTTAAAACTTAGCCTTTAGTTTTTGCCGGTTTGTTAGTACTTTCAATTTAAAGTTATATTGTGGAAGAAAAAAAAATATAGACTTAATTTTTGTACAAAATATATAGCTAAAGAATAAAAGTTGTAAATTTACCTAAAAACAAATAAAAGTTATTTAAACAAAATAAATATATAATCTATATGAAACTGATATTACTATTTAGTCTATTAATAATTAATGGATGTACCCCATTATTTAATGCAGGTGGATTAATGCATAGCATAGCTACAAATAATACAGTAAGTACGGTTTTAGGTTTAGGCGATACTGCACTCAAAGAGAAAACTGGCAAATCTGTTGGTGGTCATCTGCTAGATAATTTTTTTAGAAATAAAGATATAAAATCAAATAAAAATAATGATGTAAAATGGTCTTTTAAATAAAATCGATTAAACCAATTTATAATAATTATTTTGGATTATTTATTAAATCTATAAAGAAATCATGATAATGCTTATATGCTAAGCAAATATTTGAAAAAATTATAATAATTTTGACATACAATAAAAAATAATCTAATGATAATCAAAATTCGTTTAATTAGGTAAATGTATGAAGAAAATTATATATGATGCTTGGAACGTTGTTATGAATCATAACATAAACCCTCTTAAAAATATTCCAGATACTCACGTAAGACATCTAGTAATGCAAGTCTTAGCATTGATGTGGTGTGTAGCATTTTCTATGTATTTTACTAGCATATGGTTATTTGGAATAACAACAATTGCGCATATGATTTTATTGAGTGCGGTTGCATTTACTGTATTAACCTTTGAAACAGCAAAAAGAAAAATTAAATTTTTTGGAAATTATTATACACCTAGTAGAAGTCGTGCAATATACGTAGGTGGAAAAAGAATAGAATTAGACCCAAATGACAAAGGTGGAGAACACGAATAAATCATTAACAAAAATATTTGCTAATAGATTTACTTAATTTTGTTACAACTCATCTAAAAGAACTTAATAACTTGTTTCCCATCTTATTAGTTAGTTATTTATTCTTCATTAAAAAACACCTCTCAACATAGAAAAATATGGAATTATTTTAGAAATAATACTTTGAAAAAGAATTATTGGATTTAACCCAAACCTAGGTAAAATAAAAAATAAAATACCTACAATTATCAATGTGAATGCAATAGGAATAATCAACTTTACTAGACCGTTTTGTCTTTTAGACATTATGAAATTCATTACAAAATAGATAATTGTAAAAATTAGAAGAAAAAAAATAATAATTTTAAACATTAAATTAAATCCAACTCTCTATTATTAGTTCTATTAAAATTTTATTATAATTCAAAAAAAATTAATATGGTTAAATATTCAAGAATTATATGACATTTTAGTAATATATTGAGGTATTATTGATATCATAATTCGCAAAACAAAAAAATCCACTAAATAAACATATCCAAAACATTGATATTGATTCAACTGATTTACAAACATTAAATGTTGAGCGTAAAAATTTTGAAATAAAATGGAATTTTTTTAATAATATTAGAACAGGCATTGCTTTGTTTGTTTTTTTTCTTTTTCTTTCAATATTAACCATGCGTTGATACACAGTACAGGGACTGCAGACCATGAAGAGAAGGTTTATAAATATAAAAATTCAATATGATTTTCTTATAATAGAATTAATCAAATAATTTTAAATTGTAGATTGATAAACTATTAGGCTATAAAATATAAGTAAATCAGATAATTAAAATGGAATAACGAGGAGGTTCTCACTGCTATCTTCACAACTATATAATGCTTTGTCATAAACTTTAGGTAGGCCTCAATTTTGTTCATCAAGGATCTCTAGGTTAATTACATGTAAATCATTTTATTGAATAAAAATTTATAAAATAGAAATTCTTTTAAAATTACATTTTGCAATTAAATCTCAGTATTATTCAATTGTGATAACCATTGAGATGCTAATGATGAAGAATTTTTTTTATCAAAACAAGACAGACAATAATGAACTAAGTCAGGACTTTTGTAAATTGAAGAAAGTAAACTAAGTTTCAATAGTTTATCGTCTTCAAGTTGAGGTATAGCTTGTATATCACGTATAAATATTGCATCTGACCAAAAGTGTTGTGAAGCAACATTAGGATTATTATTTAAAGTAATAGGTCTTAAACAACGGCCAGCAAGACCTAAAAACTTATTAAACATCATACCATAATCGTTAAGAAAATTACAAACGTCTCCAAAAAGAGGTTGATTCTTGTAAATAGGAATAAATTCAACTTCGCAAACAATTTTTAAAATATCTTTTAAGATTTTTTTTCCCCCTTTAAAAACGTCTAACTCAGCGCCTTGCACGTCGATTTTGATGAAATCTAATGATTTTATATTATTTATATCTAAAAAGTGGTCTAAGGATATTGTTTCTAGTGTTGATTCTGACTTTAAATAGGCAACCTCAAAATTATTATACAATGAAATTAATTTTTCATTTGGTTCATATAAACTACTGCACATAGAGTGATTAGTAATATATAGTTTTCTTTTTTCATTAAATTCTCCTAATGCATGAGGATAATATTTTATTCCTTTACGAGCATTTGCGTTCAAGTCATCGCAGACTTTTTTATCTAACTCAAATCCAATAATTTTAGAAGAAGGAAAATAATCAAGTAACTCGTAAAAAGGCTCTTTATCTTGATGAATTTGAGCAGCTCCTACCTCAAGTAAAGTGAAACTAAGATTTTTTTTTATATTCTTAATAACATCAACGGTTACTTTAAGCACATTATTATTTTTATTATTCATTTTGTTTTAATAACCCAATCTTTTAAATATTTTAGTTTATTACTACTCCATAATACAAACTCTACAATGTATTGTTTTAATTATCTAATTGAAAAGTTTAAAATTACTTTAAAGAGCGTATCCCTTAATCAATATTTTCTTAAATGAAATTAAATTATAGGATATATATAGTCCAATTCATTTGTTAAGTGCATGGATAATTTTTTTCCATAGGCTTGGCGAATTTTTATATAAGTATGAGTAAATATAAAGCGTCACATGTAACTACAAGTAATGATAATGATTTATAATGACGCTCTTACACTAACAGGTTTTTTTACCTTTATGCCAGGTCAACTAATACATCAAATTATTTTTGGATAATACCTAGATGATTTTAGACCAATTTAATTTTCTGCATTTAATTCATCATCTAAATTTTTCATTAATTCCTTAGCTGATAAATCTCTTACTTGATTGAAATTTATTCCCGCCCAAAGATTTATAAATTCGCCATTATTAATATTTTTGGAGACTTTTCTTAATGGTGTTGTAATTGTATTTTGAATAGGAAATGGAAAAATTTTTTTCCCACTCATTTCTTCAATAAACTTGTTGTTGATGCCTCTAGCTATTCTACCTGAAAACGCTTTTGTAATTTTAGTTTTTCTTTTTTGTTCATTTAAAAGATAATGTTTATGTATTTTAGAAGTTCCTGCTTCAGGACATGTCAAAAATGCTGTTCCTAATTGTGCAGCTTTAGCACCAATATTAATAACTCTTTTTATATGTTTTCCTTTCATGATGCCACCTGCTGCAACAACGGGTAGAGAGACGTTTTCTAAAATTTTAATTAGTAAATTGTCTAATGTAATTTTTTCATCAATATTGTCTTGATCAAAAATACCTCTATGTCCCCCTGCTTCAATGCCCTGAGCAACAATAAAATCTGCTCTAACATTCTCAATATTTTTTGCTTCAGTAATATTGGTTGCAGTAATTCCTACTTTTATCCCAAATGATTGTATTTTTTTTATTATATCTATTGATGGGATACCTAAATGAAATGTAATTATTGAAGGAAGATTTTTTAAAGTTGCTTCTATTTGCGATTCTAAATCATAGTAAAAAGGTTCATTAGGAATATTTATATCGTATTTCTCAGTTAATGATAAATTTTCAATAGCTTTAATTGCTTCTTCTTGCACCTCTTTGTCGGGTAGTTTTACAGGTTTAAAAACAAAAAAATTTGCATTTAAAAATCCTGAAGTTAATTTCTTTGTGGTATAAAGTATTTCATCTATTTTTTCAGGACTAGTGAAACTAAAACCAAAACTTCCAACTCCTCCTGAATTAGCTACTGCACTAGCAAGTTCTGGTGTATTAAAACCACCCGCCATGGGGGCCTGAATTATTGGTAATTGTAAATTAGAAAAATTAAAGATATTCATAACTTTAATAATACATATTTAGTAATTTTTTCATACGGATAATTATTAATTTTAGATTTTTATACATAACTATTATTTGATAACAAATTGATTTATTTACAAAATGATTTAATTTTATTTTAAAGTAATGAAAAAATACTCAAATCTAAATATTAATGTAATTAAAGCATATTTGGTACATTTGTTGACTGGAACTGGTATTTTAATGAGTTTTTTTTCTATAATTTCAATATTAAATGAAGATAAATTTTTAACTTTTTTATTTCTTATAATTGCATTGTTTATAGACGTTATTGATGGAAATTTAGCTAGAAAATATAATGTAAAAAAGTTTTGCCCTTATATTGATGGCATGATGTTAGACACCATAGTCGATTATATAAACTTCGTGTTTATACCATGTATAATTATTTATAAATTTAATTATGTACCTGAACAATTTGAAATTATTGTACCAATATTAATATTATTTATTTCTTTATTTTCATTTTCCTATCTAAAGATAATAACTGAAAATTACTTGTACTTAGGATTTCCTTCTATTTGGAATGTTATTGTTATTTATTTATCAATTTTAGATTTAAATGTTTGGTATAATTTGTTTATATTTTTAATTTTATTAATCTTAAAGATAATTCCTATAAAAGTAATTCATCCAATGCGATATAAAAATCATAAAAGAAAAAATTCAATTATTGCTCTAGGTTTAATTTTCATCTCACTTATTTTACTTTTAAACTCGTTAAGTATAAATATTTTAGATAAATTTAAATTGATTTTTGAAATTACGTGGTATGTTTTAAATGCATATTTCATAGTGTTCATCATTTGTATAAATTTAAATTTTAAAAAAGATTAAGCTGACATTAAATTTTTTTTGCGGCTGTTGTCATTGATTTTAATTTTTCATAGACTATGTCTTCGTCAACATTGCCAAAACCCGCAAAAGTACCAAAACCACAATCTGATCCAGCTATAACTCTATCTTTACCAACAATATTGACAAATTTCATAAGTCTTTGGTAAATTAGGTCTGGGTGCTCAACGAAATTACTTGTAGAATCTATTACCCCCGGTATTAAAATTTTTGTTTCAGGTATTTTGAATTTTAAGTTATCAAATATTTTCCATTCATGAGCATGTCTTGGATTAGAGGATTCAAATAAAATATAATTACCTCTAAAAGACATTATAACTTCAAAAATCTCACTAATTGAAATATCATCAATATGGGGACCTTCATAATTTCCCCAACACACATGCATTCGTAACAAACTTGGATCAATTTTACGAAGACTGTGATTTAAAACTTCCATATTTTCATTTGCAATTTTTATAAATTCTCTATCACTTAATTCTGAGAAAATCATATGTCTAGACAAAGCTAAGTCTGGACAATCTAATTGTAAGTTTAATCCTGAATTTACAATAAGATTAAATTCTTTTTCCATAGCTTCGGATATAGCTACAAGATATTCTGTCCTTGTTTTGTAAAAGGAATTAGCAAGAAATAATGATATAACTCCTGGTGAAGCTGAATTCATAAATCCTTTAGATAAATTATTTTTTTTCATAGCATTCTTCAAATTTTTAATATCTGCTATAAGTTCATTTTCACCTTTAGAAGAAATTTCAGCGACACAGCAAGGTCTCGAATAAGTTGGTGTACCTCCACTTTCAGCTAATTTCTTCAAATAGCCAGGGAATCTTTTAAGATCTGATGGTGCATTTCGAGGACTGTCACCAGCAAATCCATTGTATCTATCTTTAACATAAGTTGCGTAAGATATTTTTGACATCTCCCCATCAGATATAATATCAATCCCAACTTCTTTTTGTTTTTTTACAATGTCAAACACTGAGTCTTTTACAACTTTATTAAATGTGTCCTCATCATAAATTTCATTATTTTCTTTTTTAAATAAAAGGTCGGACAATTGTTTGCTTCTAGGCAATGATCCAACGTGAGTTGTTAAAATTGTCATTAAGCAGTTCTTATATGAGTTGCTCCTGCAGGATCATCTGTAGGAATTATTTGATATATTGAAGACATATATGGTTTGGTTGTTTTAAGATCGAATTTTGTATTTTTGGGAACTGAAAATGTATCACCAGGATTTAAAGTTAAATTAAATATATCTGACTCTATGTTCCAAGAGCCTTCAACAGGAATTAATACAGTATCTCTGTTTGAAAAATTTTTAATTTTATTTGTACATTTCTCAGATATAAAGTTTACTTCAAAACCTGGTTTATCATAAATAACACCATGCTCTCCAATAACTGAAACAAAGTTTCGTTTTGATAAGGAATATAGATCCAAATATCTAGCTACATAAAATGGCGTAATTTCACTAGCTTCTATTTCAGGAAATTGTGACAATTCTTGTTTTGATAACGTGGGCATTTCTTTTTCATTATTAGGTAAATTTTGACCGATTTTAGTATCATAAATTTTACCTTTTTCAGACAAAATTAGACCATGTTGTTTCGCATCAGTTAAAACTTGTGGTGCCCAAATAACTCCCCCACCTGCATCGTTTCCACCTAACACAGCCATTAGCATGCCATATGTTTCGCCTATATTCTCAAAACCTCTAAAAATACCTGTAGGAATATTAAATATATCTCCTTTTTCAAGAATAACTTCACCGGCATCACCATTAATTCCCCAAAAAAATCTCCATTTGCCAAATAAAACAAAGAATACTTCAGCTGTCCTGTGGCTATGAAGTGAATTATTACATTTGGGAGGTTGGCCAGCAGCTCCAATATTAAAACCGTGAGGTATATTAATATGAACGTGTTGATCAGGATTTTCAGAAACTCCTGCACCAATAATTGTAAAATTTTCCTTTAAGTTAGATCCTGGTGTATGAGCATCAATAAAAGCAGTTTTGCAAGGTATCAATTCACCAAATCTTACAAGCCTGTCTTGAATGTTAAAATTACTCATAACTAACAGTATAATTAAAGTAATATCTGTTTCCAAATAGATATTTCATCAAAAATAACATATTCCCTAATTATTCCGGTTTTACCAAATTCAACATGAGATATACCAGCAATTTCAATGCTCTTTTGCGATGGAGACCCATAATTTCCATTGTTTAAATGTTTTCCTTTAATTGTCCACCTTATGGCAACTCGAGGGGATAACATTGGTTCAGTTATTCCAGAAAAAAAATGTATAATCAATTCTAGGTTTTCAAAACAATTCAAAAAATCTGACCATATATTTTTTATTTGTTCATATGAATAATTTATTTTGTTTCCTGGCCAGAAAGTTTGAGCAGATCTCTCATAGTTTTTTTTTATTAAATTGAAATCTTTATCAATTAATTTTTTAAAATGCGAAATATAAGTTTTAGTAAATTCATTAGAATTATTTTTGATAATATTCTTATAGTTAAAAGCATTTGATATAAAATTCAGACTATTTTTATCAAATATCTTTTCTTTAATTTTCATTTCTACAAATTTTTTTTCTGTAAATCCTAGTTGATTTAAAATAGCACTTTCATCTCTAACTATCCATTCTTCAACAACCTCGTTATCTATAATAAAACAATCAGCAATAACTCTATAAATAATATTTTTTCCTGTTGATTTTCCATAAAAACCATTGCCTTCATGTGTTGCTGTAGATAAAATTCTATGAGAGCTTAAAATGCCGTTTTTATTATCTCCAGACCAAATGACATCTTCTCCAATTAATTGCCTGTTAGGAAATTGATTTAAAGTATCTTTTGTAGAATTGATTACGTCATTACATTTGTACGTTGTGCTCCTAGGGGATCTAACAATAACATCTTTTTTATAGTAATCATAAATAGAATTAATCTTTTTATTT
Organism: uncultured SAR116 cluster alpha proteobacterium; assembly: GCA_902630555.1. Classification (GTDB taxonomy): domain Bacteria; phylum Pseudomonadota; class Alphaproteobacteria; order Puniceispirillales; family Marisalimonadaceae; genus TMED54. The sequence continues at coordinate 18,792 of CACOVB010000013.1, forward strand.
TCCCAAATTTCTTCGGTTATTCCATAAATAAATTTTTCAACTTCTAAATCTTTTCCAATTTGGAATTTATTTTTTTTTATCAAAGTTTTCCCAACCCTCACCGTTAAATATATCAAAACCTAATTGTTTTAAAACTCCAGGGAAATCAACCATAACCCAATTATTAACTATTTTTTTGTTTTTCACATTCCAAAAATCCATATATCTAATTTCAACTTTTTTATTTGTGGGCTTTATACCCATGAATTTACCGGTATGAAATGCTTCTTGTCTGCCAAAAGAAGCGCCCCATTCTCCAACAACTATTCTAGCTTCATCTATACATACTTTATTTGAGAAAGCTTTTTGGAAAGGTACTTGCCAATTATGTTGAAATTCTTTCAACCCTTTTTTAGTTCCGCACCCATAATTTCCAAACCAGTTAAATGTTGATGAAAAAAATTCTCCAATATCCTCTATTCTATGATCATTTAAAGCAGCAACCATTTTTTCTAGAACTTTTTCCGTTTCTTTGGTTTTAGATAGATTATTGTTTTTAGTTAATTTTGATTGAATTATTTTTTTTTTCATAGTTTTTTATCCTTTCACGGCACCCTGTGTAAGACCACTGACTATTTTTTTTTGAAAAAACATTACAAGTATGAAAAGTGGAACAGTAGCTGAAACAACAGCTGCAACTGCAAACATTACATTTCCTTCAGTATAAGTTGTTCCTAAAAAAGCAGCAATTTTTGGTATCATAGTTCTATTTTCATCAGATAATAACATAGCAGTTACCGCAAAATCATTATAGGCTAACAGGAAACTAAATAATCCTGTCGTTATTACGCCAGGCCACATAACTGGTATAATAACGTGCCTAAATGCTTGGAACTGGGAGCATCCATCTACCTTGGCACTTTCATCTAGTTCTTTGGGTATGTTTTGAAAAAAAGAATGTAACATCCAAAGTGTAAAGGGCTGATTAATTGATACTAGTACAATTATAGTTGTTGGTAATATTCCCCAGATATTCCACTCAAAAAAAGGTGGCAGGTATCCAGCTACAAGAGTAATTGGAGGCATTGCTCTAAAAATCAGTGCAGTGATTAATAGCCAAAAAGTATATTTATAATTTGATCTAGATAAAGCATATGCCCCTAATGTTCCAATTGTTAAAGAAGTTAAGACAACAAAAAAACAAACTATAGCTGAGTTTACAAAAGATCTCCAAAATTCCTCTTGAACCCAAGCTCCTTCATAACCAGCTCCCGTAAACTGAGAGTTATAAGTATCAAAAGTATTCTTGCCAGTCACTGCGTTGTACCAATTAGATATAGAAAAAAAATCAAGTTCCACTTTAAAAGACCCCCAAAATGTCCAAAAAAAAGGAAATGATGCTAAAAATACCCAAATAATGATAAATGAGTAGATTAATAATGAAAATCTATTTGAACTAGTCTTTTTCATTTTTTAAAATTAAAATCCTTCCAGGTTCTTACTAAAACTGGTGAAAGCAAAATAATTACGCCTATAATTGTTAATATGGAACTTGTAGCTGCTGCTGAAAGCTGTCGTGTTTCACCACCTAAGTCGTTAAAAATAATCCAGCTTAATGAGGTTGCGTGCGCTTCTGCGCTAAAACCAACAATAGGTTCAAATACTCGAAAATTGTCCATTAATTGCATAAGTGTAACAAATGTAATTAAAGGCATTAAATGGGGAATAATAATGTAGATTACTTCTTCAAATTTATTGGCGCCATCAATCTTTGCAGATTCGAGTTGATCTTTTGGAACAGTTTGCAATCCTGCGTAAAATACTATGAAAGAAAATGGAATTGCGTGCCATACACCATATACAATTAACATTATCCAAGTTAATGTAGTTGAAGCTTTAAGGGATAAGTTAGGATCATTAATTAACCATTGGATTAAATTTCCAATTATACCTCGTGAGTCAATCATCCAAAATAATATTATAGAGCCTATAAGAGGAGTTACAATCATTGGTAAAAGAGAAAAAAAAATTACTATACCTCTTAATTTTTTACTTATTGAATTTACACCTAAAGCAATCAATAAACCAAGTAAAAGCATTATGGGTGTAACTGTGAATGTAAAAGTTAATGTAAAAAAAACAGCTTTATAAAATGGAAGATTACTTAAAGATTGAATAAAGGAAAAAATATTTTCAGAATTTTCCCATATAAGTTTAAAATTTTCAATCGCCAGGTGTCCTCTATCAAAATAAATATCTAATCCTACGAATTTACCCAAGGGCTCCGACTGGTTTAGGTTTTTTGTTGCTTCGTGATCAATTGATGTAACTTTTTTGCATCCAAATGGGTCACAATTTTCGACTGTAATTAGTACATTTTCGTGGGGCGTGTGGACTGATTGTAAAACAATAGAAATAATTGGTAAAAAAATAAAGATCAACATTGCCAAAAATGTTGGCAATATAAACCAGAAAAAAGTTTTGTGCTTCATAATTCAAAACTAGAGAGAATAGATCTCTCTAGTTGATTAAATTTTATTTTATAAAAAACCTTTTTCTTTTGCAGCTGCACGATATGCATCCTCTATATCAGACAAAGTTTTTTTAGCGTTTTCTTTACCTTGCATAAAATCTGCAATTTCTGCACCTATAGCTGAATGCATTAGACCAGCATACGGAAGCATTGGGTAAGGAGTTGTATTCATTTTTGCTGCTGCGAAAACACCTCTAGCGGCATCTGTTGGAGTATATCCTTCTAAAAGCCAAACTGCTTGCTTTCTAACTTTATCATCCTTAATTATAGACGGGTTAATTCCATTCATCATAGCAATAAAAGTAGCTTCAGCTTCAGCATCACTTATTTTTTTAGCAACGGTCCAACCATCCCAAAAAAGTGTGGATGCTGGTATATTGCCACCACCAACAGTCATTGGACCAGCTATATCCATACCTTTTTTAACCGCATCAGAAACCCCGTCTGCATCAGTTAGTGTGGCAGCTCTACTTCCCCACATATTCATCAAGATAACGTTACCAGCTCTGAATTCTGCATTTGTAGCATTACTATCATGAGTTAAAAAATCTGGGTTCATATATTCAGATAAAGATTTCATCATGTTTAATGCTTTTTTACCAGCATCAGAATTTACGTTTGGTTCAGGTGTATTACCCTTGAAATGTTTTCCACCATATCCAATAAACATATTATTAAATTCCTGTGCTAGATTCCAACCTGCTTTATAAGCTCCTCCTACAGGATTTTTCGCAAGACCAGATGTACGTATTTTTTTTGCAGCTGATAACATTTCTTCATAAGTTTTAGGCACAGAAATATTCAGTTTCTCTAAAATATCTTTTCTGTAAACTAAATGTTGAGCGTTAGCCATGAAAGCAACTGCCATAACTTTACCGTTAATAGTGATAAGTTGATTTTTCTTAAGTTTTGAGCCGTGTTTTTTTACTAAATCGTCTAAGGGCCTAATTAAATCGTTGTTTAAAAGTGCAACAATGGATGTATTTGCTACTATAGCAGACGTATACTCCGCTGGTTCACTACTCATTCCAGCTACATTAATTTTTTGATGATCAGCAGTTAAGTTTGTTTTAACTTCGGCACCCTTACATTTTTTTGCACCTGCACCAACTGTTTGTATAGCTGGAAATTCGTTTCCAACAACACTCACTCTTGCTTTAATTTCACAGGCAAAAGAATTTTTTAATAAAAAAATTAGAAAACTTGTTATTAAAAAAGCATATTTTATTAAATTCATATTTTACTCCAATCTATTTATAAATGAATTCCAGTTTTTGAATCAAAAAAATGACATAAACTATTTGGTATTTTTACTGATACAATTTCACCAATTTTTGAGGAAAAATTATTAGAGGTTTTTATATGTAATAAATTATTTTTAATATTTAGTGTTACTATTGTACTATCCCCTAAGAGTTCTATCGAATAAATTGGCCCAGTAAAATTACCTGTTTTTTCAATACTAGCATCTTCAGCCCTAAATCCAAGCGTATATTTTCCATCTTTAATATTAATTTTTGAAAATTTTAGATCTTGAGAGATTGATGTTTTGTTTCTAATAGAAATCGGAATTAAATTCATAGGAGGGCTTCCTATAAAAGAAGCAACAAATGTATTAAATGGTCTATTATATATTTCTTTTGGTGATCCAATTTGTTGTATTTTTCCATTGTTCATTACGACAACACGGTCTGCTAATGTCATTGCTTCAACTTGGTCGTGCGTAACGTAAATAGTTGTAATTTTAAGTTTGTTTTGTAGATGTTTTATTTGGGCTCGTGTCGAAACTCTCAATTTTGCATCTAAGTTTGACAAAGGTTCATCCATTAAAAATATATTTGGATTTCTTACTAAAGCTCTAGCAAGTGCAACTCTTTGTTTTTGTCCACCAGATAATTCTGCCGGTTTTCTTTCTAAAAATTTTTCTAATTCCACCATTTTTACGGCACGCATAACGAGCTTTTCGTGGAGTGAATTTTTTATTTTTCTAATTTTAAGAGGGAATCTTATATTTTCAAAAACACTCATATTTGGATATAAACCATATGATTGGAAAACCATAGATACGTCTCTATCTTTCGGTTCAAGATCATTAACTATAACATCATCAATCTTTATTGTCCCCGAAGACAACTCTTCAAGTCCAGCAATCATTCTCATAGTTGTTGTTTTTCCACATCCTGACGGTCCTAATAAAACTAAAAATTCTTCGTCCTCTATTGTTAAATTAAAGTTATCAACTGCCTTAAAATCTCCCCATGACTTCGAAACATTTTCTAATTTCACTACAGCCATATTAAATTTGTTTTATCTCGAAAAAATTTTTAACTTCTTCAAAAATTTTGTATGAAGATGAAATGTTGTTTTTATTTACTGAATATTCGCCGGGAAATAAAATAGTTTTAATATTGGCTTTTTTTGATGAAGTATAACTTACAGGAGTATCTTCAATTGTAATTGAATTATTTTTGGCCACGTTGAGATTGTTTATCGCAAAGTTATATATGTCTGGATTAGGTTTTTTTTTAGAACAATCTTTTTCATATGTAATAAGATCAAAATTATTAAAATCAATATATCTCGATAAACCATCCGTAATAATATCAATAGTTTCTTTGGTAGTTGTTGTAATAAATCCAAGCTTAATATTATTTATATTGGCATAATTGATAACGTTTAAAACACCTTCCCTCGGTTTCAGAGAGTTAGTAGAATATTTTCTAAAATATTTAATTTTAAGATCATATATTTTATTTACTTCATTATCTTTAAGCTTTAATTTTGAATATTCTTTGATTCTTGGAATACCACCTGGCTTTTGAATCATATTGATATAATTTCCAATATTCCAGTACCAATTTAATCCAAATTCTTTAAAAGCAGAATTAAATGCTTTACGTTGAATCTCAGAGGTTTCAACCAAGGTTCCTATAGAGCCAAAAAAAATTGCTTGCATGTTTAATTTACCTAATAATTCTTTTAATAATTTAGTATAAAAAACAATTTATTTAAATATTATTTATTAAAGGTCCCTAAAATCTTTAAATTATCTTCAAATAATATTTATTTAATAACAATTTTATATTTAAGATTCTTTTTACTTAGAAAACATGTGATTTAAAAAAAAAATTGTATAAAATAATCTTGATAATAGTAAAAAATAAATTTTTGAAATTCATAAAAACAAGTAATGGAGAATACTATGAAAACATATAATCATTTCATAAATGGAAAAGAAATGGAACCAAATAGTGGTGAATATTTTGATACTGAAAATCCTTATACTTGCGAAAATTGGGCAAAAATTGCAAAAGGAAATGCACATGATGTTGATATTGCAGTAAATGTTGCAAAAGATGTTTTTGAAAATAACTGGTCCAAAACCAAACCTACTGAGAGAGGTAAATTACTTGTAAAACTTGCTGAATTAGTGGAGAGAGATGCTCAAAAACTTGGCGAGATAGAAGTTCAAGATAATGGTAAGTTGATTGCTGAAATGGGAGCGCAAACAAAATATCTTGCGGAATGGTATAGGTATTTTGGAGGTCTTGCAGATAAAGTTGAAGGCTCTGTTTTGCCTTCTGACAAACCTGGAATTTTTAATTATACAAAGTATGAACCATTTGGAGTTGTAGGAATGATTACAGCTTGGAACTCTCCATTACTTCTTTTATCTTGGAAGCTTGCTCCAGCATTAGCTGCTGGAAATACTGCAGTGATAAAACCATCAGAATTCACCTCGGCATCAACTTTAGAATTTATGAAATTAGTATCAGAAGCAGGATTTCCAAATGGTGTGGTGAATTGTGTCACAGGGATGGGTGTTGATGTTGGTCAGCCACTTGTTGAACATAAACATGTATCGAAAATTGCATTTACTGGTTCTGATGTTTCGGGTCAGAAAATATATGAAACTGCAGCAAAAAAAATAATGCCTGTTTCATTAGAACTAGGAGGAAAATCACCAAATATAGTTTTTGAAGATGCAGATTTTGAAGCTGCTATAATGGGAGTTATTTCAGGTATATTTGCTGCAACAGGTCAAACATGTATTGCAGGGTCTCGCTTATTAGTACAAGAAACGATTTATGATAAATTTGTTGAAAGACTTGTTGAAGTTGCAAGTGAAGCAAAAATAGGAGATCCAATGTCCTTTGACACACATGTAGGCCCTGTAACAACTCAACCACAATTTGAAAAGATTATGAACTATATTGATATTGCAAAATCAGAAGGTGCAAAATGTATACTAGGTGGAAATGCTTATTCTAGTAAAGACATAAAAGGAAACAGATTTGTAGAGCCAACAATTTTTACAGATGTAAAAAACAAAATGAGGATTGCTCAGGAAGAAGTTTTTGGTCCTATATTATCTATTATTAAGTTTAAGAACGAAGAAGAAGCGATAAAAGTAGGAAATGATGTAATATTTGGTTTAGCCGCAGGAGTTTGGACTAATGATATTGGAAGAGCTTTAAGAATGTCTGATAGTTTAAGAGCAGGAACAGTATGGGTTAATACATATAGAGCTGTAAGTTTCATGTCACCATTTGGGGGTTATAAACGATCGGGAAGAGGCAGAGAAAGTGGTCAAGAATCTATAAAAGAATTTTTACAAACAAAATCAGTTTGGATAGCCGAGCAAACATCTGTTTCAAATCCATTTATTATAAGATAATTCCAAAAATATAATTTGAAAAGTTTTTTAATTTTATGATTTTTAACTAACCACATTTTTTAAATAAAGAACAACCAACATTGTTTGAAATAAGACGATATGTTAAAATTATTATCTTATTATTGTTTAATGAAAGGTTATTGAATGTCTACTATATCACGCCCTAAAAATCCTGAAGAAAATCTTCGTGTTAAAACAGTTTTTGATGATATTAGAGCTACTCGAGGTAGCGATTTCATTAACAACTTATGGTATTACCTAGCCTTTAATCCTGAATTACTTGAAAATACTTGGCGTGAGGTAAAAGAAGTAATGGCAAAACCGAGTTATCTTGATCCAATGACTAAAGAACTTATTTATGCCGCTGTATCTATTGCTAATAGTTGTGAATATTGTATTCATTCACATACAGCAGCAGCCCGTGCCCATGGATTGACAGATAAACAGTATGCTGAATTTTTATCAATAGTTTCTCTCGCAGGTCGTACAAATAATCTTTTAAATGGTATAAAAGTTCCAATAGACGCAGAATTTGATCATGAAAAAATTATTAGAAAATAAAAATATTATTTTTAGAAAATTGATCATTACTAAAGATTATGTTTAGATTTATAAATTTAAGTCAATAATATTTTTATAGGTTAATTTTTGGCAAAATCAGGAATTTATTGGATAGATGTTACTTTTGATTGGTGTGTTAATTTTTTATATAAAGTTGCAAGTTTACTTGGCTTGAGTTATGAAGAGATTAATATATGGTTATTTGTAATAATAGGTCCCATATCATTGTTGGTATCTATTTTATTAAACTTCTATTTTTTCAAAAAAGTAACAAAATTAAAGAGAATAATTGAAATCCAAAAAAAAGAAATTTCTGAAATTAATGAAGTTGAATTAGAAGAAGAAAAAACAAATTATCTCAAAATTTTTGGGATCATTATTATTATTTTTTTGATTTTATATTTCTTAGAATCAAAGAATTAGAAATTACATTTATTTAAATAAATTGAATATTACCGTTAAAACAACGCTTATTACTATGCAAGTAATTATTGGAAAGAAAAAAATTGAGTTCTCTGATTTGTAGACTATATCACCAGGTAATTGACCTAAACCTAGCTTTTTTATGTAAGGATATAATAGCCCAACTACTAATATTATAATTCCTACGATTATTAAGATTTTTTGCAATTTTATTTCCAGTTTAATAAAAATTTTTTAATAAACAAATGTTCTATCTGCCTGCAAGGATAAATTAAGGAGAGTTTTAGGAAAAACTTTTATTGAATTAGCTTCCTTTAGATCTTTTTCTGAAACACCCCTAATTTCACAAGAAATTGCCGAAACGTAAATAGGAACATTTGCATCTACTAAAATATTGAAATGTTCACTAAGTTTACCAGTACCTAAGCCAACTAAACTTTCTAAAACAGGTTTTCTTATCAAACTTACTGCATCAGCATTCAAGAAAACTTGAACTTCATGACCTTCTTCAACTGCGGTCCTTGCTAACATAAACCCTAGCGATGCCTTTGTTGGATTATTTGTGCCATTAGTAATATTGAATAAAATTTTAGCCATAAGACTATACTAACATTTAGTATTTTTAACGTCTAGAAGTTAGTATAATTTAACGGTTATGTGATTTAAGTATAGCCAAAAGTTTAATTCTACAAAAAACTCAATGGTAACTTATTAAAATATACCCAGTTTATGTAGAAGCCAATTATTAACCAAAAATATAAAGTTAGAAAAATAATACTAAATTTACTTTACACAAAGTTATCTTTTAGAACTTCTTTTGAAGAATTATTTTCATTAAAAAAAATATTTGATTAAGAATACTTTCATTAAGGTCATCATTTTCATATGTATTTAAACTTAAAAAATTCAAAATAGATGAGTTAAACTTCATGGTTATTAACAGAATGGTCAAGTAGAAAAAAGATTGCTAGCTCAAGAGAAAAAACTTCTAAAATATATTATAATTTAATGATAAATAGTTATGCTAGTGAGTCATTCGTTTCTAGCTAATCAAATAACTTTAATATATTTTCCATAATTTTAAATTGTATGTAAATTTTAGTTATTTTGATTAATTAGCTAATTAATTTTTTGATAATATTTCTTCTACTAATTTCTGAACCCTAAATGCTTCATCAATAGTTGCTAAACTGTTTGGTTTATTATTTATTTTTAAAACTAAATTATCAAGTTGCGATTTCAAACTAATCGCTCTAGGGTCTTTAGGTTCTTCTCTTAGGGGAATAAAATTATTACCGGTTGATATTGAGTCTTTATGAAATTCTGAAACCTTTACACTTTTTTTAGATCCTTTGACGGTAATTACTTGTTTATCTGGTTGCACACCGCCAACAGTTGCAAAAATATTAACAGGCAAAAAATCCTTGGACTCCAATTTTGCAAAAACAGAGCTTTCACAAAGTGATGGATCTGAAGGGTAAAACGTATGAGCCC
>CACOVB010000014.1 GCA_902630555.1 uncultured SAR116 cluster alpha proteobacterium
CCAGCATTAAAACAAAAAGTTTGGGATAAATCATTAGTATATTTAGATTCAGCAGCATCAATGCAAAAGCCAAAAGATGTTATTGATGTAATTAATAATAACTACTCTAAGGAATATTCGAATGTACACAGGGGATTACATTTTTTATCAGAAAAAGCCACAGAGAGTTATGAAGAAGCTAGACGAAAAGTTGCAAAATTTATTAATGCAGATGAAAAAGAGATTATCTTTACGTCAGGTGCAACTGCATCAATAAACCTAGTTGCTTATAGTTGGGGGGTAGAAAATCTAAATCCTAATGATGAAATAATTCTAACAATCGCAGAGCATCATGCTAATTTTGTACCTTGGCAATATATTGCTGGAATAAAAAAAGCCAACATTAAGGTTGCTTATTTTGATCCTGATAAAGATTTTGATATAAATATCATTAAATCACTTATATCAGATAAAACTAGAGTTATAACTTTTCCTCACGTTTCAAATGTTTTAGGAACAATATTTCCAATTAAAGAAATTTGTGATTTAGCCAAATCTGTTAATGCTATTTCTTTAGTAGATGGATGCCAGGGAATAAATCACTTCCCTGTTGATGTTAAAAATATTGGTTGTGATTTTTATTGTTTTTCTGGACATAAATTATATGGACCAACTGGAATTGGTATTCTCTATGGAAATTATAAATTACTAGAAAACATGCCTCCTTTTTTATGTGGAGGTGACATGATTGACGTAGTAAGCATTGACAAAACTACTTTTGCAGACCCACCTCTAAAATTTGAAGCTGGGACTCCTCCTATTGTTCAAGCAATTGCATTAGGAAAAGCTATTGATTGGATTAATAAATATGGGATTGAAAATATTGGTAATCATGAGCAAAAATTGATTTCTTATGCATATGATAAACTCGAAAAAATAGATGGTGTAAATATTTTTGGAAAAAATAAGAATAAAGCTGGAGTAATATCATTTACAATGGACTGTGCACATTCTCATGATATTGCTACAATAATTGATAGAGAAGGTGTGGCCGTGAGAGCTGGTCATCATTGTGCACAACCACTTTTAGATCATTTTAATTTAAGTTCTACAACTAGAGCATCAGTTGGAGCTTATTCTACATATGAAGATTTTGATAGATTAGTATTATCTTTGGAAAAAGTTAAGAAGATTTTTAAATGATGAATAAAGATACAAAAACACTTAATGATTTTATACCAAACTACCCAAAAGGTTCAACAACACCATTTATAGTAAAGTTAGGGAGTAAAAATACTTTTGATAAAATTTCAATATTTGAAAAAGATATAATTTCTAATTTAACAAATGTTTATGATCCAGAGATACCAGTCAATATTTATGATTTAGGTCTTATATATGACATAAATATTTCAAAAGGTAATAATGTGTTTATAAAAATGTCTTTAACATCACCTGGGTGCCCTGTTGCAGGTGAATTACCAAAACAGGTTGCAGATGAGTTGACTAAAATTAAAAATATAGGTCTAATTGAAGTAGAGCTTGTGTGGGATCCACCATGGACAAAAGAAAGAATGAGCGAGGACGCTAAATTAGCGTTAGATATATAAATGCAAAATAACAAACAAATATTGACTATTACGGACGCTGCATTAAATAGAGTTAAATTCCTCATGAAAAAAACAGGTAATGACATCGTTGGATTAAGAGTTGGTATTAAAACAGCTGGTTGTTCAGGTTTGAAATATAATATTGAGTACGCTAAAGAAGTAAAACCATTTGAAGAAAAAGTAATTTTTGATGACGTACTTATTTTAGTAGATCCTGCTGCGACAATGTTTTTAATTGGATCAAAAATGGATTATAAAGAAAGTAAATTTAGTTCAGGCTTCGAATTTGAAAATCCAAATGAGATTTCAAGATGCGGATGTGGTGAAAGTTTCACAGTATCAAACTCTTAATTTTCAATGAAAAAAAATGTTAATGAAACAATAAAACCAAGCTCATTGGATTTTCTTTCTATATTCAAACAACTTTATGGCTTTGTTATTCCAAAAGGTAATATTGAAATTCCGGTTCGAATATTTATAGCTATATTTTTTCTTTTTTTGGGAACATTAACTAATATATTGATACCATTTTTATATGGTTATTCTGTTGATTTAGTTAATAAAAAAGAATTTTCAAACTTTTATTTAATAATTGTATTAATTGGTTGTTATGGTTTTGCTCGCTTTGCCAAGGTGATTTTTGATGAAGCTAAACAATTTGTTTTCATTAAAGTTGCTCAAAAATCTGTAAGAGCTGCGGCATTATTTGCCTTTCAACATCTGCATAACTTATCTTTAAATTTTCATCTTAATAGAAAAACAGGAGGATTATCTAGAGCTCTCGATAGAGGCGCTAAAGGAATAGAGCTTTTATTAAGATTCAGTATTTTTGAAGTTATCCCTGTTGTTTTAGAGGTGATAATGGTAGGCGTGGTACTTTGGACAACGTTTGGTTTTTTTTATTGTGCTGCTACATTGTTAACTGTTTTTCTGTACGGAGTTTTTACTTTTAAATTGACTGAATGGAGAATCTTAATCAGAAAAAAAATGAATGAATCTGATGAAAATGTAGGCACAAAAATGGTTGATAGTTTACTTAATTATGAAACAGTGAAATATTTTAATTCTGAAATTCAAGAAATAAATTCTTATAACAATGCTCTCAAAGATTATGAAGACAAAGCTGTAAAAACAAGATTGTCACTAACAGCGGTAAATCTAGGGCAAGGTTTAATTATTTCTTTAGGTTTATTTTCTATTATGTCTATGGCCGCATATGATATTTATCATGAAAAAATGAGCCTTGGTGATTTTGTTGTTGTAAACACATTCTTGCTTCAATTATATGTGCCATTAGAATTTTTAGGGTATGTTTATAGGGAGATAAGACAATCAATTTTTGATATGAAAAAAATGTTTGAATTAATGAATGAAAAGTTAGATATATTTGATCAAGATAATGCCAAAAAATTTAAATTTCATAATGGTGAAATAAATATTTCAAACTTAGGTTTCAACTATAATTCTAGAAATATCATTAAAAATTTAAATCTTGAAATAGAAGGAGGTAAATGTACAGCAATTGTTGGACCAACAGGTTGTGGAAAATCTACTTTAACTAAGTTACTTTTTAGATTTTATGATCCTCATAAAGGTGAAATATCAATAGATAAACAAAAATTAAAAGATTGTAAAATGGACTCTATAAGATCAGTTATTGGTGTTGTTCCTCAAGATACAATCATGTTCAATAATACAATAGGTTATAATCTTTCTTATGGAAACCCAAACGCCTCCTTAAAAGAAATCAGAAAAGTAGTTGAACTTTGTAATTTAGATGACTTTATTGAATCTTTAGATTTAAAGTATGAAACTATTGTTGGTGAAAGAGGTTTAAAATTATCAGGTGGAGAAAAGCAAAGGATAGCAATCGCTAGAATGATGTTAAAAAAACCAAAAATTTTAATTTTAGATGAAGCAACTTCAGCTCTTGACTCTAAAACAGAAAAATTAGTTTTGGACTCAATAGATGAATATTTTAAAAATAGTACTAAAATTATAATTGCTCATAGATTAACAACCATTCGTAACTCTGATAAGATTGTAGTTATGTCTAAAGGAAAAATAATTGAACAAGGAAAACATAGTAATTTAATAAAAAATAAAGGATTATATTATGAAATGTGGAACAAACAAAAAGAGATTAAAAAACAAGTTAATTTAGTCAATTAAAAATTGTTCTTTTAAATGTCTGTTTTCCATATTATCTTCAGGATCGTGTAAAAGTTTTATATTAATATCTTTTCTCAATTTAATTATTACTTTTTTAATGTTTTTAACTTCTTCTGAGTCTGCACTAGCATTAACTGGTCTATATTCTGGATTTTTTATTGTGAATGTAACAATTGAATTATTATTTAGTAAAGCTCCCTGCCAATTTCTTGGCCTAAATGGACTTATTGGTGTTAATGCAAGTATATCGGATTTAAGTGGTATTATTGGCCCTTTTGCAGAGTAATTATAAGCCGTTGACCCTACTGGAGTAGAAACTAAAATTCCATCACAATATAAATCTCTTAGTCTTTCCACTCCATCAACTGAAATAGAAATAATTGAACTTTGATTTGTATTTCTGAATAATGAAATTTCATTTATTCCAAGAAATTTTTGTTTTTTTTCTTTATGATCAAAACACTCCATCTCAAGAGGATGGACAGTTAATTGACTAGCTTTATTTATTCTCTTAATCAAATTTATTTTATTAATTTTATTCATCAAGAAGCCAATATGACCTTTATTTAAACCAAAAACAGAAGAGTTGTTTTTAATTGCAAGTCTTAAAGCTTTTAACATTTCTCCGTCACCACCTATTGCCACAATTACATCTGCTTCTCTTAAATTAGCTTGATTGTAAAGTTCACAATATTTAGATTTAAGAGAGAGAGCTTCTTTATTATTCGATGATGTAAAGTGTATTTTCATTGTCATATTAATAATTTAATTATATACATAGTTATTCAAAAAAAGGCCAATAAGTGCAAATAAAAGAAACATTTTTAAATTTAACAAAAACTTATAAAAATGCAATTGATAGACTTGAAAAACTTTTTGATCCAGAATTTGAAAAAGCTGTAAAGTTAATTAATTCTTCAGATGGTCATATTGTTGTTTGCGGAATGGGAAAATCTGGATTAGTTGGAAGAAAAATTTCTGCAACTTTAGCATCAACTGGAACGCCAAGTTATTTCTTGCATCCTGGTGAGGCTATCCATGGTGATTTAGGTATAGTTCAATCAAAAAGCATAATTATTTTGATATCATATTCAGGTGAAACTGATGAGATTTTAGCACTTTTACCTGCATTAAAGAGATTGAAAGTTAAAATAATTGCAATGACAGGTGAATTAAATTCTAATTTAGCAAAAAATTCAGATATTGTTTTAAACATATCTGTAGATAAAGAAGCTTGTCCATTAAATTTGGCTCCAACTACATCAACTTTAACAACTCTAATAATTGGTGACGCTTTAGCTGTTTCTTTAATGAATTTAAAAAACTTTAAACAAGAGGATTTTGCATTAACTCACCCTGGTGGATCTTTGGGGAGAAGATTGTTATTGAGTGTTAAGGACGAAATGATTACTCAAAATTTACCTTTTGTGAACAAAAATGGAACTATGAAAGAAGTTGTTCTAAAAATGACAGAAAGTAGATTAGGATTAGCATTAATTGGAAATGAAGAAAAACTTGAAGGAATCATTACAGATGGTGACCTTAGAAGATCTTTATTAATGTCAGATGATTTTACTAAAATAGAAATAAAAGATATTTTAAATAAATCACCTATGACTGCATATGAGAATGATAACTTGCAAGTTGCTCACGAAAGAATGAAAGAGGCCAGATTACAATCATTAGTTGTAAAAAATAATGATGAAAATATAGTTGGTGTAATTCAAATATTTAAATAGACAATGAATATAGATCAATTTGATTTTAATCTCCCAGAAGAATTAATTGCTCAAAAACCGGTAAATCCAAGACATAATTCAAAATTATTATCTTGTATTAACTCAGAATTAGGAGATTTTCATTTTTATGATTTACCAAATCTTCTGAATCCTGGTGATGTAATAGTTGTAAATGACACAAAAGTTTTAAAAGCTAAATTAATTGGTTTAGTTAATGAAAAAAAACTTAGTTTTAATCTTCATATGAAAAAAAGTGAAGATCAATGGTATGCCTTTTGTAAACCAGCAAAGAAGTGTAGGAAAAATGACGAAGTATTTTTCTCTAAATCTTTTAAAGCAATAATTTTAGAAAAAAAAGATCATGGAGAAGTTCTGTTAGAGTTTAATTTTTCTGGTAATGAGTTGCTAGACAAAATTTCTAAATACGGAATCACCCCATTACCACCATATATAAAAAATGAAAATTTAGAAAATGAAATACATTATCAAACATTTTTTGCAAAAAAGATAGGTGCTGTTGCCTCCCCTACAGCTGGGTTGCATTTTACCAAAGAAATAATTGATACTTTAATTAAGAAAAAAGTTTTGATTACTTCTATCACTTTGCACGTTGGTGCAGGTACTTTTCTTCCAGTTAAAACTCAAAATATAAATGATCATAAAATGCATTTTGAGTCTTATGAAATTTCAAAAAATACAGTAAATATTTTAAAAAATGCAAAATTAAATGGAAAAAAAATAATTGCTGTTGGGACAACTGTAATGAGAACATTGGAAGCAACTTTTTTAAAGTTTAATGATATAAAAAGTTGTTCTGATAGGACGGATATATACATTAAACCAGGGTTTAAATTTAATGTTGTAGACTACTTACTAACAAATTTTCATTTACCAAAATCTACTTTATTAATTTTAATCTCAGCCTTTTCCGGAGAAGAGGAGGTGAAAAAAATCTATGATCATGCAATCGATAAATTGTATAGATTTTATTCTTATGGAGATTGTTGCTTGCTGAAGAGAAAAGGTTATGTCAATAAAATTTAATTTTTCATTAGTCGCTGAAGATAGTAAAGCAAGAGCAGGATTACTTAGGACAGCACATGGTGATATCGAAACACCAATATTTATGCCAGTAGGTACTTTAGGTACAGTAAAAGCTATGCATTTAAAGGACGTTTTAGAATTAGGTTCGCAAATCATTTTGGGTAATACTTATCATCTATATTTAAGACCTGGTCAAGAAGTTATAAAAAAGTTTGGTGGTTTAAGATCATTTATTAATTGGGAAAAACCAATACTGACTGATTCAGGAGGGTTTCAAATTATGAGTCTCTCTAAGTTAACAAAGGTAACTGATAAAGGGGTTTATTTTCAATCTCATTTAGATGGAAAAAAAATATTTTTAACCCCGGAAATTAGTACTAAATTTCAACATATTTTAGGTTCAACAATTACAATGCAATTAGATGAATGTATTAAATATCCTGCATTGAGAACAGATGCTGAAAATTCGACTAATCTATCTATTGAATGGGCAAAAAGATCAAGAGATGCCTTTATAAATAGACCTGGTTACGGACAATTTGGAATTGTTCAAGGATCAGATTTTAAGGACTTAAGAGAAACTTCATGTAATGAATTAACAAAAATTGATTTTGAAGGTTACGCAATTGGAGGTCTCGCAGTTGGAGAACCTCAAGATGTAATGTTTGATACAATTATTAAAACAGAAAAAAAATTACCAAAACATAAACCTAGATATTTAATGGGAGTAGGTAAGCCGGATGATATTATAGGTGCTATAAAAAGAGGTGTTGATATGTTTGATTGTGTTCTTCCAACACGATCAGGTAGAAATGGACAAGCTTTTACTTCTTTAGGTCCAATTAATATAAAAAATGCAAAATATAAATTTGATAAAAACCCACTAGATCAAGATTGTTCTTGCTATACATGTCAAAATTTTTCAAATGCATATATCCATCATTTAATTAAATCAAAAGAAATTTTAGGTGCATCATTATTAACTTGGCATAATTTATCATTTTATATGAACCTTGTTAAAAGAGCTAGGGAGAGCATTATAAGTAATAGTTTCAAAGAATTTGAAAAAGATTTTTTAAAAAAATATAATTTCAAAATTAATGAATAATAAAAAACAAAATAATGAAGAAATTAAGACAAAAATTAATTTATTATCAAAATCTTTTGGTTTTGATGTGTGCAAAATAACTAAACCTGAAATACCAAATCAAATCCAAAAACAATTTCAAAAATTTTTAAAAAACAAACTTTATGGTGAAATGGATTGGTTAAAAAAAACAGAATATAGAAGAAAGTCACCAATCAATTTATGGCCTGAAGCAAAATCGGCAATAATATTAGGTCTAAACTACGCACCTAGAGATAATCCGCTTTTAAAAAATAAAAAGAATGACCTAGGGAATATTTCTGTTTACGCAAATGGTGAGGATTATCATAAAGTATTTAAAGGAAAATTAAAAAGGTTCGCTAGTAAATTATTTCCAATTTTGAATAAAGATAAACTTTTAGATTTAAAGGTGTTTGTTGACACAGCGCCATTATTAGAAAAACCTCTAGCTCAATTAGCAGGTTTAGGTTGGCAGGGAAAACACACAAACTTAGTATCAAAAGAATTTGGTTCGTGGTTATTTTTAGGAGTTGTACTTTTAAATAAATACATACCAATTGATTTGCCTGAAAATGATCATTGTGGTTCATGCAAGGCTTGCTTAGATATTTGTCCTACTGAAGCCTTTATAGCCCCTTATGAAATTGATCCTAGAAAATGTATTTCTTATCTTACAATTGAATATTCTGGAAAAATATCAGAAATGTTTATGGAAAAAATGGGCAATAGGATTTATGGATGCGATGATTGTTTAGCAATATGTCCTTGGAATAAATTTGCTAAATCATCATCTGAAATTAAGTTTTATGCAATTGATAAAGAGTTTAGTTTAGATATACTTTTAACTTTAGATGAATTTAGTTTTAAAAAAAAATTTGCGAAATCACCAATTAAAAGAATTGGAAGAGAACGATTTATAAGAAATTGTTGTATTGCAGCAGGTAATAGTAAAAATAAGATTTATAAAAAACAACTCAAATATTTATTGGATAATGAAAAATCAGAAATAATTTTGTATGCAGCTAATTGGGCAAATAAGAGGTTAGTTTAGTTTAAGACAAAGCATCATTTCCTGTTTCACCAGTTCTTATTCTGGTTGCGCTTTTAATATCAAATACAAAGATTTTACCGTCACCTATTTGACCAGTATTTGCACTTTTGTTTAGGGTTTCCAAAACTTTTTCTTCTAATTCATCTGGAACAACTAATTCAATCTTAAGTTTTGGTACAAAAGAAACGCTATACTCAGTTCCTCTATAAATTTCAGTTTGGCCTCTTTGTCTGCCAAAACCTCTAACTTCTGAAGCGGTTAACCCTTCAACCCCAATTTGAGTTAAAGCTTTTCTAACATCATCAAGTTTAAAAGGTTTAATAATGGCAATAAAATATTTCATAATTTGATTGTATTTTAAAAATATATAATAACAATAGTTTTTTAGATGTTTTGGAGATTGAAATGACATATGAGATAAGACAAACAATAGCACCAAAGGGATATTTAAGAGTTGGAATTAACATGAGTAATTTTTTACTCGTTGTGGGTAAAAATGAAGTTGGTGATCCAATTGGTATATCACCTGATATTGCAAAATTAATTGCAAAAAAAATTGATGTTAAATGTAAATTTATTTTATTTGAAAGACCAGGACAGTTAGCTGATGTTGTGAATGATGATGTTTGGGATATAGGTAATATCGCTTTTGAGCCCGAAAGAGGTAATACAATAGATTTTTGTAATCCATATGTTTTGATAGATGCAAATTTCTTAGTTAAAAATGAATCTGGTCTTCTTACAAATCAGGATATTGACAAACAAGAAAATACTATTGTTGTTGCAGATAGGAGCGCTTATGATTTATGGCTCAAATCAAATTTTAAATTTTCTAAAATTATAAGAGTCAAATCGATTGATGATTCTCATACTTATTATAGGACTGGTAAAGCAAATGTATTAGCTGGTTTAAGACCAAAGTTAATTGATGAAATGGAATTGAAAAATAATGATAGGATTATTGATGAACCATTTACATATATAAAGCAATCGGTCGGGTTTAAAAAGAATTATCCTGAAGTTATTGAATTTATTAATTCTATAATATTTGAGGCTATTGAGGATGGATATATTAAAAATTCTTTACAAAAGCATAATGTAAATAAAAAATTAAGTATTCCAAAATCAAATTAATTTTGATGACCATAAAACCTTTTTTTTATCTTTTAATAACAATTTTAGTCTGGGGATCATCTTTCCCGGCAATGTCATACCTTTTAAAAGATTTAAACCCCATGGAGCTAGCTTTAGGTAGATTTTTATTACCCGGTATTTTGGGATTATTATACTTTTTAAAAACTAAGTTAAATATTTCAATGAAAGATTATTTTCGTTTTTTTTTATCAGGTTTTTTTGGAATATTTTTGTATAATTTTTTTTTAAATACTGGACAAACATCAGTTAGCGCAGGTGCAAGTAGTTTTATAGTAAATTGTAATCCACTTTTTGCATTTTTAATTGGTTTCTATGTATTAAAACAAAAGATTAAAGCTTACTACTGGGTTGGTGTAATTATATGTATTGTAGGTGTGTTTATAATTTCATTAGAAAGACAATTAGACACTATTCTGAATAAGGGTGCATTTTTAATATTTTTTGCCGCTTTTTTGACTGCAAGTTATTTTCATTTTGTAAAACCATTAATAGATAAATATGGTGTTGCTATTTCATTATCTTTAACTCTAGTTTTTGGAACAATTCCAATGTTATTCTGGTTCAATTCAACTTTTAACTCAGTCAGTGTTTTAGATGAAAAGAGTATATTTGCTCTTGTTTGGCTAACTTTATTTCCAACACTTTTAGGTTACTATACTTGGACATATTCAGTGGGTTATTTTGGTGCAAATAAAGCATCGTTTTTTTTATTTTTAATTCCTGTTTTTTCAATAATAATTGACTATTTATTTCTTGAAAATTTACCAAGTTTGGCAACATTATTGGGGGGATCTTTAATTATATGTAGCGTATCCGTAATACTTTATTTAAATTTTAAATAAAATTAATTTATTTGTATGGAGCGGGTAGCGAGAATCGAACTCGCGTCATCAGCTTGGAAGGCTGAGGTCTTACCACTACACAATACCCGCATGTAATGGTAATATACAATCTTTTTAAAAAATGTAAATATTGGTTTAATTAAATTAAAATTAATTCCATCCTTTAATATTATTTTGAATTAATTTAGATAATAATGAAATACCTTCTTCCCCATCATTTAAGCAATTTATATAATTTAAATTTTTTCCACCATGCTCTTGAAAAGTTTCCAGAGCTTCATTTTTGATTTCATCAAGTGTTTCTAAACAGTCTGTAACGAAACCAGGAGAAATTATACTGATTTTTTTTGTTCCATTTTTGGCAAGTTCTATTAAGGTTTCATCAGTGTAAGGTTTTAACCACTCTTCAGGTCCAAATCTTGATTGAAACGAAACGGTAAATTTATTATCTGGCCATTTAAGTTTTTCTTTTATTAATCTTCCAGTTTTTTGGCAATGACAATGATAAGGATCACCTAATAATAAATATCTACGAGGGACACCATGAAAAGAAACAATAAGATGATCAGGTTTTCCAGTTTTTTTAAATGATTCCTGAATTGAATTTGCAATATTAGTAATATATACATCATCATCAAACCAAGGGGCTATAGTTCTAATAGATGGTTGCCACCTTTTTTTTAATAACCATTTAAATACTTCATCTTGTACTGATGCCGTGGTACTTGCAGAGTACTGAGGATATAGTGGCAAAATTAATAATTTAGAACAACCTTTTTGAAATAAAAGTTCAAGTTTTTCATTTATCGATGGTTTCCCATATCTCATTGAATAATCAAATATTAATGAATTATTTAATTTAAACTTATCTTGTATTTTTTTTAACTGGCTTTCTGTTATATATCTAAGTGGTGATCCTTTTTTTTTATCCCAAATTCGTTTATAAGCTTTACCAGATTTTTGAGGTCTGAAGGCTAAGATAGGTCCATTTAAGATTAACCACCAAAGTGGTTTAAACACATCTATTACACGTCTATCGCTTAGAAATTGTTTAAGGTATTTTCTCATTGACCAATAATCAGTGTTTTCAGGTGTGCCTAAGTTTATTAAAAGGATACCAATTTTATCAAATTTTGTTTTTATATGATTTGACGGTTTCTGTATCATTTCATTTACGCTGCATTAATGCTGGTTTTTGTAAAATTAAATTTTCTAAATGTTTCTTTTAAACTATCAACTAAATCTAACATCATCTTTTTATCATGAAATGGTCCTGGTGTAATTCTTAACCTCTCTTCACCTTTTTTTACAGTTGGGTAATTAATTGGTTGTATATAATGACCATAGTTATCAAGTAAGTGTTTACTTATTTCATTACATAATTCAGCATCTCTTATCATCACTGGGATAATATGAGTTGTATTTTTAAGTATCTCTATATCATGTTTTAAAATTTCATTTTTCAAAAATATAACGTTTTCTTGCTGTTTAATTCTTAATTCACTGTTAGATTTAAGATATTCAATAGATGCTCTTGCACTTTCAGCCACTAATGGAGGCAACGAAGTGGTGAAGATAAAGCCGCTCGCTGTAGATCTGATAGCATCACAGATAAGATCATCAGATGCTATATAGCCTCCTATTGTTCCAAAAGCTTTTGCTAGTGTTCCTTGAATTATATCAATATCATTTTGCAAATTAAATTTTTCTGAAATTCCTGCCCCCGTTTTTCCATACATGCCAACTGCATGAACTTCATCAACATAAGTGAAAGCATTATATTTTTTGGATAAATTAACTATTCCAGCTAAATCTCCTATACTTCCATCCATTGAATAAATAGATTCAAATATAATAATTTTAGGACGATTAATATCTACTAAAGATAATTTATTTTCTAAATCAATCATATCATTATGATTAAAAATATATTTTTCACATTTATTTTTTTTTATTCCAGAAATGATTGATGCATGGTTTTTTTCATCAGAAAATATAATCGAATCCTTAAATATAGTTGTTAATGCACCAATTGAACTTTCATTTGCTACATATCCAGATGTAAAAACCAACGCTTTTTGTTTGCAATGTAAATTAGCTAAATCAGCTTCTAATTTAACTAGAGGCATATGGGTTCCAGATATATTTCTTGTTCCACCTGAACCAATTCCATAATTATCTAAACATTCTTTTGCCCTTTTTATGGATAACACATTTCTACTCATTCCGAGATAATCATTGGAACACCAAATTAGTATATCTTTAAATTTATTTTTATAAGCTTTTTTTGCTAGTGGAAAAGTATCATCTTTCTTAATCTCATTAAAAATTCTATATCTGTTTTCTTTTTTTATTTTTGTCAATTCATTAGCAAGTAAATTTTTATATAGTTGTTTATTCATAAAAAATATCTTTATTGATTATTTATTTAGCATCTCTAGCTGTAATTAATTTTTTTAAAAAAATATGTTGAACTTTTATATGTTTCATTATAAGCCTACATACAATTTATATAAGGTGTTTTTAAATGAATTCTATAGATAAAAATAAAATAAATAATGAATCTTCAAATAAATCTGGCATTCAAGGATCAAGAATCGTATTACCTGAAAATTATGTACCTACAGACATTGAAGAATATATGAATGAAAATCATTTAGAGTTTTTTAGACAAAAACTTTTAATTTGGAAAAAAGAGTTATTAAATGAGGCTTCAGATACTAAAGATGATCTATCTGAAGATGGATTGCAGAGACCTGATATTGCTGATAGAGCTCAAGTTGAAAGTAATGCTGCTATTCAATTACGTACAAGAGATAGAGAAAGAAAATTAATTAGTAAAATTGACTCTGCTTTGAGAAGAATTGATTTAGGTACATACGGTTACTGTGAAGAAACAGATGAGCCTATTGGTATTAAAAGATTAATCGCAAGGCCAATAGCATCTTTATGTTTGGATGCTCAAGAGAGGCATGAAAAAATGGAAAGAATACATAAAGACGATTAAAAAGAACAAAATGTGAACATTTGTTGACATAAGAACAAAACATGAATATTATATTCTTATAAATTTTTTAGGAGTATAAAAATGAACGCTGAGGTAATTGACTTTTCCATGGATAATGAGAATAAAAATTTAGCACTAGAAGGTGCAATTTCACAAATTGAAAAGAACTTTGGTAAAGGTTCTGTAATGAAATTAGGAGAAAATGATCAAAATATTGATATTCAATCAATTTCTACAGGATCACTTGGTTTAGATATTGCCCTTGGAATAGGCGGTTTTCCAAGAGGTAGAATAATTGAAATTTATGGTCCAGAAAGTTCTGGTAAGACGACTTTAGCGCTTCATGCTATTGCTGAAGCACAAAAGCAAGGTGGTTCCTGTGCTTTCGTAGATGCAGAACATGCCTTAGATCCCGTTTATGCTAAAAAATTGGGTGTGAATATTGATGAATTACTTATCTCACAACCTGATGCTGGTGAACAAGCATTAGAGATTGCTGATACATTAGTTAGATCAGGCGCTATATCAGTAATGGTTATAGACTCGGTTGCTGCTTTAGTACCAAGAGCTGAATTAGAGGGAGACATGGGTGACACACATGTTGGACTTCAAGCTCGATTAATGAGTCAAGCATTACGAAAACTTACTTCATCAATATCTAAATCTAATTGTCTAGTTATATTCATAAATCAAATTAGGTTAAAAATTGGTGTTATGTTTGGTAGTCCTGAAACTACAGCAGGTGGAAATGCTCTAAAATTTTATTCATCTGTAAGACTCGATATAAGAAGAATTGGAGCTATAAAAGATAAGGATGACATAGTTGGAAATCAAACAAGAGTTAAAGTTGTTAAAAACAAAGTTGCACCTCCCTTTAGAACTGTAGAATTTGATATTATGTACGGAGAGGGAATTTCAAAACATGGAGAACTTATAGATTTAGGTGTTGCAGCAGATATTATTGATAAGGCCGGTGCATGGTTCTCTTACAATGATCAAAGAATTGGTCAAGGTAAGGAAAATGCAAAAAAGTATTTAAAAGATAATCCAGATATTGCATTGGAAATAGAAAATAAAATTAGAAGTAATTCTGGATTAGTTGATAATATTATGATGAACTCAGAGATTTCTGAAGAAAAAAATAAAGAAGAGTAATTTTTTATTATTTAAACTTGCTTTAATATTAACAAAATAATTAAATATATTTTTTAATTGGTTTTGTTATGAAAAATATGAATCTTTCAGAAATAAGAAATACTTTTATACAGTATTTTAAGAAAAATAGTCATAAAGAAATTAAATCCAGTAATTTAGTACCTGATAACGATCCAACTCTTTTATTCACGAATTCAGGTATGGTTCAGTTTAAAAATATTTTCACTGGAGTAGAAAAAAGAGATTACGATAAAGCTGTTACTTCTCAAAAATGTCTTAGAGCTGGTGGAAAGCATAATGATTTAGAGAATGTAGGTCATACTGCACGTCACCATACATTTTTTGAAATGTTAGGAAACTTTTCATTTGGGGATTATTTTAAGGAACAAGCAATACATCAATCATGGGATTTGCTTACTAAAGTATTTGAAATTCCTGAAAATAAATTATTAGTGACTATATTTCATGAAGATGAAGAAGCTGAGCATTTATGGAAAAAAATTGGTAATCTTGGCGAAAGAAAAATCATTAAAATTAAAACAAGTGATAATTTTTGGAGTATGGGTGATACTGGACCATGTGGCCCATGCTCAGAAATTTTCTTTGATCATGGTGAAAGAGTTAAAGGTGGCCCACCTGGGTCAAAAGATGAGGACGGAGATAGGTTTATAGAAATCTGGAATCTTGTTTTTATGCAATTTGAACAAATTGATACTAACACAAGAGTAGATTTACCAAAACCCAGCATTGATACAGGAATGGGTTTAGAAAGAATTTCGGCTTTGCTACAGGGTACACATGACAACTATGAAACAGACTTATTTAAAAACTTAATTAGAGCATCATCTGAAGTAACAAAATCTAAAGTTACAGTAAATAATAGTGCTTCACATAGAGTAATAGCAGATCATATCAGATCAAGTGCATTTTTAATTTCTGAAGGAGTACTTCCTAGCAATGATGGAAGAGGTTATGTCTTAAGAAGAATATTAAGAAGAGCTATAAGACATTCAAATATTTTAGGGTATCAAAAACCATTTATGAATGAATTATCCGGTTACCTTGTAGATGAAATGGGTTCCGCATATCCAGAGTTATATGAAAATAAAGATTTTGTAAAAAATGTTATTCTGAATGAAGAACTGAAATTTAGGGAAACTTTAGATAGAGGTTTGGAAATACTAAATAGTGAGATTTTACAAAAAAATAGTAAAAAAGTATTTTCAGGAAAAAAAGCTTTTGAATTATATGACACATATGGATTTCCATTAGATTTAACTCAAGATGTTTTAAAAGGTCATGGATGGAAGGTAGATGAACAAAACTTTGAAAAGGAAATGAAAGAACAGAAAAGTAGAGCAAGAGCAGCATGGTCTGGATCAGGAGACAATGAAATAAGTTCAGAGATAATTAAGACTTTAAATAATCACTCATCAACAAAATTTGTTGGTTATAACAATTTAAAATGTGAAGGAAAATGTTTAAGTATCTTAAAAAATAATAAATTATCTAATAGGTTAAAAGAAACTGAAAAAGGAGACTTAATTTTTGATACTACAGTATTTTATGCTGAAAGTGGTGGCCAGAAAGGTGACGTTGGTTATATTAGTTCTAAAAATACAAAGATAAAAGTTTTGGATTGTAAAAAAATAAATGTAGCAGATAAAATTATATTTTTGCATAAAGTAAAAGTCACTGAGGGCTATATAAATATAGATGACTTATTTAATTTAGAAGTAGATACAGAAAATAGAAAAGAAATTTCTTCTCATCATACCTCTACACATCTTCTTCACGAAGCACTTAGAGAGGAGTTTGGAACAAATGTTAAACAAAAAGGATCATTAGTAAGTAATGAAAAATTAAGATTTGATTTTAATTTAAATCATCCAATTAAATCAAATATTTTGAAAAAAATAGAAGATGTTGTTAATCAAAAAATATATCAAAATGACAAAGTAAATACTGAAATTATGGATCAAAAGTCAGCAATGGAAAAAGGTGCTATAGCTCTTTTTGGTGAAAAATATGGAGATGAAGTAAGGGTTGTTTATATGGGTAAATCAATTACAGAAAAAAGAATAGCCTGGTCTGTTGAATTATGTGGTGGCACGCATTTAAAATCAGTTGGTGAAGCTATTAGATTCAAAATTATTGGAGAAAGTGGAGTAGCATCTGGCGTAAGAAGAATTGAAGCTGTTACGAGAAAAAGTGCAATATTGTATTATGAGGATAAAAATGAAATTATTAAAACAATCACATCAAAATTAAATATAAATTCATCCAATATAATCAAAAAAATTGATCAATTAATAGAAGAAAATACAAAATTAAAAAAAATAAAAAAAGAGGTTAATTCTGATGAAAATGACTTTCTAGTGAACTCAGAAATGATAAATGGTTTTAAGTTTTTTTCAGTTGTAAGTAGAGAATTACAACCAAAAGAATTGAGATCATATGCTGAAAAAATGTTAAAAAGAAATAAGTTAGATGTTGTTTGTATAGTTACAACTGTAAATGAAAAGGTTTCTTGTGTTGTTAATATAAGAAAAGAAATTACAAATAAATTAAATGCAGTAGAATTAGTTAATTTAATTTCTACTAAAGTTGATGGCAAGCCAGGAGGAGGAAGGCCAGATATGGCTCAGTCTGGGGGACAAAATGTTAAAGGTGTACAAAACGCAATCAACTTTTTAAAAAAATATTTAATTAATAAATAATATAATGAATTCTATAAATAAAAATGTTTTACAAATAAAAGAAACTCCAATTATGGAAATTGCAAACTATGGTAGAAATTTCACAAAAGAAACTGGAAAAGTAGTATATCCAGCTTGGTTTGGAGAAGGCAACATCTCAACAGACAAGTTAATCTACAATGAAACAATTAATGCACTTAAAGCAGGTGAAACATTCTATACTTATCAAAATGGAATTCCTGAGGTTAGAGAAGAAATATCCAAATATATGAATCAAATATTTGATGTTAAGACATCACCTTTTCAACATTCTATAGTAAATGGTGGTATGCTTGGCATTAAAATTTGTTGTGAAATTGTTCTTGAAAAGGGTGATGAAGTTGTAATAGTTGGCCCAGTTTGGCCAAATATTAGATCATCTGTAGTTCTAAGAGAAGCTGTAATAAATGAAGTTAATTTAGATTTTGATAAAACATGGACTTTAGATCTTAATAAACTTTTAAATGCGATTACTGATAAAACAAAATTAGTTTTTATTAATAGTCCTAATAATCCAACAGGGTGGATGCTTAATTCAAATGAACAACAAATTATTTTAGATCACGTAAGAAAGAAAAATTGTTGGTTATTGGCGGATGAAGTTTATCATAGAATTGTCTACCAAGGAAATGCATCATCAAGTTTTTTATCTTTAAGTGAACCAGAGGATAAATTATTAGTTATAAATTCATCTTCTAAAAGTTTCAATATGACAGGATGGAGAGTAGGTTGGATTACACATCCTGAGTATTTAGGTGAGCATATAGCGAAATTGGTTCAGATATCTACAACAGGAGTACCTGAATTTATACAAAAGGGTTTTATAGAGGCATTAAAAAATCATGAGTTTTTAGTTGAAGAAGTTATAAAGAATCTTCATGTTTCTAGAGATTTTGTTTATAACAAAATGAAACATTGGACCAAATTAAAGATAAGTAAACCAGAGTCAGCTTTTTATTTTTTCTTTAAAGCAAATGATGCTAAAGATTCAATCAGTTTTTGTAAAAAACTGATTAAAAAAACTCAAGTTGGTTTGGCTCCAGGAGTTGCATTTGGAAAAACTGGAGATAACTTTTTACGTCTGTGTTTTGCTGCAGATGTTAAATTTCTTAAAAATATTTTAAACAGATTAGAAGAAGAGTTTAATTAAACTACCAAGGAGTAATATTTTCTTTCAGTAATTCATAACCTTCAATAAAACCTGGTCTTGTATCACCATAAATATCATCAAACTTTTTTAGAGTTATATCGAACCATTCTTTAAGTTTTTGGTTGTTGGGGTTTGCATCAAAATATGCATCTCTTATTAAAACAAAATGAATTCTTGGGTCATAAGGTTGCTTTGTTCCTCCCATGCTTTCATCTCCATCTAATAATCTGAGTAACATCGCGTCAGCTGAACCAAGGGTTTGTTCATGTATAGGTGGCCCATCCATTCTATGCATTACTGAAGTCATATCTCTTCCATTACCAGTTGTGTAACCTAATTCATTCCATAATGTATTCATTTTTTTGTCATGATTAATATGATTTAGTATAATATCTCCAAATCTTCTTAATGGATCTGATATATCTGCGAGAAGGTCAGTCAGTCTATCTCCATCTAGGTCAGTCGCTAAAACTACACATTCTTTCTTTTCAATCAAATCCCAAACCAAAAGACCATAATTTGTATCAGATATGTGTTGTTCAATTTGTCCAGTCCAAGTTTCCATACCTGATTTAAAATCTTTAGGAAGTAAATTAATAATTTTATTAATACTCTCTTTATGCTCATCGTAAGCATTTACTGCCCATTTTCTCCCAATTTTAAACTTTGTACCTTCAAGCAACCACGTTATTATTCCTGCATTTATGCCATCTTCCATTGCCTGAGTAGGTTTAAAGGCAATTCTTCCAAGCTTACCAGTTTCATTAATCATTTTTAAAAAAAGCCTTCCTGCATAAGCCATTTGTATCCCAGGTGTATTCATTTCGGAATGTATAATGCCTGTATCTTTGCTAACTTCAAACCTTTGCTTATTTTGAGAATATGGTAGACAAGGCATACATCTTACAACAGTTATTGGGCCATATGGTCTAACATTGCAGTATACTCCAGCTTGTGTTCTTAAAGGAGCATTGCCAGACTTTCCCATCACAACTACTCTATATCCATTTTTATCATTGACATAAGCATCACCTGCAGTAGACCATTTTATTGATGTCATAGGCATATTTCCAAACCAACTCAAGGGCTCTAAATTTTTGTCATGTCTAATTTGAGACCACATTGGAACTGCATAAAATGGTAAATTTAAAATATCAATTGCTGCAATTGTACCTAAAAGAGCATAGGCATCAGTTAATGAATGTGCTATTGGGTTAATATTTTTATCAAAGTTCCCACCTTCCCAAACGATAGCATTTGAATATCCTTTTGGTCTTATATCAGATGACTTAAATAACGAAGATATTAATTTTAAAAGATCATTTCCATCAGCCTCTGTTTTGGCAATATTTAATAAATCAAGCATATTCATTCCTTACAATTGAAGTAATTATAAAATAAGATATAGACTATTAAAAAAAATTTTCAAAAACTTTTTAACAAAGTTTTTAATTTGTTTAAATCATTTAATTCAATTAAATCTGAATAAAAATTATCATTCATAAATTTTTCTTTTTTCATCTTCTCAAGAAGCTTAATTAAAAAATTCCAATAATTTTTGTAGTTAAATATAATTATTTTTTTTTCTTTTATTTGTTTTAACTGAATTAGTGTTAATACTTCAACGCATTCATCGAGAGTACCAATGCCACCAGGTAAAATTATAAACAAAGACGCTTTTTTATACATTATTGCCTTTCGAGATCGCATTGTAGTTGTAAATATTGTATTAATTCCATCTAAAGGTTTTTCAACTCTTGCAAGAAAGTTTGGCATTACACCAAATACTTTAGCTCCAGATTGTTGGGCAGATTTTGCGCACGCTCCCATGAGTCCAGTACTACCAGCACCATAAATTAGGTTGAAATTATTTTCTCCGATCATTTTACCAATTTTTTCTGCTAGAGTAATAAAGTCAGGTGAAGATCCTGAAGAAGCTCCACAAAATACACAAATATTTTTTTTTACCATTTTTTTAAGTCTTTGATTTAATATTATAGTGATGTTAAATTATACATTTATTTTATAAAGAAAGATAAATATTTTGTCTAAAATTACATACTTACTTTTTTTAGGAACTTTTTTAGCTGTCGGGGCTATAACTTATAACATTTATCAACCAACAAATATTCAAGAAAAAAAAATAGATATACCGGTGGTTAATAAAATTAAAGAAGCAAAACCTCTAATTGAAGATGATAAAAAAGTAGAAAATATTAAAAGTGAAAAAATTCTAAACTTACAAACAATCCGTGTAAATCCTGCTGGTGATGTTCTTATAGCTGGAAAAACGGTCCCT
This sequence comes from uncultured SAR116 cluster alpha proteobacterium, assembly GCA_902630555.1. Lineage (GTDB taxonomy): Bacteria > Pseudomonadota > Alphaproteobacteria > Puniceispirillales > Marisalimonadaceae > TMED54. Next base: position 21,050 of record CACOVB010000014.1, read on the forward strand.
AATTCAGAGTTAAATGTAATTTCAAATGGAAAAATAATTGCCAAAACTTTATCAGATAATGTTGGAGAATTTGTAATTGTTACTGAAAATCCACTTAGTGCTGGCGATCATATTTTAGCTTTTAAAATAACTTCATCTGAAAAAAAAAATATAATTTCAAATGACGCAATAGCAATTAAAATTGATAATAATAAAAACACAGTTCCAATAGTAGCTATTATTGATACAGATGGTATTAAAGCTACTAAAATAATACAGTCTCCAAAATTAAACAAAAAGAAACAAAAACTAAAATTAATTTCCCAAAACTCTGTAATTAATCTAAATCCAGAAATTTCAATCTTATCACTCACAAATGATTTAGAATTAAATCAATTACAGATATCAGGTTATTCCATAAAAGGTGTTAAGGTAGAAGCAAGAATATTAGGTGGTAAAGTATTTAGTGGATCAATTCTAGATAATGCTTGGAATATTACATTACCAAACTCTTTAATATCTGGTGAACAAGTTTTAATTGCAAATCTCATTGATAAAGAAGGTAAAATTGTTGCAAAAGATCAAATCAACATATATGGAGAAATTCTCAAAAATGCAGGAAACAAAACTCTTTTAGTCGTTCAAAAAGGAGATGCATTGTGGAAAATTGCTTATCAGAGATTGGGTGGTGGAGAAAAATACATAGATATTATTAAATTAAATAAAAACAAAATAAATAATCCAGATTTAATTTTCCCAAAACAATTATTCATATTACCTTAAAAAAAATATGTTAGACCAAAAATTGAATTTTTTTTTTAAACCAGTTTTAAAAAAAATTTCAATTATTCTTCTAAAATATCAAATTTCACCAAATCAAATTACATTATTTAGTTTCATTTTAGGTATTTTTTCTTTTATTTTTTTATCTCTAGGAATGATATACATTGCTCTAATTTTTTTTATATTAAATAGATTTTTTGATGGTATTGATGGAACTTTAGCTAGGTTAAAAAAGCCAACAGATTTAGGTGGTTTTTACGATATAATTTCTGATTTTTTAATTTATGCTTTGTTACCTTTTGGCTTTATTTTATTCGATAATGATAATTTCCTTTCAATGTCATTATTACTAACATCCTTTATAGGAACATGTGCAACTTTTTTAACGACAGCTTGGATTTTTGAGAAAAAAAAAATTAAAATTAAACAACTCTCAAAAAAGTCATTTTTTTACAGCGAAGGACTTATTGAGGGAACAGAAACTATAATTTTATTTATATTAATGTTTGTATTTCATGAAGCGGCAAGTTTCATAGCTTGGATATTTGCATTGTTATGTTTTTTAACTGCAATAATAAGAGTAGTTAAAGTAAGTAAAATATTAAACTCAATAACTTAAATTATAAACTAATATATTGTAAATTTATGTAATTTTCTATATGGATTATGAATGAATAAAAATAAATTATCTCAAGATCAATATTATATTACTCAACAACATGGAACCGAACCACCTTTTTCAGGAGAGTATTTACATAATAAAGAAAAGGGTATTTATAAATGTATTTGTTGTGATTCCAATTTATTCTCAAGCGATAAAAAATATGAATCTCATTCTGGGTGGCCTTCATTTTTTGACACATTTAATTTAAATGCTGTAAGCACCTCTAAAGATGAGACACATGGAATGGTTAGAACTGAAGTACATTGCACTAAATGTAAAGCTCATTTGGGGCATGTTTTTCCAGATGGACCAAAACCAACTGGTTTAAGATATTGTATAAATTCTTTAGCTTTAAATTTTAGTAAAGAAAAATTAAAATGAAAGCTAATACTAAAATTTTTGGTTGTATAGCTGACCCTATTAATCATGTAAAAGCACCAACACTTTTTACAAAAATATTTCAAGAACAAAAAGTAAATGCAATTATGATCCCAATAAATGTAAGCAGTGATAATTTAGAAATTTTTTTTTCTGGGATTAAGAGTATTAAAAATTTTGCTGGCATGACTGTAACAATACCCCATAAAACTAATGTTCTTAAATATTGTGATAATCTAGAAAATGAAGCAATAGATACACAATCAGTTAATTGGATAAAAATTGAAAATGGAAAACTTATTGGAACAAATTTTGATGGTATAGGTTTTATAAATGGTTTAAAAAATAAAAATTTGATTGTAGAAAATAAAGATTTTGCAATTTTTGGAATTGGCGGAGCTGGTACATCTATTTG
>CACOVB010000015.1 GCA_902630555.1 uncultured SAR116 cluster alpha proteobacterium
TAAAAATATAAATAAAACACTAAATATAAATTTCATTACTTTAATTCCTTATAAGTTAAACTATATATTACTTACAAATATGGCAAAAATTTGAACATAATAAATTATGGAATTAGATAAAAAAATAGACCCAATCGAACTATTTCAAAAATGGTTCAAAGAAGCACAAGATAAAGAAATCAGAGATCCTAACGCTATGCAAATAGCTACTGTTTCTAAAAATGGATTTCCATCTGTAAGAACAGTTTTATTGAAAGATATTATTAATAGAAACTTTGTTTTTTATACAAATTATGAAAGCAGAAAATCTAGAGAGATCTTTGAAACAGGTAAAGTTGCAATATGTTTTTATTGGAAGTCTATAAATCGTCAAGTAAGGGTTGTCGGTGAAATTGATAAAATCCCTGAAAAAGTATCAGATCAATATTTTGAAAGTCGATCATTAGGAAGTAGAATAGGGGCCTGGGCTTCTATTCAATCACAACCGTTAAAAAATAGAGAGACTTTATTAAAAAGAGTTGAAGAATTCAAAAATAAATTTGATGAGAATGTGCCAAGACCAAAGCATTGGGGTGGATTCAAAATTATACCAAATGAGTTTGAATTTTGGCAAGATGGAGATTTTAGATTACACGATAGATTTATTTTAAAACCATCAGATCACTCTACTTTTTGGGAATGCCAGAGATATTATCCTTAGTACTTTTAAGATAAGTCATAATAAAATAATTAATTAATAAAATTATTATTAATCCAAGAAAAACACCAAAGCTTACCTGATAAGAGAATAATGAGTAGCCAGTCATTTTGCCTGGTTCAATGAATTGCATTATCGCTCCTATCGCATATTGAGCAATGAAGGCAACCATAAATGTTATTAAATTTACAGCTGTTGAAACTCTTCCTGCGTAATTTAATGGAAAATAGTCACTTAATCCTGAATATGATAATGTTGCACAAAAAGAGGTTAAGCTAAACAAAACCCAAGGCCATATTGCTTTTGGAAGTAATCCAAAAGTTATAACAGCAGTTGGGATAATTAATATAATTATCATTCCAACCATGACACTAATTGTTGAAATATTTTTTCGTCTTAAATTATCTGATACGATACCCATAAGTATTATTCCAATTGTCATAGATATTGTGAATAAAAAGAGGATTTCAGCTATTTCTGTTTGACTAAATTTTCCAACATCAGCAAGCCACGGCCCTGCCCATAAGCCTTGAATTGCCATTGTTGTTCCACCTACCAAACCTGCTAAAGGGCCAGCTCTCCAAAAATGATAGTTAGTGTAAATTATTTTAAGAACTTTTAATACTGGTTCTTCTTTTTCATGTATAATTTTTTTTTCTGGTACAATTATAAAAATTAAAAAACCAACTATTAAGGTTGTTAAAGATAAAGCAAAATAAATAGTTCTCCAATCAGTTATTTGAAGTAGATATTCTAAAGGTGATGATGCTGAGATTGCTCCTAATCCTCCCACAGCTAAAAATAGTGCAACTAATAAACTTAGTCGTTCTTTTGGAAACCAAATAGACATCGCTTTAAAAGCACCCATTAGAGCACCAGAAACACCTAAGCCTATTAAGCCTCTTCCTACTGTTAGAGAAAATACAGTATCACCTAATGCAAATAATGATGCACCCAATGATGCTATAACAAACAAAACGGTTTGTACTTTTCTTGCTCCAAATTTATCAAGTAGAATTCCTAATGGTAATTGAAATAAAGCAAATGTTAAAAAATAAACTGAAGTAATTAGGCCAAGTTGTTCCGCATTAATTCCTAAGTCTTGGTTAAGATAAGGAGCTAAAATTGCATTAGTAGATCTGTAAACATATGACAAAAAGTAACCAGCTGAAAATGGCAAAAAGACAAATAACATTTTTTGAGTTAACGTGCTTGGATTTTTCATTTAAATATATATCTATAGAAACATTTGTTTTTTAGCTTATAATCATTATACTCAAACACATTATTAAACAATGAATATTTCAGAAAACATTAAAAAGATTCATGAAGAAGTTACCAACTGGAGACATGAACTTCACGCTAATCCAGAACTTTGTTATGAAGAAAATTGGACTGCAGAGTTTATTACTGAAAAGCTAAAATCATTTGGGATAGAAGTTCATAATAAGATTGGCAAAACAGGTGTTATAGGTGTTTTAAAAGGTTCTAATTCTCAAGAACATAAAAGTAATCGTTCAATAGGTTTAAGAGCTGATATGGATGCACTTCCTATTGAAGAAGAAAATGATTTTGACTATAAGTCAAAGTTTTTAGGAAAAATGCATGCTTGTGGTCATGACGGACATATTGCTATGCTTCTTGGCGCAGCAAAAATTCTTTCAAAAGAAAAAAAATTCAGTGGTACGGTATATTTTATTTTTCAACCAGCTGAAGAAGGAGGAGGTGGTGGTTTAAAAATGATCAATGATGGTCTTTTTGATAATTTTCCAATGGAAAGTGTTTGGGGGTTACATAACTGGCCAGGTTTAGATGTTGGAGAAATAGCTGTTCATAAAGGTCCTGTAATGGCATCATTTGATCAATTCAGAGTATTAATTAATGGTGTTGGAGGTCATGCTGCTTCTCCACATCATGCATCTGATCCAATAATTGCTACTTCTGGCGTGATACAATCTTTGCAGCAGATAGTTTCTAGAAAACAAAATCCTCTTGATCCAGTTGTTGTTTCCGTTACTAAAATAGAATCTGGTACAGCTTTTAATATCATTCCACAAGATGCTAATTTTATTGGAACAATAAGAACATTGAATCCTAAAACAAGATCCTTAGTTAAAGAACAATTTATTGATATTTGCAATTCGACTGCAAATGCTTATGGTTGTACTGCAAAGGTTGAAATTAATGAGGGTTATCCTGTTACTATTAATACTTCGATGGAAAGTGACATCGCTATTGAAGTTGCAAAAAAAGTAGTTAAAACGAAAGCTGTTAAAGATAATCTTGCACCATCTATGGGTGCTGAAGATTTTGCTTATATGCTTGAAAAAAAACCAGGAGCTTATATATGGTTAGGTGCAGGTGAAGGGAAAAGTGGTTGTATGTTGCATAATTCAAAATATGATTTTAACGATGAAATTATTCCATTAGGCATCTCTTATTGGTATAATCTTGTTGAAAATCAGTTGTCGGTAGAAAGTTGATTTTATACTTATGTTTTCTACCAAAAATAAGATAATTATATCTCTTTTTTTAGCAGTATTATTTCTTGTATTATATTTTGCTGTTAAACTATGGTTTAATTGGGATTTTATAAGTATTAGTAATCATGGATTTTTTGCTATTGTAATTTGCATTGTTATGTCTTTTATTATTGGCTCAGGTTTAATGGCCTTAGCATTTTTTTCATCAAAACATGGTTATGATGAAAAGGTTGACCATGATCTAGAGTCATTAATAGATAAATATAAAAAATCTTAATATTTTTTTAATTATTGTTGAAAAAACTTTTCAATCATCTTTTTTTATGTATAAATAGAACAAAACATGAACAAAGAGGAATTAAATGATTGAAAGTATAGAAAAAACAAAAGAGATATTAATTTTAAATGGACATTATTCACCTCAAGATAGTGTTAAAATATTTGATTTACCTAATTTTTTGAAAGATGAAGTAGTTCATTCAGATTCAGAATTACCCTTGTACAGTTGTAAAATATCTGCGGGGTTTCCTTCACCTGCAGATGATCATTTAGAAAGAAATTTAGATTTAAATAGCCATTTAGTTAAACACCCAGCTGCAACTTTTTTTGTTCGTGTCACTGGAGATTCTATGATCGGCGCTGGAATTAATGATAATGATATATTGATAGTAGATAGAAGTTTAAAACCTTCACATGGAAAAATAGTTATTGCTGTAGTTGATGGTCACATGACTGTTAAAAGGCTATATAAGGAATCTGGAAAATTAATTTTAATGCCAGAGAATACTTTATATAAACCAATCGAGATAAAAGAAGATATGAACATTGAAATTTGGGGAGTAGTTGTTACAGCTATTCATTCTGTTTACTAAAAAGGTAAACAAAATTGTATGCATTAGTTGATTGTAATAATTTCTATGTATCCTGTGAAAGGGTTTTTAATCCACTTATTAATAATAAACCTGTTGTTGTTTTATCAAATAATGATGGATGTATCATAGCTAGATCAAATGAAGCTAAAGCTTTGGGTATTCCTATGGGTGCACCACTGCATTTATGGAAAGATTTAATCAAAAAAAATAGGGTAATAGTTTATTCATCTAATTACACTTTGTATGGAGATATGTCTTCTAGAGTAATGAACTCTTTTTATCACTTTACACCAGACGTTGAGGTCTATTCTATAGATGAAGCTTTTTTAGGTTTAGATGGGTTTGATAAAAGTAATATTTATAAAAAAATGATTTTTATGAAAAAAAAAATATATCAATGGACAGGTATACCCGTTTCTGTGGGAATAGGGCCAACCAAAACGTTAGCAAAATTAGCTAACAGAATAGCAAAAAAATATGTAAATGAAGGAGTTTATATCCTTCAAGATTCAAGCCAAATTACTCAAGTATTAAATGATTTAGAACTTGAAACAATCTGGGGAATATCAAAAGGTTGGGCAAATAGATTGAAAAAAATTGGTATAAATAGTGCCTTGCAATTACAGAGAGCTAATCCCAATCACATAAAACAACATATTTCTGTTGTTGGGAAAAGAATAGTGTATGAATTAAGAGGTATTTCAACTTTAGATTTAGAAGAGGTTAATTCTAAAAAATCTATCACGGTTTCGCGTTCATTTGGAGAAATGGTAACTGATTTACAAAGTTTAAAAGAAGCACTATCAAACCATATTTTTAGAGCAGCTGAAAAACTTAGATTACAAAGAGGTTTGTGTAGCTCTTTATGTGTTTTTATTAATACAAACAAGTTTAAAAAAAGTGAATTACAATATAGTAACTCTGGATTAATAAATTTTGATGAGCCCATAAATAATACACCTGATTTGATCCAAGGTGGATTTAGAATATTAGAAAAAATTTATCGGTTGGGATTTAGTTATAAAAAAATCGGGGTTACACTACTTGACTTAAACATTAAAAGTGTAGAAATCAATTTAGATAAAACGAGCTCTTTTTATAAATCAGAAGATTATACTATTCAGGGTAGTTTATTTAATAAAAATAAAAAAGATGATATATTATCAAACAAACGAATGATAATGCTAGATTATATTAATAATAAAATGGGTTCAAAAACTCTATTTTATGGATCTCAAGGATTATTAAAATCAAAAAAGAACAAAAGTAAATGGAATATGAAATCTCATTTCAAGTCCAAATCATACACGACTAATTGGAATCAACTTTTGATTGTTAAATAAAATATCAATTCAGGCTTTTTTGAGGTAAGGGGATACAACTAAGTCCTGATGACCATAGTTCAGCGCAAACAGATCTTGCTTGATTTTCAGCTAATTCAATAAACCTAACTCTCCAGAGAGATCTCTTTACTTTTAAGTTTTCTAGAGGCTTATTAACTTTTTGTAAAGAAGCAGGTAAATTACCAAGTTGTTCAGGGGCTGCATTACGAGCTTTTTTTGCAGCAATGTGTGCATTAAGTTTATTTTTAAAAGCTCCTATTTGTATAAACCAATCTTCTGCTTCACTAACAGTATAAACAGAGAAGTTTTTTGGTTTTTTTACAACAGGATATGAAATAAAATCAGGTCTTTGTGAAGGTATTTCAGAAAGTTTAGCAGTTCGTACAACAGGAGTTTTTATAAATTTATTTAATAACTTAACCATATGCTTATCTCTGGTTCTTGCAGTTTTTCCACCAAAAACAACTCCGATTATTCTTTGGCCATTTCTTTCAACAGAAGCAACTAAATTAAATCCTGATGCGTTGGTGTAGCCTGTTTTAATACCATCTGCACCAAAGTAAGAGCCAAGTAAATTATTATGATTACGATACTCTATACCATTAAACACAAATGATCTTTTATTAAAAAAATAAAAAAATTCAGGAAAGTTTTTTCTAATAGCTACTGCTAGTTTTGCCATGTCTCTTGCTGTAGAAAGTTGACCTTTATTAGGAAGTCCAGATGCATTTCTAAAAACAGTACGAGTAAGACCAATACTTTTAGCTTTTCTGGTCATTTTGTATGCAAATCTTCTTTCAGTTTTTTCAAAATTTTCAGCAACTACAGTTGCAACGTCATTTGCTGATTTGGTAACGAGTGCAAGAATTGCTTGTTTAACAGTGATTTTTTGACCTGGGTATAGCCCTAGTTTTGATGGGGGTTGCCTTGAAGCTCGTTTAGATACCCTAAATTTAGTATTCATTTTAATTTTTTTGTTTTTTAGTTTTTCAAAAATCATATAAATTGTCATTATTTTAGTAAGTGAAGCAGGATAATTCCTAGTATCAGCATTAATTGAATGATAAACTTTTCCTGATTTTTCATTCATAATAATTGATGCGTACTTTCCGTAAGAAGGTTTATTAAAATAAAATGAACTTATAAAAAAAGACAAAAATATCAAAATCTTTATATATGATGCTTTAAATGGGAAAATAATATTCATTTAAAATTTTGAGTATAATAAATTATAATACATTATGTTGATATATATGTATATGTATATACAATATTTAGATGTTTAAAAAGACTTAATTTATAAAATATTTTCTAAAAGTATTGATACCAAAGTCTTTAATTATTAAATTAAATATATGAAAAAAAAATATTTCAACATCCGATCTGAATCAGAAGAAAATAATAACCAAACTGATGGAAGTGTATTAACAAAGGTAAAGCCTAAAACAAAAAAACCATCTTTATATAAAGTTTTAATGTTAAATGATGATTACACACCAATGGAATTTGTTATTGAGGTTTTAGAGAAATTTTTTGGAAAAAGACAAGATGAAGCTACACAAATTATGCTTCATGTTCATCAAAAAGGTATTGGTGTTTGTGGTGTTTATACATATGAAATTGCAGAAACTAAAGCAGTACAAGTTACAAATTATGCCCGCAAATATGAACATCCACTTCAAATGCAATTAGAAAAGGAATAAAAAATGTTATCAAGATCATTAGAGGAAACATTAAGACGTGCAATGAATTTAGCATCCTCAAAAAAGCACGAGTTTGCGACTTTAGAGCATTTATTATTCTCATTGTTAGAAGATAAAGATGCAATTGAAGTATTTAAAGCATGTGGTGTAGATATAAAACTTCTAGAAGACGATCTTAATGGTTATTTAGATAAAGATTTAAAATCAATTGTTAGTTCAAATGAAGATATAGATACTCAGCCAACATCAGGGTTTCAGCGTGTTGTTCAAAGAGCTGTAATACATACTCAATCATCAGGAAAAAATGAAGCAAACGGGGCAAATGTTTTAGTTGCTATGTTTTCTGAAAGAGATTGTTATGCGGTATATCTGCTTCAAAAGCAGAATATGAAAAGACTAGATGCTGTTAGTTTTATTAGTCATGGTCTTGCAAAAGATCCAAACTATTCTCAATCTACAACTGATGAAGATACAAATGCAGAGACTCAAACAAATCCAAAAAAAGAAAGTGCCTTAAAAAAATATGCTGTTGATCTGAATGAAAAATCTGCATCTGGAAAAATTGATCCGGTTATTGGAAGAAAGAAAGAACTTGATAGAACCATACAAGTTTTATGCAGAAGAACAAAGAATAACCCTCTATTGGTTGGCGATCCAGGTGTAGGAAAAACAGCCATAGCAGAAGGACTTGCGGACAAAATTGTTAAAGGTGAGGTTCCAGAAGTGTTGTTGAAATCTGAGATTTATGCTTTGGATATGGGGGCACTTCTAGCAGGAACAAGATATAGAGGAGATTTTGAAGAACGTTTAAAAGCAGTTATTAAAGAAATTGAAAAGAATGAAAATGCAATATTATTTATTGATGAAATTCATACAATAATTGGTGCTGGCGCTACGAGTGGTGGTGCAATGGATGCTTCAAATTTATTAAAGCCTGTTCTTCAAACAGGAACACTTAGATGCATTGGTTCAACTACTTATAAAGAATATAGAGGTTATTTTGATAAAGACAGAGCCTTAGTAAGAAGATTTCAAAAAATAGATGTAAAAGAACCTAATGTCGATGATGCAATCAAAATTTTGATGGGGCTTAAATCAAGATATGAAGATCATCATAAAATTAAATTTACCAATGATGCAATTAAAACCGCAGTTGAATTATCTTTTAGATATATAAATGAAAGAAAACTTCCTGATAAGGCAATTGATGTGATTGATGAAACAGCTGCTGCGCAAATGCTTCTACCACAAAACAAAAGAAAGAAAACAATTGATAAACAAGAAATAGAAGAAACAGTTGCTTTAATTGCTAGAATACCTCCAAAACATGTTTCTAAAGACGATAAAAAGGCACTTTTAAATTTAGAGAGCGATCTGAAAAGAATGGTTTATGGTCAAGATAAAGCTATATCTGCTCTGGTTTCAAGTGTAAAATTGTCAAGGGCAGGTCTCAGAGAAGGAGAAAAACCGATAGGTTGTTATTTATTCTCTGGCCCTACAGGAGTCGGGAAAACTGAAGTGGCAAGACAGTTATCAGAGTCATATGGTATTAAACTTACTAGATTTGATATGTCAGAATATATGGAAAGACATACAGTCTCGAGGTTGATAGGCGCACCTCCGGGTTATGTTGGTTTTGATCAAGGAGGATTATTAACTGATGCAATTGATCAAAATCCCCATTCAGTATTACTTTTAGATGAAATTGAAAAAGCACATCCTGATTTGTTTAATTTATTACTTCAAGTAATGGATCATGGTAAATTAACTGATAATAATGGTAAGTCAGTAGATTTTAGAAATGTTATTTTAATTATGACTACTAATGCAGGGGCTTCAGAGTTATCTAAATCATCTATCGGATTTTTAAATGACACAAAAAATGATGCTGATACACAAGCAATAGAAAAATTATTTACTCCAGAATTTCGTAATAGGTTAGATGCTGTTATACCGTTTGATTATTTAGATATAGAAGTAATTAAAATGGTAGTAGATAAATTTATAATGCAATTAGAGGCTCAATTATCCGATAAAGGTGTTTCTATAATGCTTTCTGATGAAGCAAGAAATTGGTTAGCTAAAAAGGGATATGATAAGATTTTTGGAGCAAGACCTTTAAATAGATTAATTCAAGAAAAAATTAAAAAACCACTAGCTGAAGAACTTTTATTTGGAAAACTAGTAAAAGGGGGTAACGTTTTTGTAGATAACAAAAAAGATGAATTAATTATTAAATCTGAGTCTTCTACTAAAACACCAGATAAAAGAAATACAAAAATTAAGATTTAATTTTTATTTTAAATTTAAAAGGATTATCATGATTATTAATATAATCAATGTTTTCTTGAATATGTCTTTTTTCATCATTTATAAATGTTGAAACAGCATTTTTAAATGAGGAGTTTGGAAGATAATGATAACTAAAAGTTGGTTTCGCTAAATATCCTCTTTTGATTTTATGATGTCCTTGAGCACCAGCTTCAACAAACTTTAATTTTTGATCAATTGCATAATCTATAGCCTGATAATAACACATTTCAAAATGCAGAAAAGGGACATCAATTTTAGATCCCCAATTTCTACCATATAAACAATTTTTATCAGTGAAATTCAGAGCACCAGCAACTATTTCATTATCTTTTTCTGCTATAATGAGAACAATTTTTTCATTTAATTTATCTGATATAGATGAAAAAAAATCTCTTGTTAAATAAGCACTTCCCCATTTTTTATCTATTGTATCTAAATAAAATTTATAAAATTGGTCCCAAATTGTCGAATTTAAATCATTACCACTTATTCTATTTATAAAAATACCTGTTTTTTTAATATAATCTCTTTCCTTTTTAATCATTTTTCTTTTCGAACTTTTTAGCTCTTCTAAAAAATCTTCAAAACTGGAATAACCTATGTTTTCCCAATGAAATTGTAAACCAACTCTTTTTAACCATCCTTTTTTTTCTAAAATGTGATCAGTGTTTTCATCTAAAAAATTTATATGAGCAGAACTTAAATTATTTTTGTCGGCAAGATCCATCATAAATTGACTAATATTTTGAATTATGATTTCTTTTTTACTTTCTTTATATAAAAAACGTGGTCCTTTTACAGGTGTAAAAGGTATAGCTGAAATTAATTTAGGGTAGTATGAACCTCCTGCTTTTTGATAAGCATTTGCCCAGCTATGATCAAATACGTATTCTCCATAAGAATGGCTTTTAAGGTAATTAGGTAAAATTCCTATAATTTTGTTATCAATATCTTTTACAATTACATGTTGTGGAAGCCAACCTGTCTCTGCACAAACAGATTTAGATTCTTCTAAAGCGTATAAGAAATCATAATTTGTAAATGGATGATCATTAATATTCAAGTTATTCCAAGCTTTTGAACCAATCTTAGATATATTTGAAATTATATCCAAATTCATTTTATTTTATTTAAGCTCAAAAATTCCTTCAATTTCAACTGGGGCATTGAGTGGAAGACTTGAGACACCTACTGCAAATCTAGAATGCTTTCCTTTTTCTCCAAACACTTTAACCATAATATCTGAGGCACCATTAATTATTGTAGGTTGTGATGTAAAAGATGAGGTTGAGGCTACAAATCCACCTAATTTCACTACTCTTGAAACTTTATTAAGGTCTCCATCACAAGCTGATTTTAATTGGCTGATTAGTGCTAGAGCGCATAACTTTGCCATCTCAATTGCATCTTCTGAGCTAACTGTTTCACCAACAATACCTGTTATTGGTATTTTTCCTTGTTTAAATGGTAATTGACCAGATATAAAAACAAGTTTGTTAGTAATTATGAAAGGTACATAGTTCCCAGCTGGCGTTGAAGCATCTTCTAATTCTATCTGATGGTTTTTTAAATTTTCTTCAATATTCATAAATCATATACTTTCAATGGTTAAGAACATCCAGAAGTAGCACCACATGTATTACATTTCATACAGGTACCATTCCTAACTAAAGTAAAGTTACCACATTCTCCACAAGCTTCACCTTCAAAACCTTTGATTTTAGCTTCAATTTCTTTAGAGATAGTTGAGTTTTGTTTTACTAGTACTTCGTTAGTTTCACTTTCATCACTAAAATCTGTTACCTCATTCTCATAGTTATCTAAATAATTTTTAGTTTGTAAAACTGATACATTATCTGCTCCACCACCAGATACAACTTTAAGTTCTCTTCTTACAAACCCTCTAGACGCAACTTTATGAGTTGTTTCATCTCCTCTTACACCAACACCTGTTGGACTTGTATCAATGTTATTAACATCAACGTGCCCTAGGTCATTTCTATCAAGATAAGAAATTGCTAGTTCTCTAAAAATATAATCTAAAATAGATGTAGACATTTTGATAGTATCGTTTCCAGTAACTATACCCTGTGGTTCAAATCTAGTAAATGTAAACGCCTCAACAAATTCTTCTAAAGGAACTCCATATTGCAATCCAATTGAAACGGCAATCGCGAAGTTATTCATTAAAGATCTAAAAGCAGCACCTTCTTTATGCATGTCAATGAAAATTTCACCTAACTTGCCATCTTCATATTCACCAGTTCTGAGATAAACCTTATGGCCTCCTACTATGGCTTTTTGAGTATATCCTTTCCTTCTATGTGGCAATTTTTCTCTTTCTGCTCTTAATACTCTTTCAACTATTTTTTCAACAACTTTTGTTGTTTTTTCAGTAATTACCTCTTCATCATTAATATCTTCATCTTCAATCAAACTTGAGTTAAGAGGCTGACTTAACTTTGAACCATCTCTGTAAAGAGCATTAGCTTTAAGACATAACTTCCAAGATAACATATAAGCATCACTGCAATCTTCTATTGATGAGTTATTTGGCATATTAATTGTTTTAGAAATAGCACCTGAAATAAAAGGTTGTGCTGCTGCCATCATCCTTATATGGCTATCAACTGATAAAAATCTTTTGCCAATTCTTCCACATACATTTGCACAGTCAAAAACGTTAAGGTGATCTTCATTTAGATGAGGCGCTCCTTCTAGTGTCATAGATCCACAAACATGAATATTCGCAGCATCAATTTCTTCTTTTGTAAAGGACAAAAAGTTAAGCATATCAAATGAAAAATCGTTAAGTTGATCTTCTGAAATTTTTAAAATATTTTTGCAGAATTCTTTACCTAAAGTAAATTGATTAAAAACAAACTTAATATCAAAAGCACTTTCTAATGAGTTCTCAATTAAATTAATCTGCTCGTCTTTAAAGCCTTTTTCCTTAAGGGCTGAATAACTAATTGATTGACAGTTTTTTAGACTGCCAGTACCCAAAACATAATTTTTAATATCCGAAATTTGTTTGTTGTCATAGCCTAGATTTTGAAGCGCCTCTGGTACGACTTGATTAATAATTTTAAAGTAGCCTCCTCCAGCTAACTTTTTAAATTTAACCATTGCAAAGTCTGGTTCAATACCTGTTGTATCACAATCCATCACAAGTCCGATTGTTCCAGTTGGAGCTATTACAGTAGTTTGAGCATTTCTGTATCCAAATTTTTCTCCATCTTTGAGAGCTTTTTCCCAGGCTTTTGACGCTGCATTAGGCAAATCTTCAGAAGGACAATCTTCTCTGACAAGAGGAACTGGATTAATAGTTAAGCAATCGTATCCATCTTTAAAACCATCAGCTGCTCTTTTATGGTTTCTAATCACTCTTAACATATCTTTCGAGTTCAGTTTATATTTTGAAAAAGGACCTAATTCTTTTGCTATCTCTGCTGATGTAGCATATGAAATTCCTGTCATTATTGCTGAAATTGATGAACATATCGCTCTACCTTCATCACTGTCATAAGGCACACCCCATGACATGAGGAGACCTCCAATATTTGCGTAACCAAGGCCAAGTGTTCTATAATCAAAAGATTTTTGAGCAATTTCTTTTGAAGGAAATTGTGCCATCATTACAGAAATTTCAAGTGTTAAAGTCCATAATCTGCAGGCGTGTTCAAAAGCATTAATATCTAGTTTTTTATTTTTTTTACTAAATTTAATTAAGTTTAATGAAGCAAGGTTACATGCAGTATCATCGATAAACATATATTCTGAACATGGGTTAGAAGCATTTATTTTTTCTTCTTGAGGACATGTATGCCATTCATTGATAGTAGAATCATATTGTAGGCCAGGATCTGCACACGCCCATGCGGCCTCTGTTATTTTATTCCAAAGTTCATTAGCTTTAACTTTTTTAAATACTTTTCCGTCAGTTCTTCTTATAAGTTCCCAGTCACTATTATTCTCAACTTTTTTTAGAAAGTCATTTGTAACTCTTATTGAATTATTAGAATTTTGTCCTGATACTGTTAAATAAGCTTCGCTATCCCAGTCTGTATCATAAGTTTTAAATTCAATTTCTTTAAATCCTTGTTTTGCAAATTGAATAACTCTCTGAATATAATTTTCTGGGATCATAACTGATCTTGCGTTTAGAACAGCCTCTTTAAGTTTTTTATTTATTTTTGTGTCGTATAAGTCATCTTTTTCATGTTCATCATTATTGCAGGCTTCCATAACTGCTCCAAGATGCTTTGCAGTTGATTTAGATCCTGCAACTAAAGCTGCAACTTTTTGTTCTTCTACAACTTTCCAATCAATAAATTCTTCAATGTCCGGATGATCTACATCAACAGTAACCATTTTAGCAGCTCTTCTTGTTGTACCACCTGATTTAATTGCACCAGCAGCCCTATCACCAATTTTTAAAAAGCTCATCATTCCAGATGATTTTCCGCCACCAGAAAGTTCCTCATGGTTCCCTCTTAGATTTGAAAAATTTGTTCCAGTTCCAGAGCCATACTTGAATAATCTTGCTTCTCTTACCCACAAATCCATTATTCCACCTTCATTAACAAGATCATCTTTAATAGATTGGATAAAACATGCATGAGGCTGTGGGTGAATATATGAAGATTTTGATTTAACTAATTTTTCAGTTTTGTAATCTACATAATAATGTCCTTGACTGGGGCCATCTATTCCATAAGCCCAGTGTAGTCCAGTGTTAAACCATTGTGGAGAATTAGGTGCTCCCATTTGAGATGCTAGCATATACCTCATTTCATCATAATATACCTTAGCATCTTTTTCAGAACTGAAATATCCACCTTTCCATCCCCAATAAGTCCATGTTCCAGCTAATCTATTAAAAACCTGTTTTGCAGATGTTTCTGCACCATATCTGTTATCTTCAGGAATAGTTTCTAATTTATCTTCGTCTGGCTCAGATCTTGACAACCAATCAGGTACGTTGTTTTCTTTAACTTTTTTTAGAAAGGCTGGAACACCCGCTTTTCTAAAATATTTTTGAGCAATTACGTCTGCAGCAACTTGAGAGTAGTTTCCAGGAACTTCTATTTCTGGAGCGCTAAATACTATTGTACCATCAGGGTTCTTTATCTCACTTGAGGTAGTTTTAAATTTTAAATTTTTATAAACGTCTAATTTGTCTTCCGTAAAAATCCTAGTAAATTTCATTATATTCCTCTCATTATTAAACTACCTATATCAAGATTCTTTGGATAACCTTAAAAATTTAATAATAAGGCATACTAACTATATCTTGTAAAGATAAAGACCTAATATACTGTATTTAGTAGGTAATAGTAAAGCAATAAAATTAAATTTTTTTTAAATAATTAATTTAATTGAATTTTTTTTTTAAAATTGAATTTTATAATTTTATTGTATAGTTTTATATATTAATTATAAGGTTTTTATGAATATAATTTCTCAAATTTTAATACGCTTTAGTTCTAACTTAATCGGTGAAGATCAGTACGGAAATAAATATTATAGTCAAAAAAAAACAGACAAAAGATATATAGTATTTAATGGGAAAGTAGAAGCTTCAAAAATTCCTCCAATGTGGCATGCTTGGCTGCATAAAATTACAAGCAAACCACCTCTTAAAAGAAAAAAATTATATGAATGGCAAAAAGAACATTTGCCTAATCTAACAGGAACTGCATTTGCTGTGAAACCTCAGGGAAGTTTATTAGATAGAGGTTTTAGACAAAAATCAACCGCAGATTATGAATCTTGGACACCTAAGAAATAATTATGAAATATAGTCTAATTGAAACATTAATGGGATTTAGTGTAATTTTAGTTGCAATCTTATTTTTATTTTTTGGGTTTTCTTTAGAAAAAAATATAAATTCTAAAAACATATCTATATCTGCAATCTTTGAAAATGTGACTGGCTTAAGTATTGGTGATAAAGTAAAAATATCTGGTATTGCTGTTGGAAAAATTAGAAACTTTAAATTAGAAAAAGATGAATTTGAAGTTATTGTGGAGCTTCAAGTCGATAAAGAAATAAATATACCGGATGATTCAACAGCAAAAATTTCTTCATCGAGTTTATTTGGGGGTAAATTTTTGGAGATTGTTCCTGGTTCTTCTGAAACTTTTTTAAAAGATAAATCTGTAATTTACGATACTCAAACATCATTAAGTTTTACTGATATGATTGGTAAAATGATTATGTCTAGTGGCAAGTAAAAATTTGAAAAAAGTATTACTTTTTATTTCATTTTTTTACATTTTAATAAGTGGTAAAACTTTAGTTGCCAATGAATGGTTAATTGGTGATGTAGGAGTTTTTCAAGGCTTAGACAAGATTACAGCTAGAATAAAAACATTTAGAATAAAAGTGGGTGTATCAAAAACATTTGGAATTTTAGATATAAATCTTCAAAAGTGTGTTTATTCTAAACCTCTTAATGAACCTGAATCTATAGCCTATATAAAAGTTTTAGATAAATCTGAAAAATACTCAGTCAATCAAGATAAATTATCAATTTTTGAAGGCTGGATTTTTGCGTCAAGCCCAGCGTTAAATGCTATGGAACATCCTGTCTATGATGTTTCTTTAATTTCTTGTAAAAAAGACAAAACATTGTCAAATAAATCTTCATCTTTGACGCTTAAAGACTGAAAATCAATAGTATGATTAATATATTCAGATATTTTTTTTTTGAAGAGACTTTGAGTTATTTCGAAAGCTCCAAATTGCTTTAAATGATCATTGATAAACTGAATATCTAAAATTGAATATTTTAAAAAATACAATCTTGCCACTAAATTGATTAATGCAAATTTACTAGCATTGCTGACAGAGCTAAACATAGATTCTGCAAAAAAGCATCCGCCCAATGCAATACCATAAATCCCTCCAACAATTTCATGATTTTTCCAACATTCTATAGAATGTGCAACGCCAATTTCATGAAGATTATTAAATTGTTTTTCTATTGTTTTATTAATCCATGTATCTGATCTATTATCAGTAGCACATTTATTAATTACTTTTTTGAAATTTGTATTAATTGTAATATAAAAAGGTTTTTTTTTAATAAACCTTGAAAAAGATTTTGATACATGAAAATCTTTAATAGGTAAGAGCGCTCTTTTTTTTGGGTTTACAAAATAGATTTTGCTATCAAATCTATTTTTAGCCATTGGAAAAATTCCAAGTTTATATATTTGTATAATTAATTCAGAACTTAAATTTTCATGGAATTTATTTTCCATTTAAATAAATTTGTTCTAACCATTTTATATCAAAATCGCCATTAATTATATCAGGATTTTCAAGTAGATTTTGATGAAGTTCTAACGTCGAAGGTATTGGTTCAATTACCATCTCTTTAATTGCTTGCTTAAGTTTTAATATGCATTCTTCTCTATTTTTTCCATGAGCTATTAGTTTAGCTATAAGACTGTCATAATAAGGAGGTATATTATATCCTGAATAAATTCCAGAATCTATACGAATGCCAAGACCGCCTGGTGAATGAAATTGCTCAATTTTTCCTGGAGAGGGCATAAATGTTTTTGGATTTTCAGCATTAATTCTGCATTCGATAGAATGACCTGTAAATTTAATATCTTTTTGCTTCCATTTTAGTTCATAATTGGAAGCAATTTTTATTTGTTCTTTTACAATATCTATTCCTGTTATTGCTTCAGTTATTGGGTGTTCTACCTGAAGTCTTGTATTCATTTCAATAAAATAAAATTTTCCATTTTCATATAAATATTCTATTGTTCCAAGACTTTCATAACCCATAACCTTTGCAGCTTGTGATGAAAGATTACAAATATATTCTCTTTCATCATTAGTCAATGCTGCAGAAGGTGCTTCTTCAATAAGTTTTTGATGATTTCTTTGTATTGAACACTCCCTCTCACCTAAGTGAAATACATTTCCAAAAGAGTCTCCAATAATTTGTACTTCAATATGTCTTGGGTTTGATAAATATTTTTCAATGTAGACATCATCATTACCAAACGCAGCTCTTGCTTCATTTTTTGCAGATAAAAAAGCGTTTTTTATATCATTTTCATTCTGGACTATTTTCATGCCTTTGCCACCACCGCCTGCAGATGCTTTTATTAAAACAGGCAGCCCAATTTTTTGTACTTCTTTTTTTGCTGTTTCAATGTCTTTGACAATGCCTTTTGAACCAGGAACAAGTGGCAGTCCAATTTTCTTAGCAATTTCTTTTGCTTTTATTTTATCTCCCATATCTTTTAAATGTTGAACCTTAGGACCAATAAACTTAATATTATGTGCTTGGACAATTTCAGCAAAGGAAGAATTTTCAGAAAGAAATCCAACACCGGGGTGTATGGCATCAGCTCCTACAAGTTGAGCAGCTGTGATAATTGAAGGAATATTCAAATAAGACTTTGAAGAATGAGGAGGTCCAATACAAACGCTTTCATCAGCTAATCTTACATGCATTGCTTCATTATCTGCTGTTGAATGAACGGCTACAGTTTTAATTTCTAACTCTTTACACGCTCTCAATATTCTAAGAGCAATATCACCTCTATTAGCAATTAGTATTTTAGAAAACATTTTATTCTATAACTACAAGTAATTGTTCAAACTCAACTGGTTGGCCATCTTCGAAACCGATAAATACGACCTTTCCTGCTTTTGGAGCATTTATAGTGTTCATTACTTTCATTGCTTCGATAATTAAAAGTGGTTGATTATTTGATACAGTATCTCCAAGTCTTATGAAAGGAGCTTTGCCGGGCTCTGGTGAAACATAAGCAGTTCCAACCATTGGTGCTTTTAATGCACCAGGATGGTTAACATCGAAATTTGAAATGGTTTCTGAAGTTTTATTTTCTTTAGTTTCAGTTATAGCTGTTTTTTGTGTTTGTGTGGATACTAGTTTTTCAGACTGAACATTTTTATCTATAGATAGTTTTAAATCTGAATTTTCATATTTTAGTTTGGTTATTTTTTCTTTAGTCATTAATTGAGATAATTTACGAATTAATTCTATCTCTTTATTTTGATTTTCTTTCATTTTAGGCCTTTTTATTATTTAATTTATAAAGATAATCTATTGCCATTAAGTATGATTCTTCTCCAAATCCTGCTATAACACCATGGGCAACTTTTGAAATAAATGAGTGATGTCTAAATTCTTCTCTAGCATGTATGTTTGTAATATGTACTTCTATCACTATGCCTTTAAACATTTTTAAGGCGTCAAGAATGGCTATAGATGTATGTGTGTATGCAGCAGCATTTATAATTATTGCATTAATGTTTTCGTCAATTGCATCATGAATTTTGTTAACAATCTCTCCTTCGATATTGGATTGGAAAAATATACAACTTAAATTTGATTGAGCACATTTATTTTTACACATATATTCAATCTCTTGAAGATTTAAACTTCCATATTTATCAGGCTCTCTTGTTCCTAATTTATTTAGATTTGGACCATTAATTATATATATTTTATCTTTCAAAATTGTCTCCAAAAATCAAGTTTATCGTTTTCTTTCTAAAGCAATTGCTTTTTCTATATCTTTTTCACTCATGGCACCAGGATATATTTTATTTCCAATAATAAAAGCTGGTGTGCCTCTTAAATTTAATCTATTAGCTATTTCTCTATTCTTGTTAATAATTAACATTAATTTTTCATTTGAATAGTCACTTTTTAATTTTTTTGTATCCATTTTAAGATCTTTAGCAAATGACAATAATAATTTATCATCGATTTTTCCTGTATGTTTCATAAGCTTACTATGAAATTCAAAATATTTTTTTTGATTTCTTGCAGCCAAACTAGCTTTAGCAGCAGATAGAGAGCTATTTGACAAAATTGGATATTCAACAAAAACTATTTCTACTTTTTTATCTTTTTTATAAATATTAAAAATATTTTGCATAACAGATTTACAATAACCGCAATTATAATCAAAAAATTCATATATGGTAATATCTGAATTAGTGCTTCTTAATTTAGGATTAGGAATTTTTCTTAACTCATTTAATGCTATTTCAAAATTTTTTTTAGATCTTTCTAAATTTAAGTTTTGAAGTGCTTTTTCTATCACTTGTGGGTTTTTCAATATAAAGTTATTTATAAATGAATTAATTTCATCTTTTTTCAATTCATGAGCAAATGATTGTTTGAATAAAGAAAAAGCAAAAATTAAAAAAATTAAAGTGTTATATTTAATATTCATTTCAATCCTTTTATTTAAAATTTATAATATCTGAAGCTCTCATTTTATACAAAATTTTAATATTTTTATACTTTAATGCTTTAGATGCAAAGATTTTAGCTTTGTTATATTGTTTTTTTAAAATTTTTTCTTCAGCTATAGCGACTAAGCTAGCTGGTTTGTCTCCTAATTTCTCAGCATTTATTCCAATTAATTTCCAAAAATATATAGAATTATATTTCATTGGTATAAGTTCCTCTAAAATTAAAAGTGATTTTTTCAACGATTTTTCATCATTTATTTCTATAAGCGATTTTGCAAGTGATATTTTGATATTTAGTGGAGGAGAAATTTTAAGTTTATTAAATTTATCTATAGCTTGACTGTAATGTAACGAAGCTTTTTTATAACTACGTTGGATGAAGAGTAAACTTCCAATCATTTCGTTAGCAAATGGATTTTTTTTATCTTGTTCTTGAAGTTCTATTGCTTTTTTTATTGAAGCTACAATATTGTGGTTTAAATAATGATTTATAGAAGAATAAAAAATTTTATTTTTTTCTTTTAGGTTTTTTTTAATTACATTAAATTTTTGTTTATTTTTTGTGTAAGCTGTGAGCTTAATTTTTAGTTTTTGTAAATCTAGTTCAAGATTTTTATAATACATTGTAGTGTTAAGATTATTGTTCTTGAAATTAGAAAGACTATTTATGAGTTCTAATCTATTTTCTGAGTTAGGATGAGAAGTATAGTAATTATTTTTTTTTGGAAAAAGTTTATTTCTTTCTTCAATTTTTTTAAAAAATTCATTCAAACCAATTGAACTTTTTTTTAACTTATTAAGAGCCTTTATTGAAAAAATGTCAGCTTCTAATTCTTGAGTACGATTATACTTAAATTGTTTCTTATTAAAAAAATCGGTTCCAATTAATATTGACCCGTTTAAATTATTATCTGAACCAGCTAATGTGGCACCAAGTAAAGCAAAAATACCAATATTTATGAGATTTGAATTTTTTTTTGATAAAATTCTCCTACTTTCCACATGTCCTAATTTTAAGTGCCCAATTTCATGAGCTATTATTCCTTCTAATTCCTCATATGAATCTAAATTTTCTAATAAACCAGTGTGTATGTAAATGTAATTATTTCCTGTTACAAAGGCATTCATTGAATTGTCAATAACAATTAAGGGTTTAATAGATGAGTTTTTAATATCTTCGTTTATAGAAAAATTATTAATTAAATTTTGCAGAAAAAACTCAATCTCTGAATCTCTAATAATATTTATATTTTTAGCAAAAACATTTGAAGTAAAAAATATAAAAAATACACTTAAATAAATTTTTAAATAATTAAATTTAATTATTCCACCATCCAGTTTTTTTTGTTTTCATTTTATTTTTTTCAGAATCTAAATTGACAACATCAATTTTAGTAGAAGATTTTGTTTTTCTAGTTTTTTTACTTGTAGATTTCTTTTTTTCATCATCTAAAATTTGATTAATGTCTGTTACTTTTTCTAAGATTTTTTCAACAGACCCGACATCTTGTTCAAAGTTTTCAATTTCTAAGTTGTCTGGCTTTTTAGATCTTTTAGCTTTATTAGTTCCTCTTTTATTTTTTTTCTCTGCTAAAGATGGATCCTTTTTTTTATCTAAATCAATGTTAGTTTCATTTAAAGTATCATTATTATCACGTGAATTTTTTTGATTTTTCCTTTTTTTGGATGTTTGATCTTTATGTTGATTTTCTGCTTTTAAATCAACAATTTTTCTATCCTCACTATTTTCAAGCTTATAGTCTGAAATAGTTAGATTATTATCAATATTGAAAATAATTTTAGCTTTATGTCTGTTTTCAATATCAAATATATTTTGTTTTTTATTATTTAAAATATATGCTGACATACTTGAATGAATTGAAATTGATATTTCATTTTGATTGTTTTTAACTAAACTATCCTCAGCTTCCCTCAATATTTGCATAGAAGTAACCTCAGATGATTGAGTGCGTCCAACACCACCACAAAAATTACAAACTTCTGTAGTTGTTTCAGAAACAGACAACCTTAATCTTTGTCTTGAAAGTTCTAAAAGACCAAAAGAGCTTATCTCTCCAATTTGTATTCTGGCTCTATCTTGTTTGAAGGCTTCTTTTAATTTTCTTACTATTGTATTACGATTTTTATAGTCTTCCATATCTATAAAGTCTATTACAATTAATCCTGAAAGGTCTCTTAATTTAGCTTGCCTTGCAAATTCTTCAGCAGCTTCTAAGTTTGTTTGAAATGCGGTTTTTTCAATAGACCTTTCTCTTGTCGCTTTACCTGAATTTACATCAACAGCGACTAGAGCTTCTGTATGATTTATTACTAGATATCCACCGGATTTTAAGTTAACTATTGGTTTAAATATATCAGACAATTGTGTATCAATACCAAATTTCTGGAAAAGCAAAACTTGATCATCAGTATATTGTTGAATTTTTTTTGTATGACTTGGCATCAATGATTTCATATAACTTTTACAAGTTTTAAATGCTGGTTCTCCTTGAACTAAAATTTCCTCAACATCACTATTATACATATCACGAACCGCTCTTTTTATAATAGAACCTTCATCGTGAATTAAGTTTGGAGCATTAGATTTAACTGTTTTATTTTTTATATCTTCCCACATCGAAATAAGGTTTTGAAAATCTCTTTTGATTTCAACCTTAGTTCTTTTACTTCCAGCTGTTCGAATGATTAATGCCATTCCTTTGTCTAATTTCAAACCCTCTAAAACTTTTTTTAATCTTTGACGATCAGTTGGAGTTGAAATTTTTCTGCTAATACCCCCACCTCTAGGAGTGTTTGGCATTAAAACACAGTATCTACCTGCTAAAGATAAATAAGAGGTTAAAGCCGCTCCTTTGTTACCTCTCTCTTCTTTAACAATTTGAACTAAGATAATTTGCCCTTTTGAAATTACTTCTTGTATTTTATAGTTTTTATAAAGTTTATTTTTTATTTTTTTAAAATCTTTATTTTCTTGAAATTCATCATCAACATTTTCATCGTTATTAATTTGAATTTCATCATCATCACTTACTTCTTTGGAAACTGTTTCTAATAATTTTGCTCTATCTTCTACAGGAATACGATAATAATCAGGGTGGATTTCACTAAAAGCTAAAAATCCTTGTCTATTTCCGCCATACTCAACAAAAGCAGCTTGAAGACTTGGTTCAACTCTGCTAACTCTTGCCAAATAAACATTACCTCTAAGTTGTTTTTTCCCAACAACTTCATACTCAAAATCTTCTATAATATCGTTTTGGATAGATGCAATTCTAGTCTCTTGGTCGTTACTTGCATCAATTAATATTCTCTTTGTCATCAAAATCTCCATATATATGATGACAGTTAGAATAATTTAAAAAGAAACACCTAAAACGTTTCAATTTTTTATAATGATTAAGTATTTTATTTTT
>CACOVB010000016.1 GCA_902630555.1 uncultured SAR116 cluster alpha proteobacterium
AGATAACGTCACTACCGGTAAAATTTATTCTCAAGTTTTGAAAAAAGAAAGAAGAGGAGATTACCTTGGTGCAACTATACAAGTAATACCACATGTAACAGATGCTATAAAAAAATTTATTATATCAGATATCAGTGACGAAGATTTTATGTTTTGTGAAATTGGAGGAACGGTTGGAGATATTGAATCCTTGCCATTTATTGAAGCAATTAGACAATTAAGAAATGAGCTTGGGAAAGAAAACACATGTTTTGTTCATGTTACATTATTACCATTTATAAATGCAGCAAAAGAATTAAAGACTAAACCTACTCAGCATTCAGTTAAAGAATTGCAAGGCATGGGAATTCAGCCAGATATTTTGTTATGTAGAACAGAGATGAGTATTCCTGAAGATCAAAAAAAGAAAATTGCCCAATTTTGTAATGTTAAAGAAAAAGCTGTAATTGAGGCAATTGATGTTAAATCAATTTATGAAGTTCCAATAGCTTATAACAATGCTGGATTTGACAAAGAAATTCTTGATTATTTCAGCCTTTATGACAAAAAATCCCCAGACTTGAGTGTTTGGAAAAAAATAATTTCTATACAAAAATCCTCTGAAGGTGAAGTTAATATTGGAATTGTAGGAAAATACACTTCTATTATTGACTCTTATAAATCCTTGATCGAAGCAATTACTCATGGAGGTATAGCTAATAAGACAAAAATTAATTTAGTTTGGATTGATTCCGAAAATATTGATGATGTGTCTAATTGTTTCAAAGATGTTCATGGAATAATTGTACCTGGTGGTTTTGGTGAAAGAGGATCTGATGGCAAAATTTTAGCAATTAACTATGCAAGGTTAAATAAAATTCCTTTTTTAGGAATTTGTCTAGGAATGCAATTGGCTGTAATAGAGTTCGCAAGAAATGTTATGAATTATAAAGAAGCTTCGTCAACTGAGTTTGGTAAAACTAAATTTCCTATTATATCTTTATTAACTGAATGGCAAACAAAAAAAGGAAAAGAAAAGAGAGATATTCTAAGTGAATATGGTGGAACAATGAGGCTTGGATCCTACGAATGTCATTTGAAAAAAAATTCAAAAATATTTGATATTTACAATAATGATATAATACATGAAAGACATAGGCATAGATATGAAGTTAACTTAGATTTATGCGAGAAATTTGATAAAGCAGGCATGTATTTTGCTGGAATGTCTCCAGACAATATACTTCCTGAAACTTTAGAATTAAATGATCATCCATGGTTTATTGCTGTTCAGTTTCATCCAGAGCTTAAATCAAGACCTTTTCAGCCTCATCCTCTTTTTGTTTCATTTATAAACGCATCATTAAATCAATCAAGATTGTTGTAGGTTAAAAATTATGATTAAAAAAATTAAATTAGGAGACTTTGAAGTAAAGAATGATAATAAGTTATTTTTAATTGCTGGTCCGTGTGTTATTGAAAATAGAGATCACGCATTACATCACGCTAAAATGATTAAACAAATATGTGACGAACTTTCACTAGATTTTGTATTTAAATCTTCTTTTGACAAAGCAAATAGAACTAATATTAATTCAAACAGAGGAGTTGGAATTGAAAAAGGTCTTGATATTCTAAATGAAATTAAAAATAGTTTAAACGTTCCTGTTTTAACGGATATTCATGAAAGTTATCAATGTAATCTTCTTAAAGAATTTGTTGATATTATTCAGATACCTGCGTTTTTATGCAGACAAACAGATTTGTTATTAAATGCTTCTAATACTGGTAAAATAATTAACATTAAAAAAGGACAATTTTTGGCTCCTTGGGATATGGTGAATGTTGTAGAAAAAATAAAATCTACAGGTAATGAAAAAATTATATTAACTGAAAGAGGAAGCTGTTTTGGATATAATAATTTGGTTTTTGATTTAAGATCATTAATCGAAATGAAAAAAATAGGATACCCTATTGTATTTGACGCTACTCACTCCGTTCAAAGTCCAGGAGGATTAGGAAATGCCTCTGGTGGAAATAGAGAGTATATTCCTTATTATTCCAATGCCGCAGTAACTGTAGGTATTTCTGGGATATTTATGGAAGTTCATGAAAACCCTGACATAGCACCGAGCGATGGCAGTAATATGATAAGATTAGATAAATTAAAAAATATTCTTAAAGATATCTTAAAAATAGACCAATTAATTAAACAACATTCCATAGGAAATTATAATGATTAAAATTGAAAATGTAAAAGGAAGACAAATTCTAGACAGTCGTGGAAATCCAACAATTGAAGTTGATATAGTTTTGTCAAATGGATTGGTTGGTAGTGCAAGTGTCCCCTCTGGAGCATCTACTGGTAAATATGAAGCAGTTGAGCTTAGGGATGGATTCAAATCATATCATGGAAAAGGTGTAACAAAAGCTATAGATAATATTGATAATGATATAAAAAGTATAATTCTAGGCAGATCACCTTTAGAACAAACCAAGATTGATAACGATTTGATAAGTCTTGATGGGACATTAAATAAAAATAAATTAGGAGCAAATACAATTCTTGGTGTTTCAATGGCGGTAGCAAGAGCAGGTGCAGCTTCATTAAATCAACCATTGTATAAATATATCGGTGGCTTAAGCTCAAAAGTAATGCCAGTACCTTTAATGAATATTATTAATGGTGGTGCACACGCAAATAATCTTCTAGATATTCAAGAGTTTATGATAATGCCCGTTAATTTTGAAAGTTTTAGTGATGCATTGAGAGCTGGTGCTGAAATTTTTCATAATTTAAAAAAAATATTAGATAATAAAAATTATTCAACAAGTGTTGGTGACGAAGGAGGATTCGCTCCTAAAATAGATGATCCTAAAATTGCTTTAGATTTAATCTCAAAATCTATAGAGGTTAGTGGTTATAGAGTTGGTGAAGATATTTTTGTTGCATTAGATGCAGCTGCAAGTGAATTTTATAAAAAAAATAAATACATGTTAAATGATAAAAAACAACTATTGACTTCTGATGAATTAAATAATTATTGGGGAGAGTTAATTAAGAATTATCCTATTATTTCAATTGAAGACCCATTTGATGAAGATGATATAAATGGGTTTGCTAAATTTACAAATTTATATGGTAAAAATCTTCAAATAGTTGGAGATGATCTATTTGTGACTTCAGAAAAAAAATTAAGTGAAGGAATACAAAAACAAGCTGGAAACTCAATTTTAATTAAACTAAATCAAGTTGGAACTCTAACAGAAACTCTTGATACCATATCAAAAGCGAAAAAGCATAATTTTAATACGATTATTTCGCATAGATCTGGTGAAACAGAAGACAATTTTATATCTGATTTGTGTGTTGGTATTAATGCTGGTCAAATCAAAACAGGTTCTTTGTCAAGATCTGATAGAACCTCAAAGTATAATCAGTTACTCAGAATTGAGGAACAATTAGGAGAAGAAGCTAAATTTATAGGTAACGAAATTTTAGATATTATAAATAAAAAATGATTAAATATTTTAGAAGAGAATTTGGAAAGCTATTTTTATCAGTAATTGTTATAATTTGTATTTACAATTCTGTAAATTTAACTTTTTTCAATGAAAAATCTGTTACAAAAATTTTTGAAATGAATGAAAATATTTCACTTTTAAATCAAGAGTTATTGGATTTACAGCAGATAGAAGAAAAATTAATGACTAAAATTAAATTTTTATCATTTGAAACTTTAAATGAAGATTATGTGAGTGAGTTAGCTCAAAAAACTTTAGGTATGATTAAAGAAGACAACGTTTTAGTTATATTGGATGAATAATATTACGATTTTATTGTATTTAAAGTCTTTTGTATATATATAGTTACTATGAACATGAATGAAAAACAAAGTGATAAATTAGCTTCAAAAAAGAAAAGCAATTATGATCTAGATCTTTTACTTAAACTTAATGAACAAATGCTACTGATTAGAAGGTTTGAAGAAAAAGCTGGCCAACTTTATGGAATGGGTAAAATTGGCGGTTTCTGTCATCTTTATATCGGACAAGAAGCTGTTGTTGTTGGTATTAATTCAGCACTTAAAGATAATGACACTATGGTCACTTCTTATAGAGATCACGGACATATGTTAGTATGTGGCATGGACCCAAAAGGGGTTATGGCCGAATTAACAGGCCGTATTACAGGTTACTCTAAGGGTAAAGGTGGTTCCATGCATATGTTTAGCAGAGAAAAAGGTTTTTTTGGAGGTCATGGTATTGTTGGTGCCCAAGTCCCAATTGGGGCGGGGTTAGCTTTTTCCCATAAATATAAAAATGAGAAATCTATCTGCGTTACTTTTTTTGGGGATGGAGCTGCAAATCAAGGTCAAGTTTACGAAACATTTAATATTGCTGCTTTATGGAGTTTACCTGTACTTTTTATAATTGAAAATAATTTATATGGTATGGGAACCTCTGTTGAAAGGTCTTCATCAACTGACAATTTTGCAACCAGAGGTGAAGCTTTTGGTATACAAAATAAAACAGTTAATGGAATGGATGTTTTAGACGTAAGAGAGGCTGCTATTGAAGCAGTAAACTACTGTAGATCAAATCAAAAACCATTTATTTTAGAAGTAAAAACCTACCGTTTTAGAGGTCATTCTATGTCAGACCCTGGTAAGTACAGAACAAGAGATGAAGTTGCTGAAATGAGAAAAAATGGACCATTAAAAGCATTACAAAAATTAATTTTAGAAAGCGGCTTTAATGAAAATGAACTTAAAGAAATAGACAATAAAATTAAGTTAAAGGTTAATGAAGCAGCTGACTTCGCAATAGAGTCTGAATTACCAGATGAAGCAGAACTTTTTAAAGATATAATTATAGAATAATGAGCAATAATGAAATATTAATGCCAGCTTTAAGCCCCACTATGGAAGAGGGAACCCTTGCAAAATGGTTAGTTAAAGTTGGTGATAAAATCAGTTCTGGAGATTTAATAGCTGAGATTGAAACTGACAAAGCTACTATGGAAATTGAAGCTATTGAAGAAGGTTTTATTTCAAAACTTATTGTTGAAGAAGGTGCACAAGGTATAAAAATTAATACTCCTATTGCTGAATTTAGTGATACTGAAAAATTTAGTGAAACTAATGATGATGAAAGAAATAAAAATGTAATTAATATTTCAAACAAGGAAGTGATTGAAGAAGTAAAGTCATCTGTGATTGAAACATCAGATAAAGATTTAACTTCATCTGACAATGATGCTACAAAAAAAATTACTGTGCGAGAAGCTCTTAGAGACGCAATTTTAGAAGAAATGGAAGCAGATAATGATGTTTTTATTATGGGAGAAGAAGTTGCAGAATATGAAGGTGCCTATAAAGTTACTCAAGGTCTTTTAGAGAAGTTTGGAGATAAAAGAGTTATAGATACTCCCATAACAGAACATGGTTTCACTGGTATTGGTGTAGGAGCAGCATTTGGTAATTTAAAACCAATAGTAGAGTTCATGACATTTAATTTTTCGATGCAAGCTATTGACCAAATTATAAATTCAGCAGCTAAAACATTATATATGTCTGGTGGTCAAATGGGATGTCCAATTGTATTTAGAGGACCAAATGGTGCTGCTAGTAGAGTTGCTGCTCAACACAGTCAATGTTTTGCAAGTTGGTATTCACATATACCTGGATTAAAAGTCGTATCTCCATGGTCAAGTGAAGATGCAAAAGGATTACTAAAATCCGCAATTAGAGACCCAAATCCTATAGTATTTCTTGAGAATGAAGTCATGTATGGTCAATCTTTTGATTGTCCAATATCGAATGAATTCACATTACCTATTGGGAAAGCTAAAGTTGAAAAAAACGGCTCTGATGTAACAATTGTTGCTTTCTCTATAATGGTAGGCAAAGCATTAGAAGCAGCAAATGAATTAGAAAAAAATGGTGTAAGCGTAGAAGTTATTAACCTTCGTACACTTAGACCCTTAGATTTAGAAACCATTATAAATTCAGTTAAAAAAACAAATAGATTAATCACTTGTGAAGAGGGTTTTGGTTATTCAGGAATTGGTGCTGAAATTTCATCATTAATTCAAGAGAATGCATTTGATTGGCTTGATGCACCCGTTTTAAGAGTTCATGGTAAAGATGTGCCAATGCCATATGCAGAAAATTTAGAAAAATTGGCTTTGCCACAAACAAATGATATTATTAATAAAGCTAAACAAATTTGTTCCTAGAGTGGATCTAGTATGAGTAATGAAATTTTAATGCCAGCTTTAAGTCCAACAATGGAAGAGGGAACTCTTGCTAAATGGCTTATTTCAGAAGGGGATACAATTTCATCTGGTGATTTAATTGCTGAAATTGAAACTGACAAAGCTACAATGGAAGTTGAATCGATTTTTGATGGGACTATCGGAAAACTTTTTTTTAATGAAGGATCTGAGGGTATTAAGGTCAACACACCGATCGGCATCATATTAGACCCTGGAGAAGAATATGATGAAAAAGTACATGGCCCTAATGTAAAATCTGGCTCTAATGAGAAAAATGATAAAGAATTAATTAAACAAGATGGTGGTGATAAGCCTCATGATCAAGTTGTAAAATTTGAGCAGGTTGATGAACAAAAATCTAATACATCTAATAGTGATATTGCAATAAATATCAACGAAAAAAACCGTATTTTTGCAAGCCCACTTGCTAAAAGGATTGCTAGAGAAAATTCCATTGATCTTAATTTGATTAAAGGTTCTGGTCCGTATGGAAGAATTGTTAAAAAAGATGTTGAAAATCATAATGTAAACTCCTTGCCAAAAGATTTAAAAAAATCAATTTCGGATGTAAGTAATTTTGAATTAATTAAAAACTCCTCAATGAGACAAACAATTGCAAAAAGGTTAGTTGAGTCTAAAACTAACGCACCACATTTTTATCTATCTATAGATTGTAATATTGACGATTTATTATCATTTAGAAAAAAAGTTAATGATGAATTTCCTGAGCAAGGGAAAATATCTGTCAATGACATAATCGTAAAGGTTGCTGGCTTGACATTAAATAAAGTCCCTGAATGTAATGTTAGTTGGACCAATGAGAGTACAAAACTTTTTAAATCTTCAGATATTTCTGTAGCTGTTGCTATAGATGGAGGATTAATAACACCAATAGTAAGAAATGTTGAAGAAAAAGGGATACATAAAATTTCAAGAGAGATAAAAGAGCTTGTTGAAAAAGCTAAAAATGGTACCCTTTCGCAAAATGAATATAGTGGTGGAACTTTTTCAATCTCAAACTTAGGAATGTATGGTATTAAAAATTTTACAGCTATTATAAATCCACCTCAAAGTGCAATTTTGGCTGTAGGTGCTGGACAAAAAATACCAACTGTTAATGATGATAAGATTGTCATTAGTAATATTATGAATGTAACTCTTTCATGTGACCATCGAGCTATTGATGGAGCAGTTGGAGCAAAATTCCTCCAAGTTTTTAAAAAAATAATTGAAAATCCAATGTTGATGTCATTGTAATGTCAGAGAGTAATTTAAAATATGACCTTTTAATAATTGGTGGTGGACCAGGTGGTTATGTTGCTGCAATAAGGGCTTCTCAACTTGGATTAAATGTTGGCCTTGTAGAAAGAGAAAATTTAGGCGGTGTTTGCTTAAATTGGGGATGCATTCCAACAAAAGCTTTGTTAAGAAGTTCAGAAGTTAAACATCTGTTAGATAATTCTAAGTCATATGGTTTTTCAATACCTGATTATAAAGTTAATTTTGAAGATATAATTAAAAGATCACGAACAGTTGCTAAATCTTTGTCTTCGGGTGTAGAACATTTAATGAAAAAAAATAAAATTAATGTTCATAAAGGAGTAGCCAAAATAATAGAATCAATCAGAGATCAAAAAGTGGTAAAGGTTATAGATAAAGAAAAAAATGAATTAAAAATTTCATCTAAATTTTTAATTATTGCTACTGGTGCCACTTCTAAAAACCTTCCTTTTGTATCTTCAGATGGAATAAACATATTAGATTACAGGACAGCTATGACCCCTAAAGAACTTCCTAAATCATTAATTATTGTTGGTTCAGGTGCGATAGGATCAGAATTTGCTTCTTTTTATAATGATTTAGGATGTAAGGTTACAATAATTGAAGTACAAGATAAAATTTTACCAAATGAAGATCATGAAATATCAGAATTTGTTTTAAAAAGTTTTAAAAATAGAGGTATAGAGATTCACATCAATTCTGAATTACAAAGCGTTAATACTAAAATTTCGTCTGTTGAATGCGAAATAAAAAATGGAGATAAAAAAAGTAAATTAACTGCTGATAAACTTTTATTATCTGTTGGGATTAAACCTAATGTTGAAGATTTAGGTTTAGAAGCACTTAACATAGAGATGGAAAAGGGGTTTATCAAAACAAATGAACTTATGAAAACCTCTGAAAATGGTATATATGCTATTGGAGATGTTACTGATGGTCCATGGTTAGCACATAAAGCTAGTCATGAAGGAATTTTATGTGTTGATGCTATTAAGGGATTGAAAACACATAAAATCAAAAAAGAAAATATTCCTAGTTGTACATATTCAAGGCCTCAAATTGCTTCTATTGGATTAACTGAAAAAAAAGCTTTGGAACTAAATCATGAAATAAAAGTTGGAAAATTTCCATTTGTAGGAAATGGTAAAGCTATAGCTTTAGGAGAGCCAGAAGGTTTTATAAAAACCATATTTGATAAAAAAACTGGTGAGTTTTTAGGAGCTCATCTAGTTGGTCCTGAAGTAACAGAATTAATTCAGGGATTTGCTATTGCAAAAAAATTAGAAACAACAGAGGAAGACTTAATGGAAACAATTTTTCCGCATCCTACTTTATCAGAAGCTATGCATGAATCTGTTTTAGATGCCTATGACAGAGTAATACATTTTTAGATTTAGATAGATGAAAATTAGACATCCTGAAAAAATAAATACTTCCGATAAATTATCTCCTTTAAAACCTAATTGGTTAAAAATTAGATTTAAATCAGGCGATAATATTAATTCAGTTAAAGAAATTGTTAAAAAAAACAAAGTTCATACAGTTTGTGAAGAAGCTAATTGTCCAAATTTAAGTGAGTGTTGGTCAAAAAAACATGCAACATTTATGATAATGGGAGATACATGTACTAGAGCATGTACTTTTTGTAATGTTAAAACTGGAAAGCCAAATTATTTAGATCCTTTTGAACCTGAGAGAGTTGCAACCTCAGTAAGCGAATTAGGGTTGTCGCATGTTGTTATAACTTCTGTTAACAGAGATGATTTAAAAGATAATGGTCTTTCACATTTCTTAAATACTTTAAAAGCTATAAGATATCAATCTCCTCAAACAACGATTGAAATTTTAACACCTGATTTCATGAAAAATAGTAGAGCTGCTAATCTTATTGGCAAGTCTGCACCTGATGTATTTAATCATAACCTTGAGACAGTACCAAGGTTATATAACGAAGTGAGGCCAGGCGCTAGATATTTTACATCATTAAAGTTACTTAATGATATTAAATCATATAATCCTAAAATTTTTACTAAATCTGGATTAATGGTTGGATT
The DNA here is from genome assembly GCA_902630555.1 of uncultured SAR116 cluster alpha proteobacterium. GTDB lineage: Bacteria > Pseudomonadota > Alphaproteobacteria > Puniceispirillales > Marisalimonadaceae > TMED54. The sequence continues at coordinate 9,595 of CACOVB010000016.1, forward strand.
AGGTGAGAGTAAAGATGAGATTATTCAAGTTATGGATGATTTAAGAGCTGCTGACGTGGATTTTTTAACAATTGGCCAATATTTGCAACCAACAATAAAACATCATGCTGTTATTGATTATATCACTCCAGAGCTATTTAATGTTTATAGGGATATTGCAATTTCAAAAGGATTTTTACTTGTTTCCTCATCACCGTTTACAAGAAGTAGTTATCATGCCGATGAAGATTTCTTAAAATTAAAAATGAAAAGAAATTATAAATATCAATGAAATATAGAGAGAAAAAAATTTTAAATTATAAACCTGAACAGCTTTTTGACTTAGTAAGTGATATAAAAAAATATCCCGAATTTCTTCCCTGGTGCTTAGGTTCAAGGGTAAAAAAAATTTCACATAAACAATTAAATGCAGATCTTATTGTTGGGATGAGAATTTATAGAGAGATATTTAAATCTAATGTTCACTTAAATAAGGATTTATCTACTATTGAGGTAGAGTATCTTAAGGGACCATTTAAACAATTAAAAAATAAATGGATTTTTAATAAAGTTGATAATGGATGTGAGGTAGACTTTTATGTGGAATTTGAACTAAATTCTAGATTACTTAATGGTGTAATCAAAGCTTTTTTTGAAGAAGCAGTTGTTAAAATGATTACTGCATTTGAAAATAGAGCTGGTAAACTTTATGGATAATTTTTTAAAATAGTATTTAATTCTTTTAAGCTTTCTAGCGTAGCTTTAAGTCTTATATCTAGTCTATTTCCATTAAACAAAAATTTTTTTGTTGTAATTTTATTTTTAGTGCTAAAACCCACCCAAACTAAACCTACTGGTTTATTTTTTGACCCTCCATTTGGACCAGCTATTCCTGTAATTCCTATTCCAACATCTGCATTAAAGTTATTTACTAAACTTGAAGCCATATGATGTGCAGTTTGTTTGCTAACAGCACCAAACTTTTCAATTATATTGTTATTTATTTTTAAAATATTTATTTTTGCTTCATTTGAATAGGTTATAAAACTTCTTTCAAATGCTTCGCTTGCACCTGAGTTGTTTACAATCGCAGATGATAGTAATCCACCGGTACAACTTTCTGCAGCACTAATTTTAAAAGATAATTGTTTTAATTTATCTATTAATACTCTACTTTCCTTATTTATATCTTTCCAAACCATAAAAATAATAAATATATTATAGGTATTGTATAAATGCCACCAATAATATCGTCAAATAAAATGCCAAATGTACCTGGTATTTTCTCTATACTTCTTAATCCAATTTTAGAAATATCAAAAAATCTGAATAAAAAAAATATAATACTGATATTTATGATGTTATTTTCTAGCTCAAATAATGGAATTGAAAATAATGCAATATATTGTCCTAAAAATTCGTCAATTACAATACTTTGATGATCTTTATTTCCATGTAATTTTAAATAATTTTGTATTGATAGAAGGCTTAAAAAAAAAACAATAAAAAATATTGAAATTATTATTTCTATTTGAAAATATGTATTTAAATAAAAAAATATAATGCATGTAAATAAGGAAGCTGTTGTTCCAGGTGCATATTTAAATTTTCCTATAGGGTATAATTCTGAAAATTTTATAAGAAATATATTATTTATCATCAGTAATTTTTATGGTTGTATTAGAAAAAACAGCAATACCTTCTTTCCTTCCAATAAATCCTATACCTTCATTTGATTTACCTTTAATAGATAAAATTTCTTTATTTACACCTGTGAAATTTGAAATTTTATTCTTTATTTCATCTACGTAATCTAAAATTTTAGGACTTTCAGTTATTATGATAGAGTCAATATGAATTAATTCAGCATTCTTCTCTTTTAATTTGCTTAATGCATGTTTTAAAAATACAAAGCTATCACAATTTTTCCATTTATTTTCAGTAGGAGGAAAATGGTAACCAATATCATTTTCATTTAATGCACCATATATGCTGTCAGTTATAGAATGAAGTAAAACATCTGCATCAGAATGTCCTTCCAAGAAATAGCCATTATCAATTTTTAATCCACCCAAAATAAGTTTTTTGTTTTTTGTTTTGGAATTAATTTTTACAAGCTTATGAACATCGTAACCTATTCCACTTTTCGTTATGTAACTTTTCATATGTTGATTTTCTATGATTGATTTAATTAAATGTAAATCCTCTTCATAAGTAATTTTTAATGATTTTGGATCACCTTCTATATATTTAACTTTAAAACCATTTTCTATTAATAAAGATGAATCGTCATCATAATTTTGTCTCTTGTAAACATTTCTATGAGTCATTAGTAGGTTTTCGAAATTACATATCTGTGGTGTTTGAATTAAGAGATAGTTTTTTTTATTTAAATATTTAACTTTTTTGTTAGTTTTATTTTTTATAATAGCATCTGAAACTTTTAAAGTTGGTACAACACAAGAGACATTATTATTCATATTATTTTTTAATTTTTCAATTATATTTTTATTAATATATGGCCTTGCAGCATCATGTATCATTACATTTAGGGGTTTATATTTTTTAATTTTTTTTAGAGCTTTGAAAACACTCTCTTGTCTGGTTTTACCACCAATTATAGGCGCCGTTAAATTGTATTTATTACATATTTTAAGAGCATCATTGTATCTGGCTTCTGAAACAACAATGAATAATTTATAATCTAATTTTAATTCAAGAAAATTTTCTATACATATTTCTAATATTGATTTTTTATTTATTAAATAAAATTGTTTTTCAATATTATTATTTTTAGATTTAAACCTTTCACTTAAGCCTGCAGCTAATATTATGTAAACTAAATTCATTTTTGCCTAATTTTTGTACTAAAAAACAATATGTTCTAAAAAGTTATAAAAAATGTTCATTTTTTAATCATTATGCTTATATTAGTAATATGTTTAATGATATACTAAATAGTTTTATAGATCCAATTCTTGTTATAAATAAAGAAAAAGATATAAAATATGTTAATGCATCATTTGAAGAATCTTTTTACGTAAACTCAAATTTAATATTAAACCAAAATTTAAATTCTATAATTGATGAAGATTCACCACTTATTTTATTAATTAATAAAGCTATTAATAATGCAATAAATCTTAAGGAAGATAAGCTTGTAATTTCGTTAAGAAATCAAAGTAAAAAACAACTTAAAGTTAGTATATTTAACACTTTTAATGAAAAAGATTTAATTGTTATTCATTTTGAACAAAATCTTAAAAATCAAACATTTATTTACCATAAAATTAATTCAAAAATCTCCCAATCTTTTAGTTCATTAGTCGAAATGTTAATGCATGAATTAAAAAACCCACTTTCTGGAATAGTAGGTGCAACCCAACTATTACAAAAAGATTTGAAATCTTCAAATTATGTTGAAATGTTAGATTTAATAAAATTTGAAGCTGATAGAATTAAAAATTTACTTTCAAATATGGAAAATCTCTCTGCTGGAGAGGGTAATATGTCTTTAGATTTTATTAACATTCATAAAGTATTAAATTATTGCATTAATTCTGCAAAAAATAGTTATGGCTCTGAAATTTTATTTGAAGAAATTTATGATCCTTCATTACCTGATTTTCATGCAAATGAAGAATTATTAATTCAAATATTCACAAACCTTATAAAAAATGCTTCTGAAGCACAAAATAATAAAGGGAAAATTATTTTAAAAACCTCATATAATGCTAGTAAAAAATTTTTACTAAATGAAAATGATTTACCTGAAAAAAAACCTTTACAAGTTGAAGTTATTGATTTTGGAACAGGTGTTCCAGTATCAGATTTTGAAAATATTTTTGACCCATTTATTACAAATAAAAAAGATGGAAAAGGTTTGGGATTGTCTATTGTTTCAAATTCAATAAGAACATTAGATGGGTCAATTGAAGTTACCTCTGAAAACGGACGTACTAATTTTTGTTTAAATTTTCCATTAAAAACAACTCCAAAGGATGATCATGAAAAAAATTTTAGTAGTTGATGATGATAAAAGCATAAGATTAGTTTTATCAACTGCACTCACCAGAAGCGGTTTTTTAGTAAAAACTAGTGCTACAACAGCTGGTTTCTGGAGTTTATTAAATGATGATGAGTTTGATGTAATGATAACAGATGTTGGTCTTCCTGATGGAGATACATTAGATGTCTTACCAAAAATTCAGACTTTAAATCCAAAAATGAAAATAATAGTAATTTCAGCTAAATCCACATTAATTACAGCAGTTAGAGCAGAAAAAAAAGGTGCTTTTTATTATTTTCCTAAACCATTCGATCTTGATGAATTAATAGGATTGGTGAATAAAATATTTGAAACCTCTGGTTTATTAGACCAAAAACAAGTCACTGAAAGTGAAGATTCTTTTTCTGATAAACCAAGTTTATATGAATCAGGTCCTATCATTGGAAAATCGAAAGTTATGCAAGATACATATAAAATCATTGCACGATTAATTAAGTCTAACATCACTGTTTTAATAAATGGAGAGATTGGCACAGGAAAAAAATTATTAGCTAAGTCAATTCATGATTTAACATTTTCAGATAAAAAAAAATTTATAAAATTAAATATCAAAAATTTTAGAATAATTAATGAAGAATTATCTCTATATTTAAATGAAAAAAAGCATAATTCTGCATATATCAATGATCTTAAAAATTTAGATGGTGGTACAATTTTTATTGATCAAGTGTGTGAAGGATCTCTAACTGAACAATACGAGTTGTTAAATTTCATTGAAAATTTCAATTTGATTAACAATCAAAATTCACATAACGCTATTATTACAAGAATAATTGTAACATCAAAAAAAGATCTCTTTAAACTTGTTGAAAAAGGAGATTTTAGAGAAGATCTTTATTATAAGTTAAATGTTATGCCGATATACTTGCCGCCTTTAAGAAAAAGATTAGAAGACATCCCAAGTTTAGTAACTTATTTCATAAATACTTTTAATTTTAAAAATAATAGCCAGCTATCAATTGATGAATTATCATTAAATTTTTTAAAATCTTATAATTGGCCAGGGAATATTCAAGAATTAAGGAACTTAATTGAAAGATTATCTCTTTCCATATCTAATAATAAAATCACTGTTTCAGATGTAAAAAATCATTTGAAAAATTCTTTTGAAATTTATGAGAATGATGAAAATTTAACGTTAGAAAATTTTATTGAAAAGCGTATAAGTATACTTACATCTTCTTTTAATGACAACTCAATTAATATGAATGTATATGATGAATTTATCAGAACAGTGGAAAAACCACTTATTGAAAATATTTTAACTTATACTAGAGGTAATCAAATTAAAGCATCTTCTATATTAGGATTAAATAGGAACACCTTAAGAAAAAAAATATCAGAATTAGGTGTAACTGTTAGGAAAGTTAGAAAAAATAGTTTATAATTATTTTTATAAATAATTTATAAACCGATGAATAAGCTTTTAACTTTAAAAAAATTTTTAAAAGTAGATACTATATTTTTAATACCATTATTATTATTAATACTTGGACTTCTATACTCTAATAATTTTAATTTAAATATCAAAAATCTGTCACAAACTTATTTTTATATAATTTTTATATGTTTAATTTTTTCTGTCATTTTTCTTTTTTATAAAGTCATCAAACAAATATATACACTTTTTTTTCAAGCTAAATTGAAGATTGCAGGTTATGAGTTGCACAAAAAATTGGCTATATTGTTTTCTGTTGTTTGTTTAATGCCATCAATAATTATTTCAGCTTTTTCAATTTTTACTATAAATACTGCTTTAGATGGATGGTTTAGTAAAAAGATTTCAACAGCAGTTTCTCAATCTGTTGAAGTTGCTAATAAGTATTTAGTTGAGCATCAAAATGCTATGAAAGGAGAGGCTTTAGAATTTGCAAAAATACTAAACGATAATGCTATCTCATTTTCATCAAATCAAAATAAAATTAATAAATTTTTAAATTTTTATATTAGTAAAAATAATCTCACAGACGCTGTGTTAATTGGGTCGTCAAGAAATGTACTAGCAAGATCGCAATTTGCATTTGAAATTAATTATCTAGATTTGCCTAATAGATATTATGACTTGGCTAATGATGGGAAAATAATAATTTCAAATGATAGAGATTCAAATAAGGTAAATGCATTTATAAAGTTAGATCAATATGTTGATGCATATTTGTTAACCTCAAGATTTATAGATCAAAAAGTTTTAGAAGCTATAAGAAAATCAAATATTGCCTCTGACGATTATAAATCTATTGAGTTAAATTTGTTTGATACCAAAATTTCAATATTAGCTTTATTTCTTTTTATTTCGTTATTTTTACTACTAATATCTTTATACGTAGGTTTAGGATTGTCTAACAGGTTAATATCACCAATTGCTGAATTAATTCATGCGTCTCAAGAAGTTGGAAGAGGAAACTTAAATTATCAAATTAAAAATAAAACACTTTTGCAAAATAAAATCAGCGAATTAAAAAAACTTGGTAATGCATTTAATAAAATGGTGCTTGATATTAAAAATAACAGATCGGAACTTATAGAAGCAAATGATCAATTGGATCAAAGAAGACAATTTTCAGAAGCCGTCCTATCTGGTGTTTACTCTGGCGTAATTGGATTAGATAAAAGCTTTAGAATTAATTTGCCTAATAAAACTGCTGAAAAGCTCTTGGAAATAAATATCTCAAAACATTATAATAAAAAATTTGAAAAACTTTTTCCTGAATTTCAAATTTTAATTAATGAAATTAAGTATAAAAATAATAATTTTGTTGAAAAAAAAATAGAATTTTTAAAAAATAATAAAAAATATATTCTTATATCTAGAATTGTTAAACAAATTAATGAAAATCAAGTAATAGGATATGTCCTTACGTTTGAAGACATTACCGATCTGATACAAGCACAAAAGTTGGTTGCTTGGTCAGATGTTGCTAGAAAAATAGCTCATGAAATTAAAAACCCTCTTACTCCTATAAGATTAGGCGCGGAAAGAATAGTTAATTCAAAATTAATTCAATCAGATAATAAATTATTAAACACATCTGAAATGATTTTAAAAAATGTTGATGATATAAGACATTTAATAGATGAGTTTTCTTCTTTTTCTCGATTGCCAAGTCCAATTCTAGAAAATATAAATTATAATAAATTTATAGAAGATACTTATAATTTTTTTAAAACATCTTATCCTGACATTAAGTTTGACAAAACCTCTTTTAGCAATATTGATAAAAAATTAAAAATTTACGCTGATGAAAAACAATTAAGACAAGTTATTGGTAATGTTATTAAAAATTCTTCTGAAAACTTTCAAGAAAATAATATTTTAAGTAAAATAATAACTTTTTCATCAATAATAACTCAAAATCATATTTTATTAAGTGTTGAAGATAATGGTGTTGGAATAAAAGAAGCTAATAAAATTAAGATATTAGAACCATATTTTACTACAAAAAAAAATGGAACAGGTTTAGGTTTAGCTATATCTAAGAAGATAATTGAAGATCATCATGGTGAAATTATTATTGAATCATCAGAAAAAGGGACCAAAGTAAAAATTAAATTTCCCATTAACAATAAATAACAAAGAAGCATATGATAAATAATAAAATTTTAATTGTAGACGATGAACCTGATATCTGTGATTTAATTTCAGATATATTAAATGAGAGTGGTTATTCAGTTAATAGTGCATTTTCAAAAGATGAAGCTATTAAAGTTATGGAAAACTCAGGTATATCTCTGGTTATAACTGATATTTGGATGAATGATAACGAAAAAGAGGGTTTTGAATTGCTTGAATGGTGCAAAGCCTACAATGCTCTTACTCCAGTTTTAATTATGTCTGGCCATGGAACTATTGAGTATGCCATGAATGCTGCAAAGAATGGTGCCTATGATTTTCTAGAAAAACCATTTAAATCTGATAGATTATTATTTTTAGTAAAAAAAGCTCTTCAAGAAAGAGATTTAAAAATAAAATTAATGGACTCTAATAATGAATGGCTTAAAAGCAATCATATTATTGGAAAATCATCTAAGATTAAAAATGTAAAAAATATTTGTGTCAAAGTATCAAAAAGTAATAGTAGAATACTAATAAGTGGTCCATCTGGTTCAGGTAAGGAGACTTGTGCACGTTTTATTCATTCGTTGTCGAACAGAGTTAATCATCCATTTGTAGTTGCGGCTTGCGCAAGTTTGTCTAATCAAATGGTTGATCAATTACTTTTTGGTTTTAATGATAGCAAAAATAAAAATGATGCTAAAAGTTTATTTGAACAAGCAAATAATGGTACTATTTATTTTAATGAGATTTGTGACCTTCCTATAGACACTCAAGCTAAGTTAATTAATGTAATACAAGATCAAACTTTTTACAAATATGGTTCGAATAAAAAAATTAAAATCGACATTAGAGTTATTGCTGGTACTAGCTATGATCCAAATGAAGCTGTAAAAAATGGTATTTTAAGGGAAGACTTATTTTATAGATTGTCTGTTGTACCAATATCCATACCGTCTCTTAATTCTAGGATTGAAGATATTAACCTTCTAATTAACTCATTTATGGAAGTGGCTTCAAAGTTATTTAATAAAAATAAATTAATTTTTGCAGATGAAACTTATATTTTATTACAAAGCTTTAATTGGAAAGGTAATGTAAGGCAATTAAAGAATTTAATTGAGTGGCTTCTAATTATGTATGGAAATGAAAAAAATTTTCAAGTTGAAATATCTCATTTACCTCCTGAATTTAAAAGCAATAAAGATAATGAACATAAACATAATTACGATTTAAATTTACCTATTAAGGATGCAAGAAAAATTTTTGAAAAAAAATATTTGGAAACTCAATTAAATAGATTTAAAGGAAACATAGCTCAAACATCAACCTTTGTTGGCATGGACCGTTCAGCTTTACACAGAAAAATAAAAGAGTTAGATATAAATATTGAAAAATAAGTTTATGGTAAAATTATGAAAATTATTGTTTGTGGCGCTGGAAGAGTAGGTATGTCAATATCAGAACACCTTTCTACTGAAAATAATGATATAACTGTTATTGATTCAAATTCTGAGGCTCTTAAAAGAATAACAGACCTTTATGATGTTCAAGGAGTTTTAGGTTTATCTTCTCATCCAGCTGTTTTAAAAAATGCAGGAATTGAGGATGCTGAGATGTTAATTGCCGTAACTGAGTCTGATGAAATTAATATCATGGCATGTCATTTATCCAATCTACTTTTCAATATTCCAACAAAAATTGCTAGAATTAGATCTAGAGAATATCTTAATGAAGAGTTGTTAGATTTATTTCAAGAAGGAAAAATTCCAATAGATCACATTATTTCTCCTGAAGAAGAGGTTGCTTCAGCAATAGTAAAACAATGGAGAACTCCTGGTGCATTTGATGTTGCTGAATTTTGTAATTCACATGTAACAATGCTTGGAATTTTATGTAATTCAAACTGCCCAATATTAGATACGCCATTAAGAGAATTAGTAGATTTATTTCCAAGTTTAAATGCTACGATAATGGCTATAATAAGAGATAATAACCTAATTATACCTAGATCTGGAGATGATGTTCTAAAAATAAATGATAGAATATATTTGTCTTGTCAAACTGATCAAATTGAAAGAACTTTAGCGGCCTTTGGACATTCAGAAATAACTTCTCATAATGTTATAATTTCAGGTGCTGGTAATTTGGGTGTTATGATTGGAGATATGATAAATAAAATTTCACCCGATACAAATCTTACTTTTATTGAATTAGATAAAGATGTAGCAAGAAATGCAGCTGAGCAGTTAGAGTTTGCATCAATCATCTCTGGAGATACGCTAGATCCAGAAATAATAAAAGAAGCTAGAGTGGGTAAAGAAACATCATTTATTTCAGCTACAAATCATGATGAAGTTAATATTTTGTCATCATTACTAGCAAAAAGATCAGGAACAAAACATTGTATTGTTTTATTAAATCAACCAGCATTTTTCCCTTTAGTAAACACATTAGATTTAGAAGCAGTCATAAGTCCACCTGTTATCACAGTATCATCGATATTAAAGTATATTAGAAAAGGTCAAATTGAAGCTGTTCATTCAATAATTGAAGAATTTGGAGAAGTGATATCTGTTGAAGCTCTTGAAACATCTTCAATTATTGGGTTGCCTCTAAAAGAGATTAAGTTGCCAAAAAATGTTTCCATAGGATCTATTGTAAAAAAAGATAATGAAATTATACCAGCAAGGGGCAGTTCAACAATTGACCCTGGTGATAAATTAGTTATGTTTGTTCCAGTTAAATCAATTAAAAAAGTTCAAGAACTTTTATCTGTTAGATTGGATTATTTTTAATGTTATCTTATGTAAATAATAAATATTGTTCTCTTGATAAAGCTCAAATCTCAGTAAATGATAGAGGATATCAGTTTGGTGACGCTGTTTATGAAGTAATATATTACAAAAATGGCAAATTTTTAGACTTAGAAGGTCATTTGAAAAGACTTAGAATATCAATGTCTAGAATTGATTTTGAATTAAATTATTCAGATTCAGCCATTATAACAATCATGAAAAGATTAGTTGCTGAAAATAATATAAAATACGGTTCAATTTATATTCAAGTATCAAGAGGTGAATATTCAAGAGATCATAGTTATTTCAACATGCCTTTAAAACCAATTCTAGTTATTCTAACAAAAAAAAATAAAGAAGATTTCAAAACTATTATTCCAGGCATCAAAGTTTATACCACATTTGATACTAGGTGGAATAATCCAGATATTAAAACAACACAACTTTTACCTAATGTATTAGCTAAAACTAAAGGAATTAAAAATGGTTTTGGTGAAGCATTATTTTTAGACAAAAAATCTTATATAACAGAGGGTTCAAGTTCAAACTTTTGGATATTAAACAAAAATAATATTCTAATTACAAGGTCTCTTGATGGGAAAATCTTAGCTGGAATTACAAGAGATTCAATCTTAAATTGTGCTAAAAATAAAAATATTAAAGTGGAAGAAAAAAAAATATCATTAGATAATATTAAAGATTGTAAAGAAGCTTTTGTCACAAGTGCTTCATCTTTTGTTACACCTGTAATACAAGTGGATAATATAAAAATTAATAATGGAAAAGTTGGAGAGTTTTCTAAGTTATTGCGGAAAACATATTTAGAATTGAATGATTAATTATTAGTAAATTGGATAATATAAGTAATTTAAAAGAAAAAGTACTAATAGTTATTCCTATTATAAATAACTATAAAATATTTAAAGATTCTTTCTATAATAAAAATAACTTAGAAAATAGAAAGTCGGAAACAATTTCATTAATTCGTGCATTAAATGTAAATGTATTAGATGTTTTAACTATAAAAATTAATAAGTTTTCATCTGCTTATTTATTTAATAAAAATTCACTAAACTGCATCTTAGAATTAATACAAAAATTAAAAATTAATTTATTAATTATTGATTTTCAATTATCTCCAATACAACAGAGAAACCTGGAGATTTTCTTTAAAGTTAAAGTAATAGATAGAACACAAGTTATTTTAGAAATATTTTCTTCAAGAGCAATTTCAAATGAAGGTAAAATCCAAGTAGAATTAGCTACTTTGAATTTTCAAAAAACCAGACTTGTAAGATCTTGGACTCATTTAGAAAGACAAAGAGGAGGCTCAGGTTTTCTGGGTGGTCCTGGAGAGAGACAAATAGAGTTAGATAGAAGAATAATTAATAAAAATATTAAAAATTTAAACGCAAGTCTTCAAAAAGTTGTCAAAACTAGATCAATACAAAATTCAAAAAGAAAAAACTCATCATCAATTATAGCTTCTTTAGTTGGTTATACAAATACTGGAAAATCAACATTATTTAATAATCTTACTAACTCTTCGGTAATATCTAAAAACATGTTATTTGCTACATTAGACCCGACTTTAAGATTAATGAAGCATGAAATGTCCTATAAAAATAAAATAATTTTATCTGATACAGTTGGTTTTATTTCCTCTCTTCCAACTGAATTGGTAGAATCTTTTAAATCTACTCTCGAATTTATAAGAGAATCGGACTTTTTGTTAATAGTTAATGATGCTTCTGA
>CACOVB010000017.1 GCA_902630555.1 uncultured SAR116 cluster alpha proteobacterium
TTTATCAAGTTTATTATTTTTACAAAAATAGTTTTTATTTACTTTTTTCGGAAAATCTAATTTATTGCATGGATTATTTATCAATAATACAAAATACTCATTTACTCTATTTTTAAAGGTTTTTTTAACCTTTTTAACAGTAGCATATTTCATTAAATCACAAACACAAGGCCAACAGCACTTATAATAGTATCCACAAACTTTTTTATCTGAACCTTCTTCATTTAAGTATACAAAACTAGGTGTTGAATTTGGTCGAATTAGAGATCCAGACACTGCACAATAAAGTTTATTAACCTCTTTGAAATCTTCATAGTCATTATATTTTTTTAAAATATGATTATAAAACTTAGGTCCAGCAGCATTTCTATTTGAATCAGGAAAAATTTGTGGCCAATCCTTAACTAATTCATTATAAAACTTTTCACCTTCAGAGTACGAAGAACTAGTTAAAACACTAAAAATAGAAAATAGAAATAAAAGTAATAAATTTAAGTTTAACTTAATCATAAATATTTGTTAAAGACCTTTTCTAAATACATATGTTTTATTTAAGTCAGTAACTTTATATTCATTAATAGAACCATCGGTCCATTTAACAATAACATTTTTTATAGTCTCATTTTCTCTAAAACCATAATGAGCCACAGGTTCCATCTGACATAAATATCCAGATCCAGCATCAATAGTTTTTGCATGTTTTCTCTGATTTGTTACAAGAATTACAGTCGCACCTCTTGCAGGCGCTCCGTAAGTAGTTTTAGGTGCTATCCTAAGAAATTTTTTATTCTTAATATTTGATTTAAATAGCGATAAAGGTTGTGGTCCGGATTCACCGTGTGAAATTAATAATTCTAAAACACCATCATTATCAATGTCAGCTACAGCAGCCCCTGTGCCTAAACCATTCTTTTCAAGAGCATTATTTATATTGATTTGAATAATTTTTCCATCATCTAAAATTTTAAAAAGCTTGTTAGGTTCTCCAATATTATTCATAAAAATTTCGTCATAGCCATCATTATCAAAATCAGCTGATATTATCGTTCGTATTCGAGATGGAACTCTAAATTCTTTACTAGCCATATCATTGAATGTAGTTTCGTTATTAACAAAAATTCTATGAAACCCCTCCCAATTGCCATTAATTATATCTAAACTACCTCTGTATAGAAAATCTGATAAAGTAGTCCCTCTTCCATTTTGCAAAACATCATCAATGTTATATTCAGTTGATACATTATAAAATTTATTTTTTTTATTTAAATACAAAAAATTTGGCCCTCTTTCATTTGCTGCAAATATATCCATTTTATTACTTAAGATGTGACCTGCCACTACGGCCCTTCCACCTGTAATTTTATCAATATTTAAATCTGGGGCTATATCATTAATTATATTATCATTTAACTCATAAAAGCGTGTTGGACCACCATAATTAGCAACATAAACTCCGTATTTACCATTACCTGTTCTATCTACACAAACAACTGAACGACCTGCTGTTAAATTTAAATTCTTTTGATTTTTAGGTAATTCGAATAAATCTATTATTTTTTTATTAAATTTTAATAAACGATCAGAATATTTTTTTTCACCACTATATGTGTCAGTATTTAAAAAATATATTTCTTCAGTACCATCTTGATCGATATCACAAGAAGCAATTCCAATTGTTGATCTATTATGATCTAAAAATATTGGATCATTAATTAAATTTTTCAAAACTCCATTTTTAAAACCCAATGCTAAGTTTGAATATCTAAATCCTGCAATAATAAATTCAAATTTATTATCATTATTCACATCAGCAACGGAAACTCCGTAACTAAGTCTATCGGTGTTATTTTCAATTAAATTAGAAATATTTTTAAAAAAATCGCTCATAGCTATTTTTGAGGTTAAAGTTAAAATAAGTATTAGAATAAATTTCATATTTAATAATTAAAACTATTTTTTTTTAATTCAATACGTAGTTAAAAAGTTATTCTAACAGCATGAACTTTTAAATTATATGAAAAATATTTTTAATAAAGCCTGTTAGTTTCAAGTATTCTTATTATAAACATTAAAGTGAAATAACCAGCATTTATCATTAAAACAAAGCTTAATAGAAGGTTTATTGAAAATGGAAGTTGATTTTGTAAAAAGTCTCTCCAAAAATGCTTTTCTAAATAAAAAGCAAGTTCAGTATACCAAATCGTTAAAAATGCTGCATGAATAATGTATAGAGTATATTTATTATTATCGTACAATAAATTATTTAAAAAGAAAAATATTAAGAAAAAAATTATTGAAAAAACGATTTTAACGAAAATGTTTTTCAGAAATATAAATCTCTTACTAAATTTAAAGTGTAGTAATAAATAAAATAAAACAAGATGAAAACTGCAAACTAGAAATAATTTAATTAATTTTGGATCCATTAAATTAACAAAAGAGAGTAACTTAAAATACCAAACGGAAGACCAATCGCAACTCCCAAAGATAAGGTTTTATTAAAAGTTTTTATTTTAAAAAAACCTAAAAGCAGTATCCAAGCAGTAAAAGGAACAGCTAGACCAAATAAAAATCCTATAATAAGATTTGCATTATTAGCACTCCATTTTTTTGGGCTATCTAAAAAATCGACCATAAATTTCACATAATATAAAATCGGTTATTTATCAATTGAATACATTTATAAATACTATAATCTGTTTTATTATTTAGATATAATTATATTTTAATAGGAGACATTATCAACAACTCTAATACAAATTTTTGGGATTGGTGGAATGATGGAGAAAGTAAATTTAAAAAAATTTCATTCTTGTTTAATAATTGGTGGAATAATGGAAAATACAAACCTTTAAAAGCCATATATGTATCAATATTTTTACATATATTATTTGCTATATGTTATGGTGTATTTTGGATTTTCGAAAATTTATTTTAAAAAGTGACTTTGCTTAAAATTTATTCTTATTTTCAAAGTAATCTAGATATAATTTGATTTTAAATCAATTTTTTGAAAAGATATTTAGATATTTAGAGGGGTAATTTAATGAAAGATTATATGGTAACGCACACATTTAAAACTGAAGAATTGAGAGATCAATATTTTGAGATGTCAAGTAGCATGACTGAAGATGACATAAGAGCAAATATGAAGAATGATAATGCAAGTTTTCAAATGAATTGGAACAACGAAAAAAATGACATGGTTATGTATTGTTGGTGGAAAGCAAATTCACCTGACGCGATTATTGAGACTCTTGGTGAAATGGCTAACATGTTTGAAAATAATATAAAAGAAATGCCTAATATTATGAATGTATCTGACTAAGAAAGAATTATTATGAATACTCTTATTATCGCGAAAATGACTAAAGTTAATTATGATGATTGGAAAGTTAAATTTGATGAAGACGCAGAAGTTCAATCAAAAATGATGAGAAATACTACAGTTGGTAAAGTTGATGATAATACTGCAATGGTATTAACTGAAGTTTTCAATCCTGAAATGGTTGAGGAATTTATGAATTCAGATGACTTCAAAGAAATGGAAAACAATCTTGGACTGTCACATGAAGTCTATAAAGTAGAAAAAATTAATTAAATATTATAATCGATTTAATTAAATAATGTTAATATTTAAATTATTCCTGAAACTTTCTAGAAGATACGTAAAAAGATAATAATACTAAAATAATGTGTATTATATAAATAATTTTAGAAATATTGACATCTCTAAAAAAAGTTAAATAAGTTAGACTTAACAAAACAATTGAAAAGCCTGATCCACAACAAAATAAAAGTCTTTGTGCCGCAGATCTAGGTACACCTCTACATAAAAAAAGTAACATACCTAAGAAAAACAACCCAGAAGCCATTGCATATCGAAGACTTATACCAAGTTCAAGAGCTTCAGGATTGTCTGTTGAAAAAGGAAACATTATTTCAGTAATTTCTTTAGCAAAAACAACAAAGCTTATGCTTTCTAAAATCATAATTATACCAATTAATGCCAACGTAAATCTTGAATTATTAAACAAAATAATACCTATCTACTGATATATAAAATTATTGCATTATATTATGACATTTTTTTACTTTAATATCAAATTAACGTGATAAATTGGTGTTTTTTTTCAATAATTTTAATTATAGATGACGCATCTTTATCACCAAGACCATTTGCAACTGCAGAATAATAATATTGTAAAGCAACTTGATAAATTGGTAATGCCACTAAATTTGCTCTAGAAAGTTCAGTAATAAATTTTGAATCCTTCATAGGTGTGGAAAAATTCATACCTTCTTTTTCAAAATCTTGATCAACCATTAATTTACCTCTATTTTCAAATACTCCTGAGGATGAGAAGGTACCACTTATTGCTTCATAAATGATTTCTGGTTTTAAACCTACTTTCATTCCAAGTGTCAAAACCTCTGCTGAGACCGCATTATGGACTAAATTTAGGATATTTCCTATCAGTTTTATCACAATACCATTGCCAAAATCTCCAACATCCGTTACTTTTTGGCAAAATAAATCAAGAACTTTTTTTGCAATAATTTTTTCATTTTTATGACCACTCAAATACGCTGACAAATTACCCTCTAAAGCAGCTAATCTATTTCCTGATAATGGAGCATCAACTATTTTACAATTTGAATTATTTAATTGATCTAGTACTTTTTTTTTACAATCGAGTGGCAGGGTAGATGTTTCAATTATCAGGACTTTGGAACTTATTTCTTTAGTCACTTCTAATAAACTTTCCTCAGATGACAAACATGTTAAAACAATGTCACATTCACTATAAATTTGATCCAAATCATCAGTTTTAGAAAAATATGATTTATCAAGTTTTTTGTAAAATTGATCTGATATATCAAATCCAAAAATATTTATATTTTTTTTAATAAAGCATTCTGCTATTGCAGATCCAAGAACACCAAGTCCAACTATCCCAATTTTGTTGTTTAAAATCTGATCTTTTTTCATTAACATGAAGACTATAATATGAAAGCAGACTTTACAAATTATAAATCTTTAATGAACAAATTGCTTAAAATTAAGCAAAAAGAAACTTGTTTACTTAGTGTTGACATGCAAAATGAATATCTTGACCCAAAAGTTGGAACATCACCTTTATCAAAAGCTGATATTAATAAAATATTAAAAAATTCAAATTTTCTTTTTAATAAATTAAGGAAATTGAATATTCCTATTGTGCATTGTTATGTCGTTAGAAAGAAAGAAGAATTAAAATATAACTTTTCAATAAGTCCTTATATCGATGTTAGTCAAAAAAATAAACTCTCACAAAATAAACAAGCTGGAGCTAGAAAAAAACCAGAAAGAGTGGAGGGAACACTATCTTGCGAGTTACCAAAAACACTCGTTAAAAAAAATGATATTCATATAACAAGCAAACGTAACTTTGATTGTTTTCAAGATACAGAATTAGATATGCTGTTAAAAAGAACTTTAAATATTAAAAATATAATTATCTGTGGTGTTAATACAGACACTTGTGTTTACGGAACAACATTTGGAGCGAGCAATAGAGGTTATAATCCTATTGTAATTGAGTGTTGTACTGGCTCTATGCGAGGCGAAGATCAGCATAAAACTGCTCTTAAAATCATGTCTCAATCAATAGCTTGGGTGATGAAAAAAGAAGAAATTATAAATAAGTTAAATTAATATTCCAGCTCTTCCTGTAACGTCACCTGTTTCAATTTTATGATGCAGGTCTTCAGCACCATTGAAGTCTGTTTTGTATGAGACTAACGGTTTTATTAAGCCTCTTGCATATAAGTCTAAACTGTCTTTAAGTTCTTGCTTAGTACAATAACGAGAACCAATAAGTTCTAACTCTTTAACAAGCATATCAGCAGAATTTGCCAAAAACTGCTTACCACTACCCCCAAGTGTAACTAATCTTCCACCCTTACCTAAAATTGAAGCCCCTAACTCAAGAGAGGCTTTACTAGAAACAAAATCAATAACTACGTCTAAATCATTTCCCTCGGTAAAATCATCAATTTTATTATTTAGGTCATTCTCCATAGGTGAAATAGAAAATTCTGCACCATTTTGATTACAAATATCAAACTTTTCGGTTTTTGTGTCTATACCTATGGAAGATATATTATTTAATTTTAGCATTTTAAGCATATGAATACCCAGCCCGCCCCCTGCACCCATAACACCAACTTTATCAAAAGATGATATTCTTGCTTTTTTTAAAACTTTTAATGGTGTTGCAACCGCATCGCAAACTACAGCAGTTTCTAAAAGATTATTTTTATAGTTAATTGATTCCGGAATTTTTATAAAATTTTCAATTGGAAGTTTAATATACTCTGCATAACCTCCATCAATTTCTCTTCCAATATATCCTTTGAAGTTATCGCAGAGAGTTTCACGATCAATATTGCACCATCTACATTGGCCACAAGTTAAGTAGAAGAAAGCAGTTACTGGATCACCAACTTTATATTCATTTGATTTACCATTGATTTCAACTATTTCTCCAATAATCTCATGTCCGATAATTTTTGGATAATCTACAATTATCCTTCCAGCTTTAACATGCTGAATAGTCAACCCTGAACCACATGCCAACACTCTAGCAACAGCATAACCTTTTGCAGGAGAAGGATCATTTACTGTTTCAATAGAAAAAGGTTTGTTAGGTCCATTCAAAAGTAAAGCTTTCATACTATAAACCTTGTATTCTTAAAATTTCTGTCTCAATATTATCTGAAATTTCAATTTTATTATTTATTTTACTAGATGCATCCATTGCCATTGTCATAACAAGATTTTTGTGTCCATCTTCTGCAGAAGCATGAGGAGTATCTGTTCCAACATATAATCTTTGAAACCAAGAGTTGGTCTCTTCTCTCATAGGTCCCCAGAGTTGATTGTTATAAATATCTCCAGGGGGATATGATGTTAAAAAATCAACATGTCTTGCATCTGAAGGTGTGAAGCCAGAAGGATTATAGCCATGACCTTGAGGCTTTTCACTTGCGAGAACTAAATCTCTATGAGTATCTTCAATATCAATAACCCCTTCTGTACCAACAATTCCAATTTCTAGACCGTAGACAGATCCTGGCCATACAGTTGGAAGAGCCCAACTTATATTCATACTAAAAATAGTATCATCATCCATAGTAAAAATACCAAATGTAGAATCTTTAGTTCCATGACTTTGTAATTTTTTATCTACTGATTGTGCGAATACAGATCTTGGATACTTACCTTCCATTAACCAGAACGACATATCTAGACTATGGGTACCAGAAACTACCATAGGTGTAAGGTTTTTTCTTTCATTTGTTCTTCTTACAGTTGCTATAGGAACCATGCTATTCATAAACGCTCTAGTTACAACAGATGTAACATGTCCAATCTTTTGATCCATTAATTTTTGTTTTACTGCCAAGAACCTTCTTCTAAATCTTTGAGTATACCCTAAAACTGCATCAACATTAGTTGACTTTATTTTATTAAGAACATCCCTACTTTCAACTAAATCAGTTGCAAGAGGTTTTTCTATAAATAAAGAACTTTCGTTTTCAAGAGACGCCATTATGGGACCAAAATGATGGTTTTCATCAGTAGCAATTATAACTGCATTAACTTCTGATCTTTTGACAAGTTCATTATAGTCAGTTGTGAAGAAATCAGCCTCACAATCGATTAATAATTTATTACCTAATTCTTCGTTAATATCACATAAACCAATCCAATTAATCCCAGGATAATCTTTTGCCATCATTGCTCTTATTCTACCAATAGTTCCACAACCAACTATCGCTAAACCTATTTGTTTTTTATTAGACATTTTCAGATCTCCTATTAATAAATATTTAGCCTAGAAGTTGTTTTGTTATATTTTCTTGAGAAAAAGGCATACTTTTTATTCTTTCACCTAAGGCTCTTTTTAGCGCATTAGAAATTGATGCACCAGTTGGACCAGCTACTGCCTCACCAACACCGAGATAAGGAAAACCCACTCTGTTTATCACTGAAGTTTTTATCAAAGGAATATTGTCAAATTCAATTATTTTGTATCCATCCCAATCTTTTGACAAAATTTCATTATTATCAAAATCAACTTTTTCATAAAGAGACCAACTTGCAGCTTGAATGAATCCACCCTCTACTTGAGCTTCTATTCCTTCTTTGAAAGCTACTTCACCTGCATCAACACTAATCCATGCTTGTTTTAATTCCACTTCCACATTATCAGAAACAGTCAACTCTACTCCTACAGCACAATAAGATGCCGAGTTTTTATATCGAGAAAAAGCTATTCCTCTAAAACCGTTTTCTGATAGCTTATCTTTTTTCATTTGAGTTTTTAGATCGTTCAGTAAATCTATTGCTCTATTGTCATCAAGATGATTAATCCTAAATTCAAATGGGTCAATATTAACTTCAATACAGAGATCATCCATAAATGTCTCGGTTGCTGTTGTATTTGCAAAAGCACCTAATGTTCTTAGTGCTGATGTTCTTAACGGTAAATCATGAACTAGGTTTTTAACTAACCTTGTTTCCTTAAAATTATATATAGGGTCTAGGTTTCTATGTATTCCCATATGAGCACCAGTACGAGGCTCTGCTTTATATTTTTTAAAATCGTTATTTATAAATCTTTGAGATACAAAATATTCTAATTTACCTACCATTGGTCTAGTTAAATAAGTATCTGAATAAGCTTCACTAGACCAATATATGATTTTATTATTTTCATCCAAAGTAGCAGTTAACTTATTTTTAGATGCGCTTCCATAAGGCTCCCAACAATTTTCATCTTCTCTGGTCCATTTTAATAAAATATATTTATTTTCAAATTCTTTAGAAAGCAAAGCTGCCTCGTAAGTTACATCATCAGCACCATTATGACCATAACATCCAGCCCCAGGCATAAAATGAAGTGTTATATTTTCTTCCTCAACATTAAAGGCATTTGATAGTATAGATTTCAGAGCGTAAATAGCTTGACTATGTGAATAAATTACAAACTTTCCATTTTTATAAATTGAGCATGAAGCAGATGGTCCAATGGAACCATGCATTAGATAGGGCTTATTAAACTCTGATGTTAAAGTTTTATAATTACTATTCTTATAAGATTTAATTTCAGGAATATTTTCATGAAATGCTTCACCGCCTCTTTTTACAACAAGAGTGTCTTTATTATTTTTATCTATTAAATTAAAAACTTCATCATTTGCTAATTTATCTACTTGTTCCCATTTGATTGAGTTTTTAACGCGATTCAATGACTTAATAACTTCGTATTCGTCATCGCCAAGAATAGCAACAAATGAATTTTTTATAAATAATTCAAGATTATGGTCTTTTAAATATTTATAAATACTTTCATCAATTGATACAAATCTATGAGAATAACTTTGGGGCCTAATTATTCTAGCATGTAACATATTATCAAATTTTAAATCATGTAGAAACCTATATTCACCCTGAACAATTGAGTTGATAAATTTAGTTTCTACATGAAAATTATGATCAATATTATTTTGATTTATATCTTCGATTATCTCGGGAATAGATAATTTAAAAAAATCTTCTGTTTGCGAAAAATCCCAAAAACTAATACTGGCATTTGAATTAGGGTCTTTAACAACGCCATCGTCTAATTTAATGTTATTTTTAATTAAATTTAGAGACTTAGCCGCATAATCTAAAAAGTTTCTCTTAAAAATAATTGATGCTGCTTTAATTGCTGTGCCAGAATTTGGAACTGATAAACTACTTGCCGTAATTCCTTCATTTGGTGTTATATCTGTATTTAATTTCTTAACAAAAATTGAATTAATATCAATTTCTAACTCTCTGGAACAAATTAGCGCCAAAGTTGTACTTATGTGTTGTCCTATATCTACTTTACCTGTTGAAATATTTATTTTGTCAGGACTTTCAAATGAAAGCCAATCAGAAACTTTATTATAATCTTTGACGCTTGCTCCAGTATTTAATTTATATTTATTAACCATGATTTTTTCTAATTTTAATTACATTATTCACTGCTTTTAATACAGAAGCATGAGAACCACATCTACATAATTGACCAGATAAAGATTCTACTATTTCCTTACTTTCAGGTATTTTTTTTTTATTAAATAATTCTGTTAAGGAAACAATAATACCACTAGTACAATAGCCACATTGAGCAGCATTAAATTCTTTGAAAGATTGCTGAATCTCATTTAAAACTTCATTTTTTGCAATACCTTCGATTGTAGTTATTTTTTTATTAACAAATTCTATAGCTGGTCTGTTACAGCTTAATACTTTACTTCCATCTACTAAAACAGCGCATGAACCACATTGCTCAAGACCACAACCTAGCTTTGTTCCAGTTAAATTGAAGTCATCTCTTAAAATATATAGTAATGGCTTATCCTCAGAAGACACAATATTTTTTGATTTTCCGTTAACATTTAAAATATATTCAGTTTTATTCATTCATAATCACAATTAATAAAATTTAAGTTTTTAATATAATCTTTCCAAAATGTTCATTATCATTCATTTTTTTTAGGGCAAGTTTTGCATCAATTAATTCGAAAACACTGTCAATGGGATGTTTAATTTTATCATTTAAGACAAAGTTCCATAAATCATCATTAGCCATTTTAGACACTAAATAGTTTTCTTCAATTGATCTGGTTCGTCCTGTTGTTCCAATGTAATGAATTCTTCTTTTTGCATGCAAATCATGGTCAAAATACGAGTTCATTCCTGCTAATCTACCGATATTTATAAGATGGCCATTAATTTTAGTAACTTCCATATTTAGATTAGTAAAATCGCCAGATAGCATATCAATAACTAAATCCACGCCCTTACCATCTGTTTTATCTAGTATAACATCTTTCCAATTACTTTTATTAATATCAACAAGATGATCTGCACCAAATTCACTGAGTTTTTGTAATCTAGTTTGATTTGATGATGAACCAAAAATTAAACTTGCACCTAAACATTTTCCAATTTGAAGTCCGATTAAGCCAACTCCACTACTTGCCCCTTGAATAAATATTGATTGGTCTTTTTTAAATTTACCATTTGTAACAATAGCATCGTGCATAGTTTGAAGACTTCCTTGAATAGATGAAGCTTTTTCCCAATTTATTTGTTCATTCTGAAACTTTACACATCTTAAATGATGAGCTAATGCAAACTCAGCCCAGCCAGAGCCCCCTCTGCACATTACTTTATCACCTTTTGACAAATTAGACACTTTTGATCCAAGTTCAATCACTTCACCAGCGAACTCTCCTCCTAATATTTTTAAATCAGACCCCATGTGCCCAAAAGATTGACCTTGAGTCTCCAATAGATCTGATCTGTTTAAACAACATGCATAGACTTTTACAAGTACTTGAAACTCACTTGGAGAAGGAACAGAAGTGTCCATTATTTTAATTCCATCATTTTGTAAAGTGACAGCTTTCATAAATATTTATCTTGAAGTCCAACCACCATCAACAAGAACACTTGAACCGGTCATTAAAGAGGATGCATCTGATGCAAGAAAAACAATTGGCCCCATTAAATCAGAAATTTCACCAAGTCTTCCCAATGGTATCATTGAAAGAACATGTTTTTTAAATTCTTCATCTTTTAAAAAGGGTTCAGTCATAGGAGTTTTAATAAAAGTTGGACAAAGAGAATTGACTCTTATTCCATTTGCTCCAAGTTCAATTGCAAGTGATTTAGTAAACCCCTCAATTGCAAATTTTGTTGAACAATATGTAGTTCTATTGGGACCACCAACATGACCCATTTGAGATGATACATTAATAATTGATCCTTTTATATTATTTGAAATCATTTTCTTAACAACTTTTTGTGTTAAGCTCACAACTGATTTTACATTTAATGACATAACATAGTCAAAATCTTCAATCTTGGTGTCAACCAAGCTAGATGGTATATTTGTACCTGCATTATTAACTAAAATATCAAAACAATCTTCGTCATGAATGAGTTGAGAGACATCTTTTTGATTGGTCACATCTATAGATCTATAACTAGATTGATGACCTAACTGTTTTAAATGACTATCAATTTCTTCTAACTCTTTATTTGTTCTTGAAACCATCATTACTTCTGCTCCTGCAGAAGCTAATGCTATAGATGCGCCAAGTCCAATGCCTCTTCCAGCTCCAGTGACTAATGCTCTTTTATTTTCTAAACTAAAACTTGGTGTTTTTGGAAAATTCATAATTTTTTCCTATTCTGCGGCAGCATATGGTTTAATATTTCTGCCACCATATCTTCTTACTCTAATATTAGCTTGTTCACCATGACCAGAAAAACCCTCTAATGCACATAACCTAGAACAATATTCACCAATTTTTGACGACGCTTCATCTGTTAAGACTTTTTGATAAGTACAAGTTTTAATAAATTTACCAACCCACAGACCACCTGTATATCTTGCAGCTGTTTTTGTTGGCAAAGTATGATTGGTACCTATAACTTTATCACCAAAAGCAACATTAGTTCTAGATCCTAAAAATAAAGCTCCATAATTAGTCATGTTATTAAGGAAGTAATCAATATCTTCTGTCATAATTTGAACATGTTCAAATGCCAATTCATCTGCAACTTGCACCATTTCATCTAACGACTCGCATAAAATAACTTGTCCGTATTCTTTCCATGAATTTTTCGCAATATCTGCAGTCGGCAGAATAGTTAACTGTCTATCAACTTCAGCCAAAGTATCTTCTGCGAGTTTTTTCGAATTTGTTAATAAAATAGCTGGACTAGTTGGGCCATGCTCTGCCTGACCTAATAAATCAACTGCACAGATTTCTGCATCTGACGTTTCATCAGCTATGACAAGTGTTTCGGTTGGTCCAGCAAATAAATCTATTCCTACTCTTCCATAAAGTTGTCTCTTTGCTTCAGCAACAAACATATTACCAGGACCTACGATCATATCAGACTTTGTAATAGATTCTGTTCCTAAAGCCATAGAAGCTACTGCCTGTATACCACCTAGACATAATATTTTATGTGCACCTCCATAATACATTGCAGATACAATTGCAGGATGTGGTTTTCCATTTTGAGGTGGCGCAGAAGCCGTGATGTTTTTAACACCGGCCACACTTGCTGTGATAACTGACATATGAGCTGAAGCAACCATAGGATATTTACCTCCGGGCACATAACATCCAACAGAATTAACTGGAATATTTTTATGGCCCAAAACAACACCAGGAATAGTTTCAACTTCTAAGTCTTTTAAACAATCTAATTGCTTTTGTGCAAAATTTCTTACTTGATCTTGAGCAAACTTTATATCTTCTAAATCTCTTTTGTTTACTTTATCGACAATATTTTCAATTTCTTTTTTATTAAGTATAAAACTATCAGGTGTATAATTATCAAACTTAAGAGATAATTCTCTAACAGCTTCATCACCTCTTTTAGATACATCGTTTAAAATACTCTCAACAGTTCTTTTAACTTTTTCATCAGCTTCAATAATTTCATTTTCTGATTTACCTTCTTTTAACCAAATAGCCATGTATATAATTCCTTTTCTAACTTTATTTATATAATTTAATTGATGCAAAAATACTCAAAACTATCAAGTATTTTTTAAGCTAAAGAGCCATTCCAAAAAATTAAGGGGTCCTTTTCATTGGCATAAAAATTTTTAACTTCACCAACTAAAATTTGATGGTCCCCACCAGGATAATTTTTCCATTTTATACAATCAAACCATGCTAATGATTTTTGAATAATTGGAAAACCATTATCACTGAGAATATAATCAATATCATTAAATTTATCATCAATTGAACTTGAGAATAAGTCACAAATATCTTTTTGATCTTTTGACAAAATGTTCACTGAATATCCTTTAGCTTTTAAAAAAGCATCATAACTTGGTTGATTTATGCCAATATTCCATAATACTAAGGGTGGATCAAGTGAAACAGAAGTAAAACTATTTGCAGTCATTCCAACAGGTTTTCCATCATTATCAATAGTCGAAACTACGGTCACACCAGTAGCAAACTTTGATAAAACATTTCTTAAGTTCTTGTTATTCATAGACAGTATGATTAATTAGCTATTTTTTTTTATCATTAATTATGTATAATAAGTAATTATTTATTTATATGAATTGTATCAAGTAAACTGATAATTATGACTGTATCCATAAAACAACTTAAAGCATTTGTTGCAGTAGTTGAAGAAAAATCTTTTAGTCAAGCAGCTGAAAGATTAAATGCAACTCAGTCTGGCATGTCTATGCTTGTTCAAAATCTTGAAATCAGCATTGGAAAAAAATTACTAGACAGAATTCCTGGAAATATGCGTTTAACTGAGAAAGGTAAAGATTTTTATAAACACTCATTAGATATTTTAAAGCTTATGGAAAAAGCTTTAATTGATACCAAATCTTCACCAGAGGGTTTTGCAGGTAACATCGATTGTGGATTAATGCCAACTTTCACGAGATCAGCATTACCAATAACATTATCTAAATTTTTAGAAGATCATCCCAAAGTTGAATTTAAAATAACAGAAGCTTATTCCGGAGTCCTTGAAGAGATGGTTAGGTCAAACAAAATTGAATTTGCTATAGTACCATCTGTTAAAAGTTCATTAGGTTTAAATGTTCAATTCGTATCAAAAGACTTGAACTTATTAGTAAGTTCTAAAAACTCTCCATTTGATCATTTAAAACCTCTTAAAATAGAAAATTTAAAATCTCATGATTTAAAAATAATTCTACCTAGTCCAGAAAATTCAAGACGAATTGCTATAAACCAATATTTATCAACTCATGGCATAAAACCTAAATCTATACTTGAGATGGACGGCATGATTGGAACATTAGAAATGGTTGCTTATAGTGATTGGTGTTCCATACTTCCTGCTGCTTTATGCGATTTAGATCTAGATGGAAAATCAAGAACTTTATCTCCATTAGATTCCCCTTCTTTAATAACAGATTATGTTTTAATTACTTCAGCAAGTAGAGAACTTAGTCCAGTTACAAAATTTTTTAGCGAAAAAATATGTGAAGAAATAAAAAATATTAGTGAGAAGTTAAATCAAAGAGTTCAGAAATTTTGAATAATTTAATTTATCCTTGATTGAAAGATCAATATCTCTATTCTTAAAAACGAAGAGGAATAAAAAATGGTAAAAAAAGTTTCTGAAATTTTACAGGGTATTGCTGCTATATGGCTTGTTTTTGTAGCATTTACAATATTTGCTGAAGTAACATTTAGAAATTTTGGATTGTTTTTGGGAGCTGATCAAATAGTACAAAACTCTGTGCCAGCAATTGTTTTTCTTCAAGTCCCCTTTGCCATTGTATCAGGTACAATGTTGAGAACAACTTTAATATATGAGTTTTGCAGCAAAAATTCTAAAATAATAATTAATGTACTTTCTTTTTTAATTGGAATAATGCTTTTTGTTGGAATAGCAGTTGGTGGATGGACAGATATGATTAAAGGTTGGGAAATCAAAGAGTATCAAGGAATTGGTGCAATAGAATTTCCTGTTTACATCGTTAGAACTGTTATAATATTCGCAGCTATTATTATAGTGTATATTTACGCTAGTC
Source organism: uncultured SAR116 cluster alpha proteobacterium (assembly GCA_902630555.1). Lineage (GTDB taxonomy): Bacteria > Pseudomonadota > Alphaproteobacteria > Puniceispirillales > Marisalimonadaceae > TMED54. The sequence goes on from CACOVB010000017.1 coordinate 15,654, forward strand.
TTATAATTGATCAATTCAGAAAAAAAAATAATTAAACACAGAGAATAAAGATGGAAATGGATTTAAATGTCTTAATGTTAATTACATTGCTTGGTATGTTACTAGCAATTTTTGCAGGAGTTCACATAGCGCTGGCATTAGGTGCTACAGCAATGATTGGAACATACTTCATATTTGAAGATGCATATATGGCAGCAAGTCAAGTTGGTGGCGCGGCATATGAATTAATTAGAGACCATGTTTTTATGACAATACCCCTTTTTGTTCTTATGGGAGATTTTTTATCGAGAAGTGGAGCTGCAGCTGACCTATACAATCTCATTAATAAAGGCCTTAAAGGTGTGCCAGGAAGATTAGGTGTGGCAACAGTAACTGGTAATACAGCTTTTGCAGCTGTTACAGGAACATCCATAGCTTCTGCTGCAGCTTTTACCAGAATAGCATGGCCAGAAATGAAAAAAGCTGGTTACAATCACAGCTTTGCACTTGGAGCTATTTCCGGTAGTGCATGTTTAGGAATGTTAATACCTCCAAGTGTTTTACTTATTGTCTGGGGAATTATAACAGAAGACTCAATTGGTAAATTATTTGTTGCAGGTGTAATACCTGGAATTCTTCTTGCTTTATTATACGTAGCCTACAACCTTATCAGAGCAATTATGAAACCAGAACTTGCCCCAGAGCCAGACAAAGTTGGGTTAACAACAAAATTAACAAAAACAGAAATTTATTCTGGCTTTTCTATTATAGCACTGATTTTTTTAGTATTAGGTGGAATCTGGGGAGGAATATTCACTGCCACAGAAGCAGCTGGAATGGGAGCTATAGCTAGCTTTATAATAGCGTTATGCAAAGGCATGAAATTTAAAGGTGTTGTTGAATCTGTTATTGATGCAGGAAAAACATCTGCACCAATCATGATATTATTAATAACAGCTGGAATGTATTCTAGATTCCTGTCATTATCTGATATCAATTCAATCATACTTGAAGCCATTACATCTGTTGGTTTAAATCAATTTGCCATTCTTATAATGATGGTTGTTATATGGCTTGTTTTAGGAATGCTTTTAGATTCAATTTCTATTATACTTCTTACTGTACCACTATTCATTCATTTAGTACCTGAAATAAACCCTTATGCATTTGCTATATTTGGTATTTTAGCAATTGAAGCTGGACTTCTTACGCCACCATTTGGACTCATTGTTTATACTGTTAAAGGTGTACTCACGGGTAGTAATGACAATGTTCCACTTGGAACAATTTTTATGGGTTCTATTCCATATTGGATCATGATGTTGTTTGTTATGATTATGGTTTATCTAATTCCAGAATTAGCAAGCTGGCCAACAAAGTTTGTTTAAACTTTAAAAATAAATAAAAGATGCTAAACTTTTAACATTAACGGAGGAAAATATATGTTAAAAAATTTAAAAAAAGCACTTCCACTTGGGCTTTTGATCTCTGGTGCAATTGCAACTTCTGCTATAGCAGGATCATATACATTAAGAGTTGGATCAGGACATCCATCAGCTCCTACTGCATATGTAACTGGAATGGAAAAAGTTTTTGTACCAAATGTTAAAAAAAGAGTGGCAGCTGAAACAAAACACAAAATTAAAATAATTGAAGCTTATGCTGGTAAAATAGCAAAAGTACATGAAACATTAGAAGCGGTTGAAAAAGGATTGCTAGATATTGGTTCATATTGCGTATGTTTTGAAACTGCAAAATTATTACCATGGAATTTTGATTACTTTGTTCCTTTTACATTAACAAATCTCGAGACTAACTGGGAAGTTAAGCACAGAGTTCTTAAAAAATTTCCACAATTAGCAAAAATGCTTGAAGATAAATATAACCAAAAATTCATAGCTATGCAGGGTTTTGATGATTATGGAATTGGAACTGTTAAACAATGGAACAAAGCACAAGAACTTAAGGGCGTTAAAGTGATTGCTGCTGGTCCAAACTTACCTTGGGTATCATTATTTGGATCAATTCCAGTAACCTCAACATTACCTACTATGTATAATGACTTAGCAACTGGTGTTGCAAAAGGCGTAATTATTTTCCCTTCAGCTCACGCTGGTGGATTTAAGTTTTATGAGCAAGCTCCATACTGGAAAGTTATAGGTTTTGGTGCAATGGCACAAACCATTACAACAGTCAACCTAAAAACATTAGCCAAACTTCCATCTGAAGTTGCTAAAATTGTTATGGAAGAAGCTGCAAATTACGAAAGATCAGCTGTTAAAGATGGTCAAAGAAGATACCAAAAAGGTTTAACTGATTTAATGAAGTTAGGTCAGAAAAAAGGTATTAATGATGCAGTAACATACCTACCTGTTGAACAACAAAAGATTTGGGCTGAGACAATTAAAGATTGGCCTAACTCAAGAGCTGCCGATATTACTAAAGGATATCCAGGAATTGATGGTGCAGCGTTAATGAATGCTTACATGGACGAAGTTGAAAAAACTGGCCACAAGTTTCCTGTAAGATATAAAATTGGTGGTTAATTACTAAGAACAATCTTTTGAGGCATACAAGAAATTGTGTGCCTTTTTTATTATGAACAAACAAAAATACGTAATTTACTTAGCATCAATATTCATGTCCATTGTCATAACAATGTTCATAAGTTCTGTTGTAACGTTCAAATCTCTAGATGATTTAAGTTTATTTTGGGTGGTTTGGCCAATAAATTGGTTTTATGCTATTCTAATTGCTTTTCCTGCAATAATGATATTTAGACCCTTATGTCAAAAAGCTAGTGAAAAAATCATTAGCTTAATCATAAAAGATTAATCATCTAAAATAGCAACAACCCTTACAAATCCTGCCGAACCATTTTTAATTTTAAATGGAAAAGCTGAAACTAAAAAACCTTTATCAGGTAATTGTTCTAAGTTACATAATTTTTCTATATGAGAATACCCTTTATAAATACCTGCTCTATGACCTTCCCAAATTAAGGAGGGATCTTTAGTTTTTTCAAATTTTTTTGCAGTGTATGTAAATGGAGCATCCCAACTCCAAGCATCTGTTCCAGTTAATCGAACACCTTGATCAAGGAGATAAATTGTTGCATCTTTGCCAACACCACAACCTTTTAACAAAAAATCAGGTTTGCCATAATGCCCAGATGCAGCTGTATTAACAAATATGATATCCAAAGGAGAAAGAGTATGTTCAATTCTATCTAATTCTTTTTTAATGTCATCTACATTAACAACATAACCATCTGAGAAAGACCTAAAATCGAATTTAACTCCTTTTCCATAACACCATTCTAATGGCACCTCATCTATAGTAATAGCCCTATTTCCATTATCCATGGTTGAATGATAGTGATAAGGAGCGTCCATATGTGTGCCATTGTGCGTGCTTACAGTGATGGTTTCCATAGCCCAACCTTCACCACCTGGCAAATCTTCTTTTTTTAATCCTGGAAAAAAGTTTATAATTTCTTCAGCGGTATCTTGATGATGATGATAATTAATCTTTGGTAGCATGAAATCTGGGTCAGATGTAATTCCTTCTTCTAGTGAAACTGATAAGTCAATAAACTTTTTCATATAAACCTCTTATTAATTTGATAGATTATCTACCCTTTTGTTAAAAGGCGATATGATAATATCTTCCCAAACATCTGCATGATAAAGTGGATCATTTTCTTGAAATGTATGAATTTCTGAAATTTCATCTGCTTCAACCATAAAGAATGAACCATTCATAGTTTCACCATCAAAATCAGTTAAAGGACCTGATACTAATGTTTTTATTGGGTTTGTTGATAAATACTTTCTATGATCTTCAATTACTGCCATTCTTCTAGGTAATGAACCCACTTTATCTTTACATACTATTATCCAAATCATAAGTTATCCTAAGCTTGATTTGTTTCAAATTCAGATATTCTGTCATATGCTTTTTCAGTAAATTCTGCTTTTGGAGCATTACCTGCTATAACAACAAGCAAGACATGCTCTACATCAGGCTCATTTTCAGTAATATTCATGAATCGTCTTGCACAACCTGGAGGAAATGACACCACATCACATGGACCAACATCTACAGACTGAAAATCTTCTCCTTCATTCCATTCACATCTCCATTTTCCAGTTATTGGCATAAAAGTCTCATTTGTATCATGGTTATGCATCAGAGGACCTTTACCTGGTTTACACCTACAAAAACCTAAATTAAAACCTTCAGAAATATTTATTGCAGGCATTTGAGAATTATCATCACCTAATGGTGATACATGTTTT
>CACOVB010000018.1 GCA_902630555.1 uncultured SAR116 cluster alpha proteobacterium
AGTTAATTCTAAGGCATGATAATCATCATCTGCAAGATAGTCAGCAACACCTGAAATTTCTGTATGAACCTTACCACCTCCTAAATCTTCTGCAGAGATGTTTTCACCAATTGCAGCTTTCACTAGAGGTGGTCCTGCTAAAAAAATAGTACCTTGGTTTTTTACAATAATAGTTTCATCAGACATTGCTGGGACATAAGCTCCACCAGCAGTACAACTTCCCATAACTACTGCCACTTGCATTATATTCTTAGAAGACATTTTTGATTGATTATAAAAAATTCTCCCAAAATGATCTCTATCTGGAAACACTTCGTCTTGATTTGGAAGATTTGCTCCCCCTGAATCAACCAGGTATACACAAGGTAAGTTATTTTGCATTGCAATTTCTTGAGCTCTTAAATGTTTTTTCACAGTAATGGGGTAATATGTACCACCTTTTACCGTGTAATCATTGCAAATTATCATTACATTCAAGTCATGAACTTTTCCAATACCTGTAATTATGCCACCTCCAGGACATTCGTTGTCGTAAAGGTCATGTCCAGCTAATGCTCCTATTTCTAAAAAAGTAGAATTTTTGTCAAGCAATTGAGTAATTCGCATTCTAGGGAGCAACTTTTTTTCTTTGGAAGTTTTTTTATTAAACTTTATAACACCACCTTTAAAAGCAAAATCTTTCACCTTTTTGATTTCATCAATCTTCGATAGCATTTCATTTTTATTTTTTAAAAAAATATCACTAGTTACTGATAAATTAGATTTTAAGATGCTCATATTAATTTCCTTCTGATATTTCTCTTCCAATTAGCATTCTTCTTATCTCAGAAGTTCCTGCACCAATTTCATATAATTTTGCATCTCTTAATAATCTTTCAACTGGATAATCTTTCGTATAGCCATTACCACCTAAAATTTGAATAGCATCTAAAGTAATACTTGTTGCTTTTTCCGCAGCATACAAAATGCAACCTGCAGCATCTTTCCTTGTTGTTTCACCTCTATCACAAGCAGATGCAACTGCATAAACATATGATCTACAAGCATTTAGTGTGGTATACATATCTGCAATCTTACCTTGGATTAATTGAAATTGGCCAATTGATTTTCCAAATTGTTTTCTTTCTTGTGTATAAGGGATAACAGTATCCAGTGCTGATGCCATGATCCCTAAGGGACCTGCAGCCAATACAACTCTTTCAAAGTCTAAACCACTCATTAATATTGATGCACCATCTCCAGGATTTCCTAAAATATTGTCTTCAGGTACTTCGCAATTATCAAATATTAATTCAGACGTGTTTGAACCACGCATCCCAAGTTTATCAATTTTTTTTCCTACAGAAAATCCTACCATCTCCTTTTCAACTATAAATGCTGTTATTCCTTTTGAGCCGGCAGAAGGATCTGTTTTAGCATATATTATTAGAACATCAGCGTTTGGACCATTTGTTATCCACATTTTTGTGCCATTCAATAGATATGTTTTATTACCTTGTTTTTCAGCATGTAATGACATAGAAACAACGTCAGATCCAGAGTTTGGCTCACTCATTGCTAAAGCACCTATTTTTTTTCCAGAACATAACTCTGGTAAATATTTATTTTTTTGCTCATGGGTTCCGTTTCTATTAATTTGATTCACACATAAATTTGAAAATGCTCCATAAGACAATCCTATCGAAGCACTAGCTCGACTAATTTCTTCCATAACAATGCAATGAGACAAATAGTTTAACCCAGTACCTCCATAATCTTCATCAGCTGTGATGCCTAGCAATCCTAATTCCCCAAATTTTTCCCATAAAAAATTTGGAAATTCATTATTTTCATCAACATTTTTTGCTAATGGAGCAATTTCATTTTGAGCAAATTTATATACAGTATCTTTTAATTGATTTAGATCTTGGTTAAATCCAAAGTTAAGAGTTTTATCATACATAATTTTAGTTTATAGCGCGTTTTTTAGCTTCAGCTGTTTCAAAGCTTGATACATGAAGTAAGCTTGATATTTTTCTCATGAGGTTTGATTCATAGTCATCTATATTTCCGTCAGCTAATACTACGCCCCATAGCATTTCAATGACTTTTATTCTCTCCTCATGATCCATTGTATCAAGAATGACTTTTATATCTGAAAAGATTTCAACTTTTTCATTTGCTTTCTCTAAAACAAAATTAACTGCATTTTTTGCTTTGCTAGTTTCCAAATGAAATTTATTAATTAGTAAGCTTGTAATTTTCTCTATTTCATCATCTGAAACTTTTCCATCAACCTTGCATGCTTCAATTAAAAGAGATAAAATAGCATAGATTTCTTCTTCTATAATCTCCACTTCTGAATTATTTTCCTGTTTAACTTTATCAAAGATATTTTTTAAATTTTGAAACATAAATTTTCCTTTTTACATATTAAAGACTCAATTTAAAGAAAAATCAATTTACAGATTTAAATAAATATACCTATAGTATTCTATTATTTATTGGGAGGAATTAAATGGCTGGTCAAGAGTTTTTAAAATCAATCGAAGAAAATTATAAAAAAGCAGTAACATGTCTTCAAAAAAGTGAAGGTAAAGAAGTTTATACAGATGAATTAGCTAAACAAGTCATGACTGTCAATTCAACTTATGTTGTTAGATTTGGTGTTAGATTAAGAGGTACTATTCATACATTTACTGGTTATAGATCTGTTCATTCTGATCATATTGAACCTGTCAAAGGAGGTATAAGATATGATTTGGCTGTTAATCAAGATGAAGTTGATGCTTTAGCTGCATTGATGACTTACAAGTGTTCTCTAGTTGAAGTTCCTTTTGGGGGATCAAAAGGAGGTCTTATTATTAACATTAGAGAATGGACCGAAGAAGAGTTAGAAAAAATTACAAGACGTTTTACTGATGAATTATCAAAAAGAGATTTAATACACCCTTCCCAAAATGTTCCTGCACCTGATGTAGGTACTGGTGAAAGAGAAATGGCTTGGATGGCTGATGAGTTTAGAAAGTTACACCCAACTGAGTTGAACGCCTGGGCATGTGTAACAGGTAAGCCAGTCAATAAAGGTGGAATAGGAGGAAGAACAGAAGCTACAGGAAGAGGGGTTCAATATGCTTTACAAGCTTTTTTTGATAATCAAATTGATGTAAAAAAAACAGGCTTAACTCCTGGTCTGAAAGGAAAAAAGGTTATTGTACAAGGACTTGGAAATGTTGGTTACCATGCAGCCTTATTCTTGTCAGAGGAAGACCATTGTCTAATCACACATGTTATTGAAAGAGATGGTTCAATAGTAAATGAATCAGGAATTAATATAAAAGATTTAAGAGAATATATTTTTAAAAATGGAGGAGTTAAAGGGTTTGATGGTTACGTTGATAAAGGAGCTGAAATACTTGAAGAAGAAGCTGATATTTTAATTCCAGCTGCAATGGAACTTGTAATTACTAAAGATAATGCAGAAAAAATCAAAACACCATTAATTATTGAAGCGGCTAATGGACCTGTTTCAAGCGAAGCTGACGAGATACTTAGTAAAAAAGGGGTTGTAATTATTCCTGATTTATATGCAAATGCTGGAGGAGTTACAGTTAGTTATTTTGAGTGGATCAAAAATCTAAGTAGAATACGATTAGGTAGACTTCAAAGGCGTGCGCAAGAAAATCAAACATCCCTAATGATTGAGGCGCTTGAAAAAATGACTGGTTCCAAGTTTCCTCCTGAATATAGGAATTTGGTAATGCAAGGATCTGCAGAAATAGATCTGGTTAGGTCTGGGTTAGAAGATACGATGAGAAATACCTATGATGTTATTAGTGAAGTATGGAATAACAACACTAATGCAAGTGATTTAAGAACAGCTGCAATGATGGTATCTGTGAAACGTGTTATGGATAGTTATAAATCTCTAGGTTTATAAAAAAGGCAGTCTATACGACTGCCTTTTTTTGGGGAGGTAATAAGTTTATTTTCTAAAGTCGGGATAGGCTTCCATACCAACTTCACTAACATCGACACCTTCAAGCTCTTGCTCTTCAGATACTCTAATACCAATAATTAGTTTTATGGCGTACCATACAATTGAAGATGCAATTACAGTAAAGGCACCAATTGCTAATATTCCGTATAATTGGGACCCAATATTTGCATCAGAGTTTGAAAACACAACTGCCATGGTACCCCATATACCAGCAAACAAGTGAACTGGAATGGCTCCTACCACGTCATCAATTTTGAATTTATCTAACATTGGAATAGTAATTACTACAATCAATCCACCAACAGCACCAATAAAGATTGCTAACATTGGAGTTGGAGCAAGTGGCTCAGCGGTTATTGCAACCAATCCACCTAATGCACCATTTAAGGCCATTGTAAGGTCTGTTTTTTTGTAAAATGACATAGTAAATATTATCGCCATAACTACCCCAGCTGCAGCTGCAAGATTTGTATTAATATATATGTTTGATATTGCGGCAACATCAGCAGCTGAACCCATTGCCAATTGTGAGCCACCGTTAAAACCAAACCATCCAAACCACAAAATAAAAGTACCTAATGTTGCTAATGGGAGGTTTGATCCAGGCATTGGCGTAACACTTCCATCGTCTGCATATTTACCTTTTCTAGCACCTAATATTATAGCACCTGTTAATGCAGCCCAGCCACCAACACCATGCACAATCGATGAACCAGCAAAATCTAGAAAGCCAGCTTCACTTAAAAAACCACCACCCCATGACCAAGAGCCTTGTATTGGATAAATAAATGCAGTTAATGCGACAACGAATATCAGAAAACTTGATAATTTAATTCTCTCGGCAACTGCACCACTTACAATTGATGCTGTTGTTGCACAGAAAACCATCTGGAAAAACCAATCTGATCCTGAAGAATAATCCCCTTCTAAGGGATCTAATCTATCTGATGGACCCCAAATTGCAAATGAACCTATCCAACCTGATACATCCATATACATCAAATTATATCCAACAAATGCAAACATCAAACCTGCAATAGAATATAATCCAATGTTTTTAGCACATTGTACGACTGCATTTTTTGCTCTAACTAAACCAGTTTCCAACATGCAAAAACCAGCAGCCATAAGCATTACCAAGAACCCATGAACCAAAAAGGAAAATGAGTTAAAAATATAAGCGACTTCAGAATCAACCGCTGCATTTGCTATAGAAGACACAAACAAGCAACTTGATAAAAAGCCTAATTTCAAAATTTTTTTCATAAAAACTCCTTACGTTTGAGTTTTTAATATAGGTGACGGTATTTAATTGAAATGTATGATTTGTAAATAGAGCTACAAAATTAATTGTGACTAAACTATATGCACAAAATAATATCAAATTATATAAACGACTAATAATTAGTCATTTATTATTTGTGCTCAAGGATGAGTGACAAATATTTGTTAATTTCATTTTTAGTATTTTTGAGACTCAATTTAAGTGTACCTAAATCTTTAGTTTTTAGATTTTTTTGTAATTTGCCTAAAATTTGATTTGTTAAGGTGCTAGGTTTTTGATTTGAATATGTGAGATTTACATATTGATCAATGATAAAATACAACATTTTGGCTTTTCTAATAAAATATTTTTTCTCTTCTAAATTTTCTATTATTTCATAGAATTTTGGATTATTGAAAAAAAACTCTAAGAATTCAATATCCCTTTGCCCACCTAAAGAATATTTAGTTTCGTACCAATGAATTTTGTTTTCTACATTTTCAGAAATATTTAAACTACTTTGTTTTTTATTATTCTTTTTTGTTTTAGATTTTATATCTATTTTTCTCATTTCATTAATTTCTTGAATTAAATTTTTACTATTAATTGTTTGTAATTTAAATTTTTGAATAACTTTTTCTAATCCATTCTGAAAATTATTATCTTTAAAAACTAATTTACTTTTCATTAATGCCATTTTTTCCCATGAAAAAGTCTCGTTTTCATGAAATGATTTAAATTCAGATAATGTACAAGCGTTTGAACTAATACTTACTTTAGGTCCAAGTTTGGTATCTATCTCATAAATTAGATTCTGAGATGTTTTTGAACTTAATATTGAAATCATTTTTTGTGCAATAAGTGACAAAATAAAATGATAAGTTTTCTGATTCTGAAAACTCTGGTTTCTATCTGGAAAAATAAACACTAGATCTAAATCAGAGTTTGATGTCATCAAATTTTGAGCAAATCTTCCGTATGACAAGATTCCAAAATCATCTAAAGCAGTTGGATCAAATTTTTTTTCTTTAGATATTAAATGAACAGCAATTTTTTGAACTTTTTGTAGAGTGCAATGAGCTAATAGATAAAATTCATATGCAGCATCTTCTACTTTTAATTCATCAGTTATAATTGATACAATAATTTGAAATTTAAGTTGTCTATGAGTTTTCCTTAATTTATTTAAGATTGTTTCTTCATCTTCATTAACGCTTATTTTATTAAATTCTTTTTGATATATATTTATATTCTTATTTAGTTTTATTTCGTAATAAGGATCTAATATCTCTAGCAATCTTATATCTTTAGACAAAAGATTTGTAGCATGTCCTGAGAAGGTAAATATATCTGACATTTTTTTGTGAGAAAAAGAATTTAAAATCGCCATTTCAATAAATTCAAAATTGGGTTGTATAGCATCTATAAATCTGAGAAGCTGATAGGTGCCTTGTCTAGGATATTTAGACTTTAAAATTATTGGTAGTATAGAATTAGAAAACTCTTCAATTAAGTTTATGTAATCATCTTGTATTTTTTTATTAATAATATTTTTAAAGTAAGCTTTATAATAATTTAAAATTTCATGTTTATTGAATTTTGTTTTTTTAAAAAGATAGGTTATTAAATCATTAACGTTTTGATCATAATATTCATTTACATCTTTTATTGATGAAATATTTTCTGGTAATTGAATTTTATTTATATAGTTCAAGGTATATGCTTTAAATTAAATCTTTTTTTATACAAAAAAAATGTTATTAAAATTATAAAACAAAATATACGAAAGTTGCAATTAAAATGGATTTAAAAACCTTTCTTGAAAAGAACTATTCAATAGATTCTTTAAACAAGGTTATATTAGATATCTCAAATGCATCGATTAAAATTTCAAACTCAATAAGAAATAATTATAAATTAGAAAATAAGAAAGTAACTTCTCAAAATGCTGATGGTGACAATCAAAAACCATTAGATATTTTCGCTGATGAATGTGTTTTTGAGTCTATAAGTAATAGCACGGTTGCTGCTTATTGTTCTGAAGAACAAGACGGAATGACAACTATAAATAAAAATGGAAAATATTTAATATTTTGTGATCCATTAGACGGATCATCAAATATTGGTAATAATATATCAATAGGAACAATTTTTTCAGTTCTTCCTTTTTATAATAGTTCAATTGAGAATTCTTTAAAACAAAATGGCAAATCTCAACTATGTGCTGGTTTTTTTGTGTATGGACCTCAAACAACTCTTATTTTGTCACTTGGTAAAGGAGTACATTCTTTTTATTTTGATAATAAAAATAGTCAATTTAATATATTAAATCCAAATATAATCATTCCAAAATCAACATCTGAATTTTCTATAAATTCTTCTTATAGAAGATATTGGAATGACAAGGTAAAAAATTACATAAAAAATTGTGAAGATGGAACTGATGGAATAAGAGAAAAAAATTTTAATATGAGATGGGTGGGATCATTAGTTGCAGACGCGAGTAGAATTTTTGAAAGAGGTGGAATATTTCTTTACCCACAAGATAAAAGAGAGAAAAATAAAAGTGGAAGATTAAGGCTTACCTATGAAGCTAACCCTATATCTTTTTTGATAAGTCAAGCTGGAGGAAAAGCTACAAATGGTTCAATTGATATTTTGAATGTAGAAGTGAATGAAATTCATCAACGAGTACCTTTTATTTTTGGTTCTGAAGAAGAGGTTGATATTTTTTTAAATACTGAGTAAATCTAAATTAAAATTGTCGAGAAAATTATGTCCAAAACATCTGATCTAAATATAGAAACATTGAAAAAAATGTCTAATGCAATAAGAGTACTTGCAGCTGAAGGGGTTCAAAAAGCAAATTCAGGACATCCTGGAATGCCCATGGGTATTGCTGACGTTGCAACCATTCTATTCTCCAAATATTTGAAAATTGATGTAGACAAACCTGACTGGCCTGACAGAGATAGATTTGTTTTGTCAGCTGGTCATGGATCAATGCTTATATATGCTTTGAATTACCTTTTAGGTTATTCTGATATGGATATTGAAAGTTTAAAAAACTTTCGACAATTACATTCTAATACTCCTGGTCACCCTGAATACGGTGATACTTTAGGAGTTGAAACTACAACAGGGCCTCTTGGTCAAGGTTTAGGTACTGCTGTTGGAATGGCTTTAGCTGAAAGGATGTCTAATGCAAAGTTTGGAAAAAATCTTGTTGATCATTTTACTTATGTCATGGTTGGTGATGGGTGTCTCCAAGAGGGTATAAGTCATGAATCAATAGAATTTGCTGGACATTTAAAATTAGCAAAATTAATTGTTCTTTGGGATAATAATTCAATTTCGATTGATGGTAATACCAATTTGGCCAATTCAAGTAATCAAATTGCTAGATTTAAAGCATCAGGGTGGCATACTCAATCAATTGATGGACACGATTTTGATCAAATATCAAAAGCGATTGAAAACGCACAAAAAACCAATAAACCTTCATTTATTGCTTGTAAAACTATCATTGGATTTGGTTCACCAAATCTTGCGGGCACTGAAAAAACACATGGAGCACCACTTGGGGATGATGAAGTTAAAAAAGTTAAAGAAGAATTAAATTGGAAAAGTAACCCATTTGAAGTTCCTAAAGACATACTTAGTAATTGGAGAGCTTCAGTTGAAAGAGGGTTAGAAATTAGAAAGGAATGGGAAGATAGATTTAATAAAAGTCCTAAAAAAAATAAATTTATTAAAAATAATTCAAACTATTTATCCCAAGTCTTTGATAAAAATTTAAAATCTCATATTCAAAAATTGAAATTAGAAAAACCTAAATTAGCTACAAGACAGGCAAGTTTAGAATTTTTAAAAGTTTTGTCATCTAATGTAGATAATATTGCTGGAGGCTCAGCTGATTTAACAGGATCAAATTTGACAAAAACCCCAGATATGAATTCTGTAAAACCAAAAAAATTTAAAGCTAATTATATTCATTATGGAATTAGAGAACACATGATGGGAGCTGTTATGAATGGAATAGCTCTTCATAAAGGTTTTATAACATATGGTGGAACTTTTTTAGTTTTTAGTGATTATATGAGAAGTTCAATTAGGTTGTCAGCTCTCATGAAAACTAAAGTAATTTATGTTTTAACACATGACTCAATTGGTCTGGGTGAAGATGGTCCAACTCATCAACCGGTAGAACATTTAGCAATGCTGAGAGCAACTCCTAACCTTAATGTATTTCGTCCTGCTGATGCAGTTGAAACAGCAGAAGCATGGGAACTTGCACTTAAATGTGATGGACCATCTATATTGGCTTTATCTAGACAGGGTTTAAAAACATTTAGGGATGAAAAAGGGAATGATAACCTTACAAGTAAAGGGGGATATCTTGTTAAAGATTTTGGAAATGACAGAGATTTAACAATAATTTCCACAGGTTCCGAGGTTGAGATTGCATTAGAAACTTCTGATCTATTACTAAATGATAATATTAAGGCATCAGTGGTATCTTTACCATGTTGGGAGATATTTGAAAAACAATCAGAAGAATATAAATCAAATGTTCTTGGAGAAAAATTAAAAGTTGGTGTAGAAGCAGGTTCAGAATTAGGCTGGCATAAATATATAGGATCAAATGGTATTTTTATTGGAATGAAAACATTTGGAGCATCAGCACCTGCAAATCATTTATTTGAACATTTTGGATTAAGTTCAGATAAGATTAGAGAAAAAATTTTAGGTAAAATTAATACATAAGTTTATGCCTTCTTCGAAAGAACTATTTAAATTAGATTTAACGAATAAATTGATTCTTGTCAGGGTTGATTTGAATTTGCCTGTAGTAAATGGTGTTGTTCAAGACGAAACAAGGCTTCAATCTGTTTTACCAACTATTCAAGAAATTATAAAAAAAGGTGGCAAGGTAGTACTTTGTAGTCACTTTGGAAGACCTAATGGTGAATATAATAAAAAGTACAGTTTAAAACCATTAATAGAACCTTTGTCAAAAGCATTAAATTTTCCTATTGTTTTTTCACCAACTTGCATTGGGCCAGAAGCAGAAGAACTTAAAAATAATCTTAAAGAGGGTCAAACTTTACTTTTAGAAAATTTACGATTTCATAAGGGAGAAGAAACTAATAATAAAGATTTTTCGGAAGATTTAACTCTGGGGATTGATTATTTTGTTAATGATGCTTTTTCATGTTCCCACAGAAGGCATTCTAGTACGGTAGGTGTAACAAATTTTTTACCTTCTTTTATGGGAATTCACTTAGAAAAAGAGATTAAAGCTTTAGAGGGTGTTTTAAATAATCCTAATAAACCTGTAGCTGCAATAATTGGAGGGTCAAAAGTTTCAACTAAAATAGATGTAATAAATTTTTTACTCAAAAAAATGGATATTATTATTATTGGTGGAGCTATGGCTAATACCTTTGTTGCTGCAAAAGGTCTTGATGTGGGTAAAAGTTTATTTGAGAAAGAATGCATTGATTTAGCTAAAGAGCTTATAGAAAAGTCACAAAATAATAATTGTAATTTAATTTTGCCAACAGATTTTATTGTATCTAAAAATTTAAAAAAACATGCTGAATATACAACTGCTAATTTTGACTCATTGCTACATAATATGATGGCACTCGACATTGGCCCAAAATCGATAGAGCTTTTTAATAATAATATTAATAACTGTAAAACTATTTTATGGAACGGACCATTAGGTGCTTTTGAAACTTACCCATTCGATAAAGGTACTAATAAAGTCGCTTCGCATGTTTCAAGCCTTACAAAACAAAAAAAGATTTTGAGTGTTGCAGGTGGAGGTGATACAGTTTCTGCATTGAACAATGCAAAAGTATTGAATGATTTTAGTTATGTATCCACTGCAGGTGGAGCATTTTTAGAATGGTTAGAAGGTAGAGTATTGCCAGGTATCGAACCTATAAGTTAACTTACGAAAGGAAAATAATGTCAGTCAAAGTAGCAATTAATGGATTTGGAAGAATTGGTAGAAATATACTTAGGTCTATTATAGAAAATAAAAATCACAATATCAAAGTAGTTGGCATTAACGATTTAGGTCCTATAGAAACAAATGCACATTTATTAAAATATGATTCTGTTCATGGCATTCTTAATAGGGATGTTATAATTAATGGTAGTGATCTAGATGTTGGAACAGGACCAATAAAAGTCACTGCAGAAAGAAATCCAGAAAAGTTACCTTGGAAAGAATTAGATGTAGATGTTGTTTTAGAATGTACGGGAATTTTTACTAGTAAAGAAAAGGCTCAACAACATATAACGGCGGGTGCAAAAAAAGTTCTTATATCTGCTCCTGCAAGTGGTGTCGATCTTACTGTCGTGTATGGTGTAAATCATAAAAAAATTTCAAGTGAACATCAAATTTTATCAAATGCTTCGTGTACGACTAATTGTCTTGCTCCTTTAGCATATGTATTAAATAAATCTATAGGTATAGAAAATGGTTTTATGACCACAATACATTCTTATACTGGAGATCAACCGACATTAGATACAATGCATAGTGATCTTTATAGAGCAAGGGCTGCAGCTGCTAATATGATACCTACATCAACAGGCGCAGCAAAAGCTGTTGGTTTAGTTTTACCTGAACTAGATGGTAAACTTGATGGTGTTGCGATTAGAGTTCCTACACAAAATGTTTCAGTTGTTGATTTTAAGTTTAATTCAAAGAAAGAAACTTCGATTGAAGAAATTAATGAGGCAATAAAAATTGCATCTGAAAATGAATTAAAAAATATTTTAAGTTTTAATGATAAAAAACTTGTTTCAAGTGATTTTAATCATAATCCATCCTCTTCAATATTTCATTCTGATCAAACAAAAGTTATGAATAAGAAATTTGTAAGAATTTTGAGTTGGTATGACAATGAATGGGGTTTTTCAAATAGAATGTGTGATACTGCATTAGAAATAGGAAAATTTATATAGTTTATGTCCTCAAAAAACATAATTATTGCACCATCAATTTTATCTGCTGATTTTAGTAATCTTGGTCAAGAAATTCATGATATTGATGAAGCTGGCGCTGATTGGATTCATTTAGATGTAATGGATGGACATTTTGTTCCAAATTTAACTTTCGGTCCTTCTGTGATTTCTAGTATTAGAAAAAAAACCAAAAAATGTTTTGATACTCATTTAATGATATCAAACCCTGATGAGTATATAGAACAGTATAAAAATGCTGGCTCAGATATAATTACTGTTCATAAAGAAGTTTGTGGACATTTAGATAAAACTTTATCATCTATAAAAACTGCAGGATGTAAAGCTGGTGTTTCAATCAATCCTGGCACTGATATTTCTGGGTTAGAGTATGTCTTAGATAAGATTGATTTAATTTTAGTTATGTCAGTAAATCCAGGTTTTGGGGGACAAAAGTTTATAAACTCATCAATTCAAAAAATTAAAAAAATAAAAGAATTAGTGCAAAACTTCAATATTGATATTGAGGTTGATGGTGGCATAGATGATAAAACTGCAACTCTTGTTAAAAATGCTGGTGCAAATATCCTTGTTTCTGGATCTTTTATATTTTCTGGAAAGAGTAAAAGCATATATAAAGAAAGAATAGCATCTTTGAGATAACTAATGTCGAAGAAGGCTTCAAACAAAATAATCATTTTTGATTTAGATGGAACTTTAATTCATTCAATACCAGATATGTGTATTGCTATGAATAAAACATTAGAGCAATTTAAATTAAAATCTATTACAGAGGAAAAACTTCAAGAGTTTGTTGGGGAAGGTATGTTGAAGTTATCTGAGAATGTACTTAAATTTTCAGGAGCCAATTTAAATTTAATAGATGACTTTTTTTTAATGTATAGAAAAGAATATTCTGAAAACCCGTTTAATCTGACTACTTTAATGCCAGGTGTTAAAGAAATTCTTAACTATTTATCAGATAAAAATATCCATATAAACATCTGTACAAATAAAAGACAACATGTTGCAGAGAAAATTTTAAAACTGATGAATTTATTTGATAATTTTGATTTTATTGTTGGTGCAAGAGAGAACGTTCCACTTAAACCTCATAGACAAATGATAGACCTTATATGCAATCAATATGATAGTCATGAAAATGAATTTATAATGGTTGGAGATACGAATGTAGATATTTTAGCAGCAAAAAATGCTAAAATCAGTTCTGTAATAGTTGATGGTGGTTATACAAATAAGGATTGTAAATCTTTAGGAGCAGATTTTTATCTAAAAAATATCTATGAATTAAAATCAGTTGTAAATTTATAATGGATCCCAACTAAACACATCACCACTTCTTTCTGAAGGAGTTAAGTAAGGCTTAAACGCTGGCATCGCAATTTCCATTATTTTTTTTGGATTCCATCCTTCACTGTTATGGACACTTTTTATAGGTCTATTTTGGTTATAAATAAATAATTCATTTAATCTTGAGCTGAAAATCTGTCCTGTAATATCTTTTGCATCCTCAGATGAAAGGTATACTGCGAGTGGAGCATTTGTTTCTGGGGTCATTTTTTTTAGACGTTCGACTCTGGCTTTTTCTTGTTCTGTTGTAGAGGGGATAGAATTCGTCATTCTACTCCAAGCAAATGGAGCAATACAGTTTGATCTCACATTAAAGCGCTTCATATCTAATGCTATTGATTTTGATAACCCAGCAATTCCCAATTTTGCTGCAGAATAATTAGCCTGCCCAAAATTACCTATTAAACCAGAAGTACTTGTCATATGAACGAAGGAACCTGAGTTTTGTTCTCTAAAAAATGGTGCTGCTGCTCTGCTAATATAAAAACTACCATTTAAATGTACATCAATAACGTCTGTCCAATCTTTTGGATCCATTTTATGAAAAATTACATCCCTTAAAATACCCGCATTATTTACAATAATGTCAATTTGTTTAAAATTATCTAGAGCATTCTGAATAATTTTTGAAGCTGATGACCATGAGGTAACACTATTAGTGTCTGGTATAGCTTCTCCTCCTTTTTGTGTTATCAATCCACAAGTTTCCTCTGCCGGTTTAATTGATCCACCTTCTCCACTTAGAGATACACCTATATCATTTGCTAAAATTTTTACACCTTCATTGGCTAGGGCTAACGCTATTTCTCTTCCAATTCCTCCGCCTGCACCTGTAACAATTGCAACTTTACCTTTTAATCCTAAATCATTCATAGATAATCCTCTTTATAGCCCATTTAACACTTTTTCATCTACTTAGTCTATAATAGGTTTATAGAATGTTTGATAAGTGAAGGAAAAGTTCATCATTATAAAGCATAATGTGCCTAAATATAGGTTTAGATGACAAGTTCTTGTATAATTATGATTATTCGTATTGTAAAATAAATGTATATTTAGTAATAAATTTTAATTTTTAAATTTTTAAAATTACATGATAAATAAATCATTATAATAAGATTTCTTATAAGAAATTGATTCAAATTATTTACAAAATTTCTATTTAAAATTATCCTAATTTTCTAATGGTCGTATAGTTAAACAGGATATAACAGAGGATTCCTAATCCTCAATTCCAGGTTCGAGTCCTGGTACGATCACCACTTAAATTTAAGGATTTATAACAAAAATATTATACCAAAAAAATTAGTTATCTGATTATGATCATTTTGATCCTCTATCAAAACCAAAATTATTTCCAAATTATTTTAACTTTTTTTTAATAATTAGAAAAGTTGGTTGATAAGCAAATAAAGTAAAAAGTTTGAGAAAATTTTAAATTAAAATTGTTTTATTAAAACCTCTTTTATATAATTTTACGAGAAAATTTATCATTATATGTCTAAAATTGAATAATGAATTCATCTGAAGAAAAAATTAATAAAGTTGTTGAATACTTAAAAAATGAAAAGTACGCAAATGCTGAGAAGATAGCCTTATCTGTAATAAAACAAAATCCAAATAATTCTACAATCTGGGCAATTCTTGGTGGCATTTATTCAATAAAAAAAAATTATCCCAAGGCAATAGAGGCATGCAAAAAATATATTGAAATCTTACCGAATGATCCTGAAGGATACAATAATTTAGGTTATATTTTTTTAAATCAAGATAACTTTGATGAAGCCGCGATTTGCTATAAAAAAATGATTAATTTAGATCCACATCAAGCCAAAGGATATTATAATCTTGGAATTGTATTTGAAAAACAAAAGGATCTTGATAATGCCATCAATTATTTTAGAAAGGCTATATCCATAAATCCAAAATATATCGAAGTTTATATAAATTTATCTTTGGTTTTAAAAAATAATGGCCAAATTTTAGAAGCTAATAAAGAAATAGAAAAAGCATTATCAATTGATCCAAATAACATTGAGGCTTTAAATAATTTAGGAAATATTCTTCTTATACAGGGTAAAATACATGAAGCAGTTGATGTAGTAAAAAAAGCTCTTAAAATTGATCCACAATCAAGTCTTTTACATAACAATAAAAATTATTATCTAAATTTTTCAAATTTATATACCAAAGATTTCATATTTAGTGAACATATTGAATTTGATAAACAATTTGGAAATTTAAATAAAAAACTAAACTTTTTGAATATTAAGAAAAAAATTGATAAAGATAAAATTAATATTGGATATGTTTCTGGCGATTTTAAACAGCATTCAGTTTCCTTTTTTTTCCAACCACTCTTAGAGAATCATAATAGAGAGAAATTTAATATCTATTGTTATTCAAATAATCAATTTAGCGATAACGTGACTATTAAAATTAAATTATTATCGAAAAAATGGACAGAAATTTTTGATAAATCTGATAATGAAGTATTTGATATAATAGTAAATGATAAAATAGATATTTTAGTCGATTTATCAGGACATACTCGAGGTAATAGATTAATTGTATTTGCTAAAAAACCTGCACCAATTCAAATTACTTGGCTGGGTTATCCTAATACAACAGGATTATCATCAATTGACTACAGATTCACAGACATGATTACTGATCCTATTGGACAAACAGAAAAATATTATTCCGAAAAGCTATATAGATTGCCAAATAACTTTCTATGTTTTACTGGTGAAGAACAAACCGAACTTTTAAGAGAAATACCATTTATTCGTAATAATTATATAACATTTGGAAGTTTTAACAACTTTTCTAAGATCACTGACGAAACAATAAAAATATGGTCAAGTATTTTAAATATAATCCCCAATTCACGTTTAGTATTAAAAACTTCAAGAGAGAATTTAGAATTTAATCGTTTTATAAAATTATTTTCAAATGAAGGTGTTGAGAAAAAGAGAATTGACTATATAAATCGTATATCTAATTATCGAGATCATTTAGAATTATACAATAAAATTGATATTGCATTAGATACCTTTCCATATAATGGTACTACAACAACTTTCGAAGCTTTATGGATGGGTATTCCAGTTATTACTAAAAGAGGTGATAATCATGTGAGCTCTGTTGGAGCAAGTATTTTGACTAATATAGGATTACAAAATTTTATCGCAAAAGATTTAAATCAATATATTGATTTAGCCAAAAAAATTTCAACGGATATAGATTACTTAAAAGTTCTAAGATTACGTTTAAGAGAAAAACTTAAAAAAAGTCTATTATGTAATGGAGTCTCTTTCGCTAAAGATATTGAAGATGCTTACAAGTTTATTTATGAAAATTATTTTAGGAAACAAAAAATTTAATATTCTTATTTAAATAATTCAAAGTTTATTTGACACTAAAAAAAATCATTAATCATTTAAAACATACCAAGCGTCAAATTGAGTATATTCTCTAAAAATTCTTGTATAATTGTTTTCTATAAACAATGCATCTAACTTTTTTTGATGGTCTGTATAATTATGTTCAACAGTTACAATCTTTGGTGAAAACTTTTTAAAATCAAAATTTTGAAGAATTAGTAATTCACTGCCTTCTGTGTCAACTGACATATAGTCAATTGGTGAGTTATTAAAATATTTCTTAAATACATCATTTAATGAAATTGTAATAACCTTATGATTATATCCACTCTTGTTTCGTAAATTTGTATTTCCTGGCATAGATGATATATCAGATTTTCTAAACTCCTCTAAAGTAGAAAGTTCACCAGCATCTGAGGTGAAAAAATTTAAATTTTTACCGGTTTCAGAGTATATACATTCTTCTATAATTTTACTATTCGGTCGATTTTTTTTTAAACTGGCATGCCATTTTTTACTTGGCTCAGCAAGTAAGCCTTTCCACTTAAATTGATTTTCTAGCAAAAAAGTATTTGAAAGATTTAATCCATCTGTAGCTCCATATTCTAGAAAGGTACCATTTTTCTTTTCTTGAAATATGAATAGCACAAACAAATCTTGATATAATTGTGACTTAGATAATCTAGCATTTCCAAGTAAAAAACTATAGAATTTCAAAAAATTTTCATCTATGTTTTTAATAGATTTAGATAAGTTCCAAAAGTATGGAAGTTTTATTGGATTTTTAATTTGATTTTCTAATTCTTTTATTAATTTGAATACATTTTCATCTATAGTTGAAGTAATTCCATTATCAAAACTTACTGTAATCTGTTGTCTATTTTGTTTCATTGTTTGAATTAATTTAAATAAATCTACATTATTTGCAAGTTTTCTAATTTAGATAAAAAGAAATATACTTTTAATTTCAAGATGTCATGTTCGATTCTTGTCATCTTGAATATACTTTATTTATAAAGTGATAGGAGCTCTTTATGATAATTTTTTTCTATAATCCGTCTTTTAATTTTTAAAGTTGGAGTTAATTCTGATGTTTCAATAGAAAATGGGTTTTTAATCAAATAATGTTTTCTTATTTTTTTTGTTACACTTAAATTAATATTAACTTCATCAAAAATTTTTCTTATTAATTTTTTATTTTCTCCAATCTCTTTAGATGGGTAAACTAATGCAACTAAATATGGTTTTTCATGTCCATAAATCATAATTTGATCTATTTCATCATAGGATAAAAAAAGGTCTTCAAGAGGTGCTGGTGCAATATTTTCACCTCCTGAATTTACAATCATTTCATTTTTCCTACCTATTATTTTTAAATAGTTTTCATCATCAAATAATCCTAAATCACCTGTATGCAACCATCCATTTATAATTGTTTTATCTGTAGACTTTTTATCTTTCCAATAACCTTGCATTAGAGATTTTCCTCTAACTAAAATTTCTTTATCTTTAGATAGCTTGATTTCTGTCAAATGTATAGCTTTACCAACTTTATCTAACTTAATATTGTTAAAGGGGGTTATAGAAATAATTGGCGAATATTCAGTTTGTCCATAACCCTGTAAAATTTTTATATCCATTGAAAAGAAGAAAATTGCAGCATTTTGTTTCAAAGCTGCTCCGCCAGAAACAAAAGCCATTAGGTTGTTCCCAAAAATTTTTTTAATTTTTTTTCTTATGGTTAAATCAATAATTAAATCTAAAAATTTGTCTTTGACATTAAAATTTTCATTGTTGTATTTTTTAATTCCTAATATTAAGTTTTTTTCAAACAAGTATTTGATTATTTTATTTTTTGATTTAATTGAGGTTGAAATTTTTTTTAATAATACGTCATATAGTCTTGGAACTGCCACCATAAGAGTGGGATTAACAAATTGTAGATCATTTAATAATTGATCTCTATTATTTGAAAAGTAAATCTCACCACCAATATAAATAGGAAGCAAAAAACCACCTGTTCTTTCATAAGCATGCGAAAGAGGTAAAATAGATAAAAATTTATGATTATCTATTTTAATATCATCCAAATATATTTTAGCACCTTCAATATTTGATATTATAGAATTGTGACTGAGCATAACACCTTTTGGATTAGCGCTTGTGCCTGATGTATAAATTATACAAGCCGTATCATTTTTACTTATTTTGTAATTAATATTTGATTCTTGAGAATGTGTAACAATTTTTTTATTTAAAATATCTTTTTCATAACAAAAATAACTATTATTTTCAGTATTTTTAAAATTCTCTAACAAAATAAATTTTTTTGTAAAAATAAGTTTCTTTTTGATTTTTTTAATTTTTAAAAAAGCTTCTTCATCTAATAAAGCTATTTTGCTTTCTGAATGATTAAGTAAATAAAGTAATTCATTTTCATTGCTGGTTGTATATGCAGGAACAGTTATCGCTCCTATTTTCATAATTGCTAAATCAGCAATACACCAAAAAGGTGAGTTCTTTGAAATTATGCTAACTCTATCACCCTTATTAATTTCAATTGTTTTTAAGAATTCTGATAAAATATTTATTTGTCGACCAGCCTCGTTCCAACTGATTGAAACCCAATTGCCATTTTCTTTATGCCAAAATAAAGATTTGTCTCTAAGTTTATTTTTTTGACTTTCAAAAATTTCATTTAAATTATTCATAAATTTTTAATTTCTAATGTAATTTAAAAAATAGATACTATTTAATTAGTA
>CACOVB010000019.1 GCA_902630555.1 uncultured SAR116 cluster alpha proteobacterium
TCTAAAAGTTCATCAGACCTTTTTATTTTCATTAAACTATCTTTTTCAGAAGCAAATTCTTTTATCGTGCTAAGAAAATTAGATACTTGTTGACTTGCCTTTACTTTAACATCTGCGTTAGCAGAATTTAAAAAAAAGATACTTAAGATAATTATTAATTTGCTAATCCAATAATTTTTCAAATTCATCTTGTTCATCTTGTTTTTGTTGTTCTAATAATTTAGTTGAAGAAATTGAGTTAAATCTGTTTTCAGTATATAATATTTTTGCTCTTAAGTAAGGATCTTGTGCATTATAAATATCTTCTATTACTTTAGAATATGTATTCCTATTACTTAATATACTCATAGGAAGAATTGTTGAATTATATGAGTGATTTTTGGGTCCATTTGATACAGATTGGTCTAAAATATTTCCAGAAAAGTGCCTTAGTGATCTTGGGCCTAGGATTGGTAAAACGATATATGGGCCAGAAGAAATATTATAATTTGCTAGAGAGCTTCCAAAATCACGAGTTTTATATTTTGTTTCTGGGTCTAAATCGTAAAATCCTAAAGTAAGTGAATTTAAAAGAAATTTTATACTTGAAGTCGAAAAGTTTTCTGCTTCAAGTTGTATTGCACTATTTACTACGGTTACAGGGGTTGAGGCCCACTTAGCATGATTTGAAACCCCTTTTTTAACATTTTCAGGTAATTTTTCATATTCCGTGTTTATTGGTTTGAAAACGTATTTATCAAGCCCTTGGTTAAATTTAAATACAGATCTATTCATACTCTCTAGAGGATCATGAATTTCTTTATTTGCTGAGTTTTGAGTGCATGATGACAGTAATATAAGTATTAATTGGGCTAAAAATAATTTAAAAATATTTTTATTATTTAATATTCTGTTGAACATGTTATTTATAATTCCAATTTAATATACATTATATAATATAAAAATATGTCAGATAAAGATATAGCTAGGTTAACAGATTCGGTATTTACTGAAAAGCAAATTCAAAACAACTCCAACAACAATTTATATTTTAAAGAATTAAATCAAAATCAAAAAAAAGCAGTAGAAACATTGGATGGTCCTCTTTTGGTTTTGTCTGGTGCTGGAACAGGGAAAACAAGAGTTCTTACTGCAAGAATTGCTAATTTATTGTTTTCATCAAAAGCTAAACCATGGAATATACTTGCTGTTACATTTACTAATAAAGCTGCAAAAGAAATGAGAGAACGTTTAGAAAATTTAATAGGTCCAAGTATAAATAATATTTGGTTAGGTACTTTTCATTCGATAGCTGCACGTGTTTTAAGAGAAAACGCTGAGCTAGTTTCGCTCAAGAGTAATTTCACGATTATCAATACAGATGATCAAAAAAGATTATTAAAAGAACTTATTATTTTTGAAAAACTCGATGAAAAAAAAATAACCCCGCAATTTGTACTTCACCTAATAAATACTTGGAAAGATATGGGGCTAACCGTTAATGATATATTAAATTCAGAAAAACAATATTTAATTGATGGCAAAGCTGGTGTATTATTTAAAAAGTATCAACAGCGTCTATTAGATATGAATTATGTAGATTTTGCAGATTTACTTTTACATAATTTAAATATATTTAATTCACATCAAGATGTTCTCGATAAATTAAAGATTAAAATTAAATATTTCTTAATTGATGAGTACCAAGATACAAATACAGCTCAATATTTATGGTTGAAAATGTTAGTTAAGCCAGAAAATAATATTTGTTGTGTTGGAGATGATGATCAATCTATATATGGTTGGAGGGGAGCGGACGTAAGAAATATACTCAACTTTGAAAAAGATTTTAATGACGCAAAAATTTTAAGACTTGAAGAAAATTATAGGTCCTCAAAATATATATTAAGTGCTGCTAATACCTTAATTGCTAATAATAAATATAGACTTGGTAAATCATTAAAAACTTCAATAGAGACTGGTGAAAAAATAAACATTGTACAAGCTTGGGATGGTTTAGATGAGGCAAGAAAAATTTCTACAAAAATTGAAACATTAATCAAACAAGGGGTGAATTTTGATGAAATTGCAGTTTTAGTTAGAGCTGGTTATCAAACCAGGCTTTTTGAGGAAAGATTTGTTCATATTGGATTACCATATAAAGTTGTAGGTGTTAAATTTTATGAAAGGCTTGAAATCAGAGATGCACTTGCTTACTTCAGGCTGTTGATACAAAAATCAGATGATTTAGCTTTTGAGAGAATAATTAATAGCCCTAAGAGAGGTATTGGGCCTCAAACAATAAATTTTATAAAGAACTATTCAAGAGATAAAAGTAAAAGTCTATTTAATTCGATCAAAGATTTAGTACAAACAGATGAGTTTAGACCTGGTGTTAAATTAACATTAAAAAACTTTATTAAAAATTATGACATTTGGGAAGATGATTTAACTAAAATTTCACATGTGGATTTAGCCATGAAAATATTAGAAGAATCTGGTTATATACAAAGTCTTAAAGTTGAAAAGTCTCTAGAATCAGAAGGTAGGCTTGAGAATTTAAAAGAACTTGTCAATGCTATGTCAGCATTTGACAACATGATAGGCTTTTTAGAACATATTGCGCTAGTTAATGATAGTGATGCTGAACACAAAGATGGTCAAATTTCTTTAATGACATTGCACGCAGCAAAAGGTTTAGAATTTTCAGCTGTTTTTTTACCTTGCTGGGAAGAAGGAAGTTTTCCCAGTCAACGGTCAATTGATGAAAAAGGTAAAGAAGGATTAGAGGAGGAGAGAAGATTAGCTTATGTTGGAATAACTAGAGCAAAAAAACATTTATGTATAAGTTGTGCATCTAGTAGACAAATTTATGGGAATTGGCAAAACGTCATTCCATCAAGGTTTATAGAAGAATTGCCTGAAAAAGAAATTATTGGAGCTGACTTTAATGCTATTAATAATACATCAAATCACTTTGAGGACTATGAATTTAATCAAGATTATAATAACAACGAAAAATTTCGTAATATTATAAATTCAGGCAGTCCTTATAATCGAATTAATGATCAGTATAGACTTGATGAAGATCATAGCTCTAATTTTAAAATAGGAGAAAAGGTTTTTCATATTAAGTTTGGCACGGGATCAATTATAGATATTGATGATGATAAAATTGAAGTAAATTTTGATAAGGCTGGAATTAAAAAAACAAACATTCATAGAACAAAATATTATATCTCAATGTAAAACATTCTCCAGACAGGCATTGCATTCTAAAACCCTATCATTTGTTCATCCGATTTCAAAAAAACAAATGCATTTTGATATTGATTTACCCAATGACATTAGAAATTTAATAAATTCTATAAAGTAAGATTTTTATTGAAAATTATTAAAAATTTATTATATCAATTATATGACATATAATATAAATCTCCCAGCGTTAAGCTCTGATACAAATATTGGTAGATACCTTGACCAGATAAGAAAATTTCCAATGTTGGAAAAAGATGAAGAGTATATGTTAGCAAAAGCTTGGCATATAAAAGGTGATAGTAAAGCTGCACATAAATTAGTTACTTCACACTTAAGATTAGTAGCAAAAATTGCTATGGGATACAGAGGTTATGGACTACCAATTGCAGATTTAATTGCCGAAGGTAATATTGGTATGATGCATGCCGTGAAAAAATTTGATCCTGAAAAAGGTTTTAGACTTGCAACTTAC
The DNA here is from genome assembly GCA_902630555.1 of uncultured SAR116 cluster alpha proteobacterium. Lineage (GTDB taxonomy): Bacteria > Pseudomonadota > Alphaproteobacteria > Puniceispirillales > Marisalimonadaceae > TMED54. The sequence continues at coordinate 3,710 of CACOVB010000019.1, forward strand.
GCAATGTGGTGGATTAAAGCTGCTATTCAAGAATTTGTTCTGAGAAGTTGGTCACAAGTAAAATTAGGAACAACAGCAAGTCAAAAAAAACTCTTCTTTAATTTACGAAAAATTAAAAACAAAATTAATGCAATTGAAGATGGTGATATGAACTTAGAGCAAGTTGAACATATTGCAAAAAAATTAAATGTATCTAATGAAGAAGTCGTGGACATGAACAGACGAATGACAAACCATGATCAATCTTTAAATGCACCTATTGGTAAAAATGATGGTGAGTCTGGAGAATGGCAAGATTTATTGGCAGACGAAAGACAAGATCAAGAACAACAAATTTCATATATACAAGAATTAAATAAGAAAAAAAAATTAATGGAAGAATCTTTAAATTTTTTAAAAGATAGAGAAAGAGATATAATTGTTAAGAGAAGATTATCCGAAGACCCCAAAACTCTTGAACAATTATCACAGGAATACAATGTCAGCCGAGAGAGAATTAGACAAATAGAAACTAGAGCATTTGAAAAGCTTCAAGAAATTGTAAAAAACAAAGCTATAGAACTTAAAATAGTTTAACTAAATACCTCATTTATAATAATATTCTCATCTCTCTCTGGACCAGTTGATATAATATCAATATTACAATTAACTAAAATTTCTATTCTTTTTACAAAATTTTGAGCATTCAATGGTAAATTTTCAAACTTCGTAATACCTTTTGTTTTCTCTTCCCATCCTTTTAAAGTTTCATAAATTGGAATAACATGATAATGGCTAGATATGTCACTAGGGTAATCTTTAACTATATCATTATCAATTTTATAGCTTGTGCATATTTTTATATCACTAAAAGTATCTAATACATCTAATTTTGTTAAAACTAAACCATTTATGCCTGATACAGTAATGGCTTTTTTTAGCATCAAAATATCTAACCAACCACATCTTCTTTTTCTTCCAGTAACTGTTCCAAATTCATTTCCAATTTTACCTAATTTCTCTCCAATATCATTATTCTCCTCTGTTGGAAATGGTCCATTACCAACTCTTGTGGTGTAGGCTTTAGTTATACCTAACATCTTTTTTAAATACTTAGGGTTAGCACCAGATCCAGTAGATGCATTAGAAGGAACTGTATTACTGCTAGTTACATAAGGATATGTCCCATGATCTAAATCTAAATAAAAACCTTGTGCTCCTTCAAACAAAATTTTTTTATTTTTATCATTCAGCTGTTTTAATAGTAACCAAGTGCTTTCAATGTATTTTGATAGACTTTGATAACATTTTAAGATTATTTCAAAGTCATCAAGATAAGATATTTCTTTTCCTTCAAATTTTTCAATCCAAACGTTGTGATGATTATAAATTGAAATAAATTTTTCTTCTAATTCTTTAAGATTTTTAAAATCACTAAATCTTATACCACGTCTAGAAACTTTATCTTCATAGGCAGGACCAATACCCCTTCCAGTTGTTCCAATTTTCTTGCTATCCTGTTTCTGGTTCTCTCTTAAAGAGTCAACATATCTATGTATTGGTAAAATTAAAAAGCAATCAGAAGAGATAACAAAGTTTGAAGTATTTACTTCAATGCCTTGATTAGTTATTTCACTAATTTCTTTTTTTAGATGAATTGGATCTACAACAACACCATTACCTATAATTGAAAGTTTTTGCCTAACAATTCCACTTGGTAGCAATGATAATTTAAATGTTTTCGAATTTATTACTAATGTATGACCCGCATTATGTCCACCTTGAAACCTTACGACTGCATCCGCAGAAGATGCAAGGAGATCTACAATTTTACCTTTACCTTCGTCACCCCATTGAGTGCCAACTATAACTAAACTCGACATTTTCAACCCTAAACTTGTATTAATTTATTATTTTTAAAAATATATTTACAATTTATAGATTTAGCATAATTCTCTATATCATTATTTAAATTTTTTAAAAAAATTATTTGATAACCCTTTTTTATTAAATTATTAGCACTCTTAAAATCATTTTGTTCTACTAAAACTTTTTCTTTTTCTAAAAAAATATTTTTTATTCCACCTAATAAATCAACATATAATGAAATACCTGTTGCATCTTCATCATTAATTGTTTTATAGGTGCCACCTTTTGCAATGCTACCTTGTAAAGATTTTGAAAAAATTGTGAATGTAAGACCATGATGGTAGTCAAATGTACTTTTTTCCAGAGGATCTATTACAATATTTAAACCTTTAAATATTTTTTTAATTGAACTTGATACTTCTAGTAGGTGAAGAAGATAATTATTTTTCTTATTATCCTGATTTAATTTTTCAAGAAATTCATTTTTATTTATAAATTTTCCTGAAGCTTCAATGATGTTTAATATATTAGTTTTATTGGGAAAATTTTTATTTTTTAAATAATTGATATCTTTTTTTTCTATTGCTTTAACTAATAAGTCTTTATCAGGTAACTCATAGAGAGTTTTGAAAAAACTCAATCTTAGATTTTGGAAATTTAGATCTAAAGTCAAATCTTCTATATATAGTTCTTTTAATATTTTTAAACCAATAACTATGATTTCCGTTTCCAAATCAGAAGTAATTTCACCTATTATTTCAGCTCCAACTTGAGCAATCTGTCTTTCAAGTTTTAAACCTGATGGGTTAACTCTTAAAACTTCACCAGAATAAGATAACCTTAATGGCCTTGGATAATGAGCAAGTCGTTTGCTAGATATCCGTGAAATTTGTGTGGTCATATCAGATCTTACTGCCATCATTTTTTTTGAAATAGGATCCATAACTCTAAATGAATTATTTTGTAAAGCTAAACCAGGCCCTTGATTTAACAATGTTTCTTCAAATTCTATTAAAGGTGGTGATATTCTTAAATAACCATAATTTAAAAAAAAATTAACAATATTCTCAATAATTAATGAATTTCTTTGTGACTTAGGAAAGATTTTATCAGAAAAACCTGCAGGTAGTAATGTGTCTCTATCCATAATAAATGTTAATATAAATAAATTTAAAAATAATGAAATATTTTTATATTAATTACTTAAAATTAATTACATTAGCTCTTACAACTTGAGGTAAATTTTTTATTTTATCTAATACGATCTCATCAATAATTTGGTCTATTTCAACTAATGCGATTGCTTCGCCACTTTTTTCTCTTCTACCTAAGTGAAAGGAAGCAATATTTATATTATTTTGTCCTAATAGTTGTCCTAGATCACCAATAAAACCTGGTTTATCGTAATTTCTTAAGTATAAAGCAGTATTAGGGAAACTTGACTCAATTGGAATATTTTGGATACTAACTATCCTTGGCATATACCCACCTATTAGTGTTCCTGATATCGTTCTAATTCCTTTTTCATGTTTTATGGATGCTGTTATTAAAGTTTCATAATCACATCGTCTGTCATGTTTAACACTTGAAAAATCTAATCCTTTTGAATTTGCAATTTCTCTGGAGTTTACATTATTAATAGAATTAAAGTTTGGTTCTAAAATTCCAGTCAAGAGATTAGCTATAATAGGTTCATCTTTTAAAGAAGCAGCTTTGCCCTCCATTTCCAATCTAATATTCTTGATATTTTCAGATGTAACCTGACCTAAAAAAGTACCTAACAAATATGAAAGCCTTATATATGGTTTCAACAGAGGCGCTTCTTCAGCTGTGAGAGTAGGGAAATTTAACGCATTTGAAACAGCACCATCATTTAAAAAATTTGATATTTGTTCAGCAATTTGAAGAGCAACGTTTTCTTGAGCTTCTTTTGTAGAAGCTCCAAGATGTGGAGTAGCAATAAAGTTTGGAGCTTTAAATAAAACATTATTATGAGCTGGTTCTTCTACAAAGACATCAAAGGCAGCTCCAGCTAAATGATTATTTTCTAAAGCAGCACGACATGCATTCTCATCTACTAAACCTCCCCTAGCACAATTAATTAACCTTGATCCTTTTTTCATTTTATTAATTGCATCTGCTGAAATTATATTTTTTGTCTCCTCAGTTAAAGGTGTGTGCAATGAAATAACATCTGATAATTTCAATAAATCATCCAAATCAACTTTTTTTACACCTAATTCTTTTGCTTTTTCTTCTTTTAAAAATGGATCAAAAGCTAGAACTTTCATTTTTAATCCAATGGCTCTACTTGCTACAATGGATCCAATATTTCCACATCCAATTAAACCAAAAATTTTATTAGTAACTTCCACACCATTAAATGATGATTTTTCCCATTTTCCTAACTGAGTGGATTCATTCGCAGATGGTATCATTCTTACTAATGACATCATCAAGGCAATAGCATGTTCTGCAGTTGTAACAGCATTGCCAAATGGTGTATTCATTACAATAATACCCTTTTTTGTAGCAGCTTTTTTATCAATATTGTCAGTTCCAATTCCTGCCCTTCCAATTACTTTAAGCTTTATAGCTTTTTCAATTATACTTTCAGTTACTTTAGTAGCAGATCTAATTGCCAATCCATCGTAATTATGAATAATAGAATTTAATTCATCTTCTGAAATCCCTGGCTTGTAATCAACTTCAATTTTATTGTTTTTAAAAATTTGAATAGCAGATTCACTTATTTTATCGCTAATTAAAACTTTGGCCATTTTAGTTCCCTTTTTTTACTGATTTGTAACTATCTTCGAAAGCCCATTCTAACCATGGAAGCAGAATTTTGATATCTTTTGAATTGATAGTTGGGCCACCCCATATTCTTAAACCAGGAGGAGCTGATCTGTAGCTACCGATATCATATGCTACATTTTCATTTTCAAGAATTTTAACAATATTTTTTTCAAGTAAAACTTGATTATTTTCATCTAGCTCATTTAAAATTGTATCAGAAAATCTTAAACAAATTGAAGTATTTGAAATTGTTATTTCATCCTGGGCTAAAAAATCAACCCAATCAGTTATTTCAACCCAATCTTTAATTAATTTTAAGTTATTATTGGATAATTCAATCAACCCCTGTAACCCACCTATTTTTCTTGCCCATTCTAATGCATCTATAAAATCTTCAATACAAAGAAGTGATGGTGTATTTATAGTAGATCCTTCAAATATAGAAATGTTGATTTTATTATTTTTCTTTAAATTAAACAATTTTGGAACTGGCCAAGATGGATTGTAAGAGTTTATTCTTTCCACAGCATTTGGAGAGAGTATTAAAATACCATGTCCACCTTCACCACCTAAACATTTTTGCCAAGAAAAAGTTGCAACATCTAACTTACTCCAATCCATTTCCATCGCAAAAGCAGCTGATGTTGCATCACAAATTGTTAACCCATTTCTATTTAGTGGTATCCAATCTAAATTAGGAACTCTAACTCCACCAGTTGTTCCATTAAAATTAAAAATTATATCATCATTAAAATTAATATTATTAAAATTAGGAATAGAGCCATAATCAGCTTTAAGTATATTTAAACCATTGACTTTAAGTTGTTCTTTTAAGTCTTTAGCCCAATCATTTCCAAAACTATCCCAAACTAACATTTGAACTGGTTGAATTCCAATCAAATTCCATAACGCTATTTCTACTGCACCAGTATCTGAGCCAGGAACTATACCAACATAATAGTCATTTGGAATCGCAAGAATTTCTATAACATTTTTAATTAAATAATTTATTCTGGATTTAGCTTCACTCGATCTATGAGATCTACCAAGTATTGCTTTATTGAGGACACTTGAATTCCAACCTGGTCTTTTAGAGCATGGCCCAGACGAAAAATTATTATTCGCAGGCTTGACATCAGGTTTAATCATAATAACCTCTTTTATATATTACTGCTTGTTGAGAAACAGCACCCACTATTTAAATAATGATTAAACAAATAAAGTCAATAAATTTAAAAATGAAAAATAAAATAATTTTATACGACCTTAGTGGAAAAAATAATATAAGGTTTAGCCCACCATGTTGGAATGTTAAATTATGTTTAATTCATCATAATATTGATTTTGAAACTATTCCAATTAAGTTCACCGAAAAAGATAAAATAAGTTTTTCTAATCAAACATTAGTTCCAATCATTAAATATAATGAGGAAATTATTCCTGATTCTTGGAATATTTTTGTTTGGTTAAATAATAAATTTAAAGAAATCAAATTAATGCCAAATGAACAAACTAGAGTTTTTTCACATTTCTTATATTTCTGGACATCAAAATCTTTATTACCAATAATTTTTAAATTAATTGCAAATGATATTCCAAAAATTTTAAATGAAGAAGATAAAGAATATTTTATTAAATCTCGTGAAGATAGAATTAAAAAACCTCTGAAGAGCTTGTTAAATGATAAAGAGAAATCAAAAATTCAAATATTTCAATCTTTAATAACCTTCGAAAAAATTTTAGAATATAATAAATTTTTTAATGGAAACAACCTTGGTCTTCCAGACTTTATATTTTTTGGCAACTTCATGTGGGCTGAAAAATGTAGTTCTGAAGACTTATTTGAAAACTTACCTAATATTCATAAATGGTATTTAAATATAAAAAAATTAAATAGACTATAGCTAGTCTGGGATTACATGAAAATGATTTAAAGGGCCATGTCCACTTCCGAAATTAGGAGCTTTTAGGATAGATTTGTAGACGTAGTTATGTGCAATTGAAACCGATTCATATAGAGAAAACCCTTTTGATAAGTTTGCTGTAATTGCTGATGAGATGGTACAACCTGTGCCATGAGTATTGTTTGTATCAATTTTTTTTGAATAAAATTGAAAAAATTTGTTTTTATCATATAAAATATCACATAAATCAATTTCATTTAAATGCCCGCCTTTCAATAAAATTCTGGATGTTCCATTAATTTTTATAGTTTTTGCTGCTTTTATCATGTCGTTTTTATTTGAAATTTTTATTCCTGATATAGTTTCAGCCTCAGGTATATTTGGAGTAAGAATGCAATCTACATTATTAATAAATTCTTTTAATGCTGAAATTGCTTGATTTTCTAAGAGTGGGAATCCTCCTTTTGCAAACATCACTGGATCTAGAATTATTGGAATACCTTTTTTAATAATTTGATATTTCTTTAAAGCTTCAAAAATTAAATCAAATATTTCTCCTTTATTGACCATACCAATTTTAATAGCATCAACACCAATATCTGATATACAGTCTTCAATTTGTTTTCTAATGAGATCAAGTGAGACAGACTCAACACTACTAACTCCATTTGTATTTTGAGCTGTAATTGCCGTTATCGCTGTCATTGAAAATACTTTAAAAACTGTGAGTGTTTTTATGTCAGCCTGAATACCTGCCCCGCCTGATGAATCAGAACCAGCAATAATTAAAACTCTTGGTGTTTTATGTTTATTCATTAAGAAGAGTTTTCTTTTACAAGTAAATCTTGAACTTTTGAAATATATTTATCTATTATATCTTTGTATTCACATTCTACAAGAATTCTAACAATTGGTTCTGTTCCGGATGGTCTTACTAATAGTCTTCCGTTATGTTTGTTTTTAAGATCTGATTGTATTTTCTTTAATGAGTTTTTTATAGTTTCAGTTTCAAGAATATAATTATTAATTTTTTTAAGATTTTTTATTTTATAAGGAATTATATTAAATGGTCTAAGAAACTCTGAAGCTTTTTTCCCAGACTTTTTTAATAAAGATATTATTTTAATCGCTGTAAGTAATCCATCTCCAGATTTAGTATGATCAGACATAATAACGTGTCCAGAAGGTTCACCACCTAAATTATAATTATTATTGAGCATTTCATCTAGGATATATCTATCACCAACATTAACTCTTTTTAAATTTATATTGTTATTATTTAAAAAATTTTCAAACCCAATATTTGTCATAATTGTGCCAACAACGGTATTATTTTTTAATTCTCTTTGGTTATACAAATTTAACGCTAAGACACCTAATATTTGATCACAATCTAAAAGGTTTCCATTCTCATCCGAAAACACAACTCTATCAGCATCTCCATCAAGAGCTATTCCTAAATCAGCTTTTTCTTCTTTAGTTTTTAAAGCCATTTCATTAGGAAACATAGCTCCACAATTTTGATTGATATTAGTTCCATCTGGATCTTTATGTATTGAAACAACTTCACAACCAAGCTCGAATAATGCTTCAGTTCCAACTTTATAACCAGCTCCATTTGCACAATCTAAAACAATTTTCATACCTAAAAGATTTTCATCCTTCTTAAGAATTAATTTAATTAGTTCAATATACCTTCCTATTGCATCTTCCATTCTTCTTGCTCTTCCTAAATTTTTAGAATTAGTTAGAGTAGGACCTTTATACAACAATTTTTCAATTTCATATTCTACCTTGTCACTTAATTTATAACCTTGTGAATTAAACAATTTTATACCATTATCTTGGTATGGATTATGAGAAGCAGAAATCATAACACCTAAATCACATCTTAAAACATTTGTTAAAAGTGCCACTCCTGGAGTTGGTAGAGGTCCAGTTGTTATTGCCTCTATTCCAAGAGAAGTGAAACCTGCAACTAAAGCTGGTTCAAGCATATATCCTGACAATCTTGTATCTTTTCCAATTAAAACTCTTGGTCTTTTTGTGCCTGCTTTACCATAAAAATATTCGCCTGCTGCCATTGCTATATTAACAGCCATTAAAGCGTTAACTTTATCACCATTAACTGTTCCTCTAATTCCGTCAGTTCCAAATAATTTTTTATGATTTGATTTCATTATTTTATTATATTTATATATAAATTTCTTCTAGACAAGCTAAAGACTGCTGCACCTCAAAAATATCATGTGTTCTTATTATTTGAGCACCATTTAAAAACGCAATATTTTGTAAAGATACTGAACCAGAAAGTCTTTGATTAGGTGAAATATCTGATTTAAATTTATCTTTGTAAATATTATCTATTAGCGATTTTCTACTTAACCCAGCGCATATTGGTAATCCAAGAGAATGAAATAAGGAAAAATAGTTTAACAAATTTAAATTATGATTTTTGTTTTTTCCAAATCCAAAACCTGGATCAATAATTATTTGAGATTTTTTAACCCCATTATCTAATAAAAATTTAATTTTAGCTTTAAAAAATTCATAAATATCTATTACAGGAAATTCATATAATGGATTTTCTTGCATTTTTTCAGGATTATTTTGCATGTGCATTATTATTATAGATACATTTTTATTTAATAGTAAATCTAAAAACTTCTTGTCATTAAATCCTGAAATATCATTAATGATTAAAACACCATAATCAATAAATGAGGATGCAGTTTTAAAGTTTCTACTATCTAATGATAACTTTAAATTTAATGAGCCAACATCAAAATTATCAAAGAACAATTTTAAACGACTTATTTCTTCTTCAGATGAAATTTTTTTTGCCCCTGGCCTAGAGGATTCCGCTCCAATGTCAAGTATGTCAACTTCTTGTAACTTCAATTTTTCAATTTGTTTTCTTAAATTTTCTAGGTTTTCAAATCTGCTAGGATTAAAAAAACTGTCAGGAGTAAGATTTAAAACTGACATTAAATTGCATTTGGAAAAATCTAAATTAATATTTGATACTCTCTTACATGTTAAATTATGGTAAATCTCTTCCGATGATTTTTTTGAATTCTTACAAGCTTTTGATAGCTCTATAAATTCATTAAAATTTAAAATCTTTTTATAAATTTTATTTTTATTTTTTTGTAAAATTACAACATCTTCAAAAAATCTCCACCCATCAGCAAGCTTTATAGGTGATTTTAATTTTTTTTTATTTCCAAGAACTGGAATAACATAAGTTTTTAAATTTTCAGAAAATAATGGTAATATAATATCTTCTGTATCAAAAACTTTCATTCCAATATTTAATCATCACTTTTATCGCTAGTAACAACTGAACTATTTGGTGCACTCAACGGAATACCAGCACGTTTTTTGCTAGGATTCTTGGCTTTAGGTTTCGAATTGCTATCCGATGTCTTTTTAAGTTTATTAGAAACATTAATTTTTTTTCCTTGGCACAGCAACTTTATCTCTTCTCCAGTTAATGTTTCATACTCTAGTAAAGCTTCAGCTACAACCTTAAGTTGTTTATTATATTTTTTTAATATTTTTTTTGCATCTCGATATACCCCATCGGCTATCATTCTTATCTCTTCATCAACTACGGATGCTGTTTTATCTGAAACATTCTTTTGTTGTGAAACAGATCTACCTAAAAAAACTTCTTGTTCATTTGGGTCATAAGCTAAAAAACCAAGTTTTTCTGACATTCCCCACTCTGTAACCATTCTTCTAGCTATATCAGATACCATTCTAATGTCTGAACTAGCGCCAGTCGTAATTTTATCTTCACCAAAAATCATTTCTTCAGCTATCCTACCACCACAAGCAACCCTTAAATCAGCATAAAGTTTATTCATCGGCATAGAAACCCTATCACCCTCAGGCAATCTCATTACCATACCTAATGCCCTTCCTCTTGGAATTATAGTAGCTTTATGTATAGGGTCACTTGCAGGTGAATTTATTGCCACTACAGCATGACCAGCTTCATGATATGCTGTTAACTTTCTTTCATCCTCAGTCATGACCATCGATCTTCTTTCTGAACCCATCATAACTTTATCTTTAGATTGTTCGAATTCTTCCATGGATACTTCTAATTTTCCTTTTCTAGCAGAAAGCAAGGCGGCTTCATTAACTAAGTTTGCTAAATCAGCACCTGAAAAACCTGGCGTACCTCTAGCAATTACTCTAGGCTCGACATCCTTAGCTAAGGGAACTTTCTTCATATGAACCTTCAATATTTTTTCTCTACCAATCATGTCTGGATTAGGAACAACTACTTGTCTATCAAAACGGCCAGGTCTTAATAGAGCTGGATCTAGTACATCTGGTCTGTTAGTTGCCGCAATTAAAATCACACCTTCATTTGTTCCAAAACCATCCATCTCTACAAGAAGTTGATTTAACGTTTGTTCTCTTTCATCATTACCACCGCCAAGACCAGCTCCTCTATGTCTACCCATGGCGTCTATCTCATCAATAAAAATTATACATGGTGCACTTTTTTTTCCTTGTTCAAACATATCTCTTACTCTTGATGCACCAACACCTACAAACATTTCAACAAAGTCAGAACCTGAGATTGTAAAGAATGGAACTCCAGCTTCTCCAGCAATAGCTTTAGCAAGTAGAGTTTTTCCAGTACCAGGAGGGCCTACTAATAAAACACCTTTTGGGATTTTTCCTCCTAATCTTTCGTATTTATATGGATCTTTTAAAAACTCAACAATTTCTTCTAATTCAGATTTAGCTTCGTCAATTCCTGCAACATCTTTAAATGTAATTTTATCTTTATGCTCAGTTAAAAGTTTAGCTTTGGATTTTCCAAATCCCATAGCACCTTTAGCTCCACCTTGCATCTGTCTCATAAAAAATATCCAAACACCAATAAACAACAACATTGGAAACCAAGATATGAGCACGCTTAAAAAGCCTGGCATTGATGATTCTGGTGGTTCAGAAATTACTTTTATACCTTTAGAAGATAATTCATTAGCAAGTTCTGTATTTTTTGGCACATAAGAATAAAATGGGATGCCATCACTTGTACTCCCACTGATTTTATCATCATCTATTTTAACTTCTTTGATCTCACCACTATTTATTCTTTTAACAAAGTCAGAGTAAGCAATTACATTACCTGTTTTACTACTAGATGTATTATCGAATACATTGAAAAGAGCAACCAAGATTAAAGAGATTATAATCCATATAAATATATTTTTACTAAAATTTTTCATAGTTTTAGATCTTACCTTTGATAAAGATTAAATCATAGTCTGATTTTATCTTTAAATTATAATTAACATTTTTATTCTCTACCATATATAAATAGGGTTTTATTATCTTACCTTCAAGTGTTTTTAAATTTGGAATTGTAGAACTAATATATCCATAAGATTGAGACATTAATTCATTAGTACCAAAATCATTTAAAATATTTGCATAATCGTTGTTAGAGACTAGCATGCCATTATATTTACTTAATATTAAAAATCTATTGTCAAAAAAAAGTGTTTTATTTTTAAATACTTCTAACCCAAATTGAATATTTCTATTTTCCCTAATTAAATTAATACATTTTAATTTTTTAAAGATTACAACATTATTGATGGTAAATTTGTTTATTTTGCCATTAAAAAAATCTCTTAATTTTTTAATTAAATTTAATTTTCTTGGCAAAAAATCATTGCCACCTACGTTTTTAATTAACTTTCCAAGTTGATATGAACTAAACAAATCATTCTTTTTAAAAAGTAGGAAAAAATTTTCTAAATCAATTGAAATAGAACCATGTGGATAATAAATGACATTCTCATTTTTCCAAATATTTTCAATCTTATTTAAAGATTTAGTAAAACGCTCCGAAATACCTGATAATTTATGCAATTTTTTTTCAATATTACAAAATTCACTTTCTTTTAATAATTTAAGAACTTTTCTTGATTTGACCCTTTCGAATTTATAATCAAAATTTGATTTATCAGTAACGTAAGAGATTTTTTTACTTTTAAGAAAATTTAATATTTCACTTTTTTTTATTTTTAATAAAGGTCTTAAAACTTTTATCTCTTTCCATTTTGTAACCTCTTTCATACCAATTAAACCATCAAACCCTGAAGATTTCATTAACCTCATGTAAATTGTTTCAATTTGATCATCGTAATGATGCCCTAAAACAATATCTGCTGAATGTTTTTGTGCGACATTGTATAAGATATCTCTTCTTCTTAATCTTGCCCAATTTTGAAGATTTCCAGAAGAATATTTATCTTTGATTTTAATAATTTTTGAATTATAGCCTATTTTAGCAGCTATTTTTTTTGTTTTTAAAGCCTCATTATTAGATTCATTTCTCAGTCCATGATCTACTATGATTGGAAATACTGATCCCAAAAAACCAAACTGTTTTTCCAAATGCTTAATATAAAAGAGTAGAAATATAGAATCTGAACCACCTGATAGTCCAACTACCAAGTCATTGTTGATAATATTAGAATTTTGATTAAATAAACTTTTAAAATCATTTATCATTCATTAGAGCAAGAATTTAATTCTTTAAGTTGCTTTATTCTTTTTACAAATTTTAAGGATGGATTATCGATCGAATCAGATGTTTGTATCAAAATTTTACAAATGAAATCCTTTGGGGCATATTCAACCGTGGCTTCAGCAATTAATAAAGAGATTTGTTCATATCGTTTATCATCAGGGTATTTTGCGTTGAATTCTGCAAATGCTAAGGCTGCTTGAGAATATTTTTTTTGCATAAATAATATTCTGCCTAACCAGTATTCAGCATCAACAACTTTATCGTTATCTTTATGAGTTGAAATAAAATTTTTAAATGCCAATTCTGCTTTATTGAGATCGTTTAACAAATAACCTTCAGCTAACTTAAAATGATCATTTGGGTTACTTGGATATTTATCCACTTTTGTTTGTTCAACTTTTTTTTCGGTTTCATTTTCATTTGTTTTATCTGTTTTTTCTTCATCCGTTTTAATAAACCCTAGGACCCCAGGTGTTTTTGAATCTAATCCTTGAGTTTTAATTTTGGTTTTTGGTTTAACTTCACTTTGAAGTGACATATCTTTATTGATATCGTTTGATTTTGATTTTAAAGCTGGAGATAATTTTAAATTAGTTTCAATTCTATTAATTCTAAATTCAAGTTCATAAGTATATTTCGACAAATTTTGATATTGATTTATAATTTTTAATAGATCATTTTCAATTTTATTCAGCTGTTCTGAAATTGATTTATTAATATCTTTATTTTCAAGATTACCAATTAAAGATTTAAGATTATTTTCAATAAGTTGAATTTTATCTTGTTGTTTTTTTATAATACCTTTAAGCCCAGCTTCTTGCGCATGACTTATATTAGAATAAAAAAGGGATGAAAGAATAAATAAAAAATACAAGAAAAAATTTTTCATTTTTTTTTTATTATATTAAAAAATAGCAAAATTAAGGCGAAATCTATTTTTATTAATCTATAGTAGTCACTGCTCTTCTATTTTTAGACCAAGCCATATCATTTGAGCCAACAACTGCTGGCTTTTCCTTACCATAAGAAATAACTCTAATTCTATCTGGGCTTATCCCTTCAATGACTAAGTAATCTCTTACTGCTGTAGCTCTCTTTTCACCTAATGCTAAGTTGTACTCTCTTGTACCTCTTTCATCACAGTGACCTTCAATAGTAAAAGTCAAATCTGAATTAACTCTTAAAAATCTTGATTGCTTGTCTAAAGTTAGCTTTGCTTCTGATGATAATTCAGATGAATCATAATCAAATAAAACTCTATCACCAACGGCGATTAGTTTGTCAGCCGGTGTTTGTTTAGCTGATCCAAATATTGATGCACTGCTTGATTTTGCGGTGGCACTTGCTTTTCCAGCAGCACCTTTAACTGCATCTTGTGTAGCTGTCTCACATGATGCTAAGAAAAATAAAGCACCAACAACTAAAATAAATTTATTAAACATAATTGCTCCTTATTAAATAAAATTTCGCCTTAACTAAAAATTTGCTCACAATAACCTAGTTGATAATAAATTTCAAGGATTTAATCTAATTAAGGTATGATGGGAGACCAAGCTGGATCAGAAGCATCTGCTGGTGTAATTATCTTTAATTCCTTAAAACCTGTGACATCAATTTTGTAAATATTAACTCGCCCTGCTTTTTCATTTTTGGGTTTATTTTGTTTAAAATACATTAAAACCCTTCCATTTGGAGCCCATGTAGGACCTTCAACCAAATAACCTTTTGCTAATAATCTCTCACCAGACCCATCAGGCTTCATAACGCCAACATAAAACAAACCTTTGTACATTTTGGTGAATGAAATCAAATCACCTTTTGGGCTCCATACAGGAGTAGCATACCGTCCTTTGCCAAAAGAAATTCTTTTAACTCCTCTACCTTTTTCATCCATTATATATAGTTGCTGTGTACCTCCACGATCAGAATTAAATACAATTTGCTTACCATCTGGAGAAAAACTCGGTGAAGTATCAATTGAAGGGCTATTAGTAATTCTTTTAACATTTTGATTTTTTATGTTCATAGTGTAAATATCTGTAACCCCGTTATTAGAATAACTCATGATAATGCTACTACCATCAGGTGAAAATCTTGGAGCAAATGTCATTCCTGGGAATGAACCCAACATTTCTTGTTCTCCAGTTAAGAGATTAAATATGTATACTCTAGGTTCATTGTTGTAATAAGCTAAATATGTAATTTCTTGAGTATTTGGAGAAAACCTAGGAGTAAGGACTAAAAAATTTCCATTTGTCAAAAATTGATGATTTTCTCCATCTTGATCCATAATTGCTAATCTCTTTTTTCTTGCGTTAGATGGACCAGATTCAGAAATATAAACAACCCTAGTATCAAAATAACCTTTATCTCCAGTTAATCTTTCGAATGTAACGTCAGAAATAATATGGGAAACCCTTCTCCAAGATTCTTTATCTACAGTTAACCTTAAACCAATCATATCAGTTTCTGAAACCACATCCCATAGTCGAAATTCAACTTCAATCTTGTTATTATTTTCGGCTTTGATAGCACCTGTGACTAAAGCTTTAATTCCAAAAGGTTTCCAATCAGTGAAATTAGGCCTTACTGAAGGACTTGTTGGTGGAGCTATAAAAGCCGCAGTCTCCAACGCTTTGAATTGACCTGATCCTACAAGATTGTTTGTGATTACATTTGATATAGAACGACCAAGAGAACTAACTTGACCGGACCTATCTGTAAAATCAGCTATAGCAATTGGCAAAGGCTCAACTTGACCAGAATTTATATCAATTTCTAAATCTTTTGCATTAGATACGCTTACTATAAGGAAAAGGTATACCGATAAAACAAACTTAAACATATAATTTACTTA
>CACOVB010000020.1 GCA_902630555.1 uncultured SAR116 cluster alpha proteobacterium
TTTTACATTTTTCAAAAATTTCAATTAAAGAAGAAGAGTTATTTTTTTTTAATTTAGAGGTGTCTTTATCAAAACAAAAAATGTTAGAAAAATTTTTATTTAAATTATCAAAAATTGGTTTCCCCATATTCCCAAGGCCAATAAATCCAATATTTGAATTTTTATTCATAAAGTTATAATTTTAACTTAGGATCTAACCAATCTCTTAAACTATCACCAAATAAGTTGAATGAAAATACCGCTATACTCACAGCTAATCCGGGATAAATAATCATCCATGCAGCTGTTCTATAATAATCACTGTTAACACCTGACAGCATTAAACCCCAAGAAGGTGTTGGTTCGACAACTCCTAAACCAAGATAAGATAAACTGGCCTCAAGTAATATAGCTTGCCCTATAAATGCAGTAAGCATTATAAGATATGGTGCGGTAACGTTAGGTAATATATGTCTAAATATCGTTCTAGTTGCAGAAAATCCGGCAGATTTTGCTGCATCTACATATGGTAAAGTTACTATTGTCAAGGCTTGTGATCTTATAACTCTAGCAACTTTTGGTGTAAATGGTATTGCAATAGCAATTATAACGTTTATATCAATTCCGGCAACAACAGTCTTAGGGAAAACTGCGATTACAACGATTGCTAAAACAACTATAGGAAATGATAACATAAGATCTATTAGTCTTTGAATTATCAAGTCAATTTTACCTCCAAAATATGCAGATGTAGTTCCTATTATTGCTCCAAGAGTACAACCAATAAATGCTGATAAAAAGCCGATAGACAAAGCTGTCCTAGCGCCATATATTAATCTTGATAAAATATCTCTTCCAAATGCATCAGCGCCAAGCAAATGGTCCCAAGATGGTTGGCCACCTCCAAGTGCGGGAGAAGCTTCAAAATCAACATCTTCAGGATGATATGGAGCAACTTCTGGTGAAAAAATAGCAGCAATTGACATTATTAATATTAAAATTAATCCTATAAAACCAAGAGGTTGTTGTTTTATAAAATCCCAAACTGTTCTTCTTTTTGGTTTTGCAATATTCATTGTAGTCATGATTGATATCTTATCCTAGGATCTAATGCTGCATAAAATAGATCTATTAATAAATTAACAACTACAAATGCAGTCGCAACTGTTAGTACTAATCCTTGTAAAAGATTTAAATCATTTCTAACAACACTATCTACAAAGAGTTTTCCAATTCCATTTAAATTAAAAACTGACTCTGTAACAACTAATCCACCTAATAAAAAAGCAAATTCAAGACCTATTACTGTTACAGTAGGTAATAGGGCATTTCTCATACCATGTTTTACTATAACTATTTTTTCATATAAACCTTTTGCCCTAGCTGTTCTGATATAATCTTCTGATAAAACTTCTAATATTGATGAACGAAGCATCCTTGCTACTACTGAACTATATCTATAGCCAACTGAAATAGCAGGCCAGATCATCTGTTGTAAGTTTACTAATGGATCTGCAAAGAGACTTACAGTTCCCAATGGTGGTAACGTTCCTATAGTGGCAAGAACCAGCATGATTAATAACATTCCTAGCCAAAAAGAGGGGACAGCAATGCCACCAATAGTTAATATCCTTATTATATAATCTAATATTGTTCCTCTAAATAGGGCAGACAGAGTGCCTAAAGGAAATGCAATTATAACTGCTAAGATAGTTGATAATAAAGCTAGCTCGAAAGATAGACCAATACGAGCAGCAATTTCTGCTGAAACAGGTTCTTCAGTCCATAATGATATGCCCAAATCGCCACGAGGCAGTCCGCTCATATATTTTATAAATTGAACGTGAAGTGGATCATTCAAGCCTAATCTTGTTTTTTCAGCCTCTATTTGTTCTAGAGATACTTCACCACCTTCAGCAGTTAACTTTAATTCGACAATATCTCCAGGAACAACTCTTAAAACTAAAAAGACTATGACAGCTACCGCCAAAAGGGTAGGTATCATTAATAAAATTCTTTTAATAGCGTATTTTAACATTAATTTATTCTTAAAAAAAAATAAAAGGGAAGGCAATCTAAATTATTATTAGATTGCCTTTATTTCATAAAGTCTAGTCTAAATAGACACCTCTCCAGGTGTTATTTAATATATGTGAGTTTGCAATCACATATCCTTTTACCTTACTATTTAGTGCTATTACACGATCTGTATAGGTAATTGGTAATACCCATGCATTTTCAAGTGCAGTTTTTTCAAAATCATGAACAAGAGCTTTTCTTTTATTCTTGTCAACTTCACCTTTTTGAGCATCAAAAATTTTATCTAAACTTCTATCAGTATTTTTAGAGTAATTAGATGCAGTTCTATCAGCAGAAATATATTTAAAATGCATTAATGTTGGATCAGGTAAAAATGATGGCGCCCAATCGATTGTAGCGTCAAAACCACCTTCTCTTCTAATTTTTACAAATTTTGAAGTTGGGTTAGTAATCATTTTAGGCTTTAATCCACATTTTTTCCACTCAGACATTAACCATATAGCAATATGATCATATGGATGTGATACCGCTCTGTTACTGTATGTGAATTCTAAACCTTCAGCACCAGCTTCTTTGAGCATTTGCATTGCTTTTTTTCTACTAGCAGCAATATCTTTTTGAAAACCAGGAATTTTATACAATTCTTCATCTGGTAATGCATAAAAAGTATCATACAGTAGATAACCTGATGGTCTTGGTGCAGTAAAAGTAATTTTAGCTAGTTTTTTTAAACCTGCATGTCTATCAATACACATATTAATAGCTTGTCTTACTTTCTTGTTTTGAAAAGCTTTGGTTTTGCTGTTCAAACTTACAACCCATAATGTCATCAATGTTTTAGCTTGAAATGAAACATTATCACCCATTTCTTTTTTTAATAAAACTCTTTCAGGTGGTGCAGTTCCTCTCCATTCAGCCATAATCTGGCCCCCAATTAATGGCTCAGCAACTTTTTTAATTCTAAAAGATTCTGTTCCATCTAGGCAATTGTCCCCATGATGAAAATCTGCAAATTTTTCAGCTTTCCAACTTTCACCTTTTTTATGAGCAACAAATTTATATGGTCCAGTCCCATTTATATTTTTCAGATGCCACTTTGGATCTTTAGCAATGTCTTTTGCTGAATATATTGCATTAAATGGAGATGCAAAACCATCAAGCATAAATGCATCAGGTGAACTTAATTTAAATACAACTGTATTATCATCAGGTGTTGTAATTCCTGATATTGATGAAAAAAGAGCTTTTCTGACTGATATAACACCCTTTGGTGGATTTCTTAATCTGTCGTAAGTTGCTTTTACATCTTTTGAAGTAAGTGGAGTGCCATCATGAAATTTAATACCTTTTTTTAATTTAAAAGTATAAGTTAACCCATCGGATGATACGTTCCAACTGTCTGCAACATCACCTTCAAGTTTTGGAAATTTGTTCCAGTCAAATGTTAATAATGTTGAATAATGCTGTGCAACGAAATGCATAACTGCGTATGAATTCGTTCCATGCATATCGTAAGTTGGCGGTTCAGCTTTAACACCATATTTTAAAATTCCACCTGATTTGGGGCAAGATGCACTATTCGCAATACCACCAACAACGGTGAAGGAAATCAGAGCTAATCCTCCAACTAAGTTTTTTATGAAACCAAGCATATTTATTCCTCCTAAAAACTTAGTTAATTTATTTAACTTTATATTAATTATAGGTTAGGTTATACATCAAAAAACATTAAATTATTATATCTAATAATAAAAATCATCTTTTCTGATATACTCAATGAGGCATTACGTAGTGACCTTCATCAACCTGTGTAAGATGTATTTTTTCAGGTTCATAATCTACTGGTTTTACTAGACTTGGTATTTCATCAGTCATTAGATTAAGTTCAGTTTTTCTTTTTCTTGGGTCAGCAACAGGTACGGCAGACATTAACTTTTTAGTGTAAGGATGTTGAGGGTTTTCGAAAATTTGACTTCTTAGTCCAAGTTCCACAATTTCTCCTAGATACATTACGCCAACTCTGTGGCTTACTCTTTCAATAACAGCCATATCGTGACTTATAAATAAATAAGATAATCCAAGATCTTCTTGTAATTCCATCATAAGATTAACAACTTGAGCTTGAATTGATACATCTAACGCAGAAACAGCTTCATCAGCTATGATGAGTTTTGGTTCTAATGCTAATGCTCTAGCAATACCAATTCTCTGTCTTTGTCCACCAGATAGTTCATGAGGATATCTTACAGCATAATCTGGCGTAAGTCCGACTCTATCTAACAGTTTTTCAACACGATCTGTTACTTCTTTTCCATTAGCTAATCCATGAACATAAATGGGTTCCGCAATTGTTTCTCCTACCATCATTCTTGGATTGAGTGAAGCAAACGGGTCTTGAAAAATCATTTGCATTTGTTTTCTATAAGTTCTTAATTCTTTTATATTTAAAGAAGACAGATCTACCCCATCAAAAATCACATTTCCTCTTGTGGGTTCAGTAAGCCTAAGAATACTTCTTCCAGTTGTTGATTTTCCGCAACCGCTTTCACCAACTAATCCGAAGGTTTCTCCTGGCTGCATTGAAAAGTCTATATTTTGAACGGCATGCACTATTCCTTTTTTCCCTCCCATCCCTTGTTTTATTTCAAAGCGTGTTGTCAATCCTTCAACTTTTAATAAGGGAGGAGATTTATAGTTAACTTGATCTTTTATATCTTGAAGTTGATGTCCATCTTTAATATCTTTAACTTCGTCACCTTCAGCTCTTTTTACGTCTATATTAGCAAATTTAGCTGGTAATCTACGACCTTTCATACTTCCTAATTTTGGGACAGCTGAAAGTAGAGCTTTTGTGTAGGGATGTTTTGGCTTTAAAAAAATTTCATTTGCCGTTCCTTCTTCTACTTTTTTTCCATTAAGCATAACAACAACTCTATCAGCAACTTCTGCAACTACACCCATATCATGTGTAATAAACATGACTGACATCCCAATATCTCTTTGTAACATTTTAATTAAATCGAGTATTTGAGCTTGTATGGTAACATCTAATGCAGTTGTTGGTTCATCAGCAATCAAAAGTGATGGCTTGCAACTTAATGCCATTGCAATCATTACGCGTTGTCTCATTCCACCAGACAATTGATGAGGGTATTGTTCAAGTTGTTTTTCAGGTTCTGGTATTCTAACTAGTTTAAGCATTTCTAATGAAATTTCACGAGCTTCTTCAGGAGTTTTATTCTGATGCTTTATAATTGCTTCAGAAATTTGCATACCTATTGTAAACACTGGATTTAGAGAAGTCATTGGCTCTTGAAATATCATTGATATATCATTTCCTCTTATTTCTCTCATTGTATCTTGATTTTGTTGAGTGATATCTAATGTATCCCCATTTTTTCTATTGAAGTTTATTGATCCTGAAACAATATCTCCACCAGAGTAATCTGTTAATCTCATAAGTGACATTGCTGTAACTGATTTACCTGACCCTGATTCTCCAACCACAGCTAAAGTTTCACCTTTTTTAATGTTCCAAGATACATCATCAACAGCTTTAACGGTGTTATCTTTTAGAGGGAAGTATACTTTTAAATTGTTTACTTCAATTAGGTAATCATCTTTCATTTATAAACTCCAAATTATTAGTAGATCTTAAGCATGTTTTTAAAAACTTTAAACTAAATAATTTTATAATCATTATAAGAATAAATGATATTATATTTCCTTTTAGAAATAATTTATTTACTTATCTATTTATTAATGATAATGATTATCATTATCAAATGAAAAAGATTAATGAATTAAAAATATTAGAATTAAAGAAAGCAGATTATTTAATTGTTAAATGTATAAGAAGTTGGGTTAAGTCAGTTGTTTTCAAACAAAACCCAATTCCACAATTAATAAATTACTTAATGAGTTATGGTCGTGTTGAAACCGTAATCCCTTTTGATGATTTAATGACATCAATATCTTTATCATCAGTAAAAATTTATGATTTTAGAAAACATGACTGCTGTTATGTTGGCGAAACTGAAAAGGAAATCTTAAAAATACTATATTTATTTCAATGTGAAAATACCGATATGGCATTAAATTATATAAAAGATTTAGTTGATAACATTTATATAAAAAAAACTTTTAATAGTGCAAAATTAATTTCGGAAAGCTTTAGTACAGGTAATATTTTTTTTCAAAATCCAATATTTTATCTGACTATGAATAATGATACTAATGTAATTAATTATGATTTTGTTAATAAAAAATATATTAAAATAGGAGTTAGTTAATTGTATATAGCAATGAATAGATTTAAAATAATTAATGGTAAAGAAGAAACATTTGAAGAAATATGGAAAAGTCGTGATACACATTTAGAAAATGTGCCTGGTTTTAAAAAATTTAATTTAATTAAAGGTAGTAAAAAAGAAAATTACAGACTTTATGCTTCTCATAGTTTGTGGGAAACTGAGGATGACTTTGTAAATTGGACAAAATCAGAGGCTTTTAGAGAAGCACATAAAGGAGCTGGACAACATAGTGATGTTTATCTAGGTCATCCAGAGTTTGAAGGATTTGAAATAATTTTATAAAACATTTTAAAATTATTTGATTTTTTTTGACTGCTTTATTCTGTTGGTGGAATGTAATTAACTTGTTTAGCTTGTTTTCTAATACTATTGATATCAACTGTTTCTAAAACATCAGCTTTATCTATTGTATCTGCAGATTTTGCTTTAAGGTTAATTGCAGCAATTTGATCAAAACTTTCGGCTTCAATTAAAATCCAAAAATCATAAATACCTCTAGTAATATGATAATCTAGAAACTTTGCCCCGACACTATCTGCCAAAGTTTTCATGGCCTCTCTACGATCAGAGTCTTTTTCCACTAACCCTTTAGCACCTTTATTTGAATATGTTCCAAGTATTAAATATGTAGCCATAATTTCTCCTTTAAGTTTAATAAATCATACCAAAAATATTAATTTTTATATAAACTTTTTTTATTTAGATTATTATTTGTTTAATTTTAAAAATTTTATAGCTTTAATTTATGAACCCAAAATTACCTGAAGATACAATAACAATGGAAAATGTGGAAAAGATATATGATTATGTTTTTGCTCCATATGTTAAGCAGTTAAAGTTGTCATTCTTAAGTATAAAAAAAGGTAAAGTTGTTGCAAGATTAGAAAATTCTAAAGATTATCAATTTGTAACAGGAGCTTTATCAGGACAAATTTTAATGTCAGTAATTGATACAGTTATGTCTATTGCCATGAACACTTCAACTAAATCGCAAAGAGGAACTTTGTCTCAAAATAATAATTTTATAAGGCCTGCATTTGGAGATTATTTTATAATTGAAAGTGAGGTTCAAAGATTTGGAAGTTCTATAGCTATCGGTGAAACTAAGGTCTATTCAGAAGAAAATAGAGATGTTCTTTGTCATGCTACATCGACTTATCCATTAAAGTAATTAAATTGTATTTAAAATTGCTATTTTGAAAAAAGTTTAAGGAGACTAAAATATCAAACATATCTCTAATCTTAAATGGATCAATTTTAAAAATAATATGGAAGCTTGGTCTTCCAAATGCATTTGCTTGGATTGCTTGGACAATAGCGACATTTGCAGATGCCATGTTTCTCGGCTTTTTAGGTACTGAAGCTTTAGCTATAATAGCCATAATTTTCCCATTTCAAATGCTCATGTTAATGATGGCTGCAGGAGCTATTGGTGGTGGAGTAACTTCTTCAGTTGGAAGAGCAGTTGGTAGCAAAGATATTAAAAGAGCTGAAGCATCTTGTTTTCATTCGATTTTAATTGCATTTGGAATGGCATTAATTTTTACGATAATATTTTTGTTATATTCAGAAAATATTTTTAAATTTATGGGTGCAACTGAAATAATTTTAATTGGGGCTATCAATTATGCAAAAGTGTTTTTTGCATTTTCAATTTTCTTTTGGTTAACTCATATATTAGCTTCAATAATCCGAGGTTTAGGAAATACTTATATCCCTTCAAAGGCGATTGTAATTGGAAGTTTATGTCAAATAATTTTATCATATGTTTTTACATTTGGTATATATGGCAGTTTTAAATACGGTATTCTTGGTCCCGCTATTTCGATAGTTATTTGCCATATAATTATGATGGTTTATTTGTTCTATTATTTAATTTTTAAGCAAAATATTTTAAAAGTTAAATTTCATAAATTTTCAAATTTAATCTTAATTGACATTATGAAAGTTGGAGGTCTTGGTCTTTTAAATAGCATTACTATTGCACTAACAGTTGGTATAATGACAGGTTATATAGGAAATTTTGGTCCAAATGCTCTAGCAGGATATGGCATAGGTGCAAGATTAGAGTTAATTTTAACACCTATAATATTTGGAATAGGTGCAGCTTTAACAGCATCTGTTAGTATTAATTTTGGTTCTAAACAGTTTGCTAGAGCAAGAAAGATAGCTTTTACTGGAGGAATTGTGTGTTTTTTGATTATTGGTTTTATTGGACTTTTTATTAATCTTTTTCCTCAATTTTTATACCAAAATTTTTCTTCAAACCCTGATGTAATTAAATATTCTTTAAAATATATTTTAATTGTAACACCGTTTTATTGTCTTTTTGGTTTTGGTCAGGCTATTTATTTTTCAAGTCAAGGAACTGGTAAAATGATAAAGCCGATTTTAGTTGGGATTTTAAGATTTTCATGCGTGGTCTTATTTGGTTATCTTGCAGTATCCAGAAATTTGTCTATAGATTACGTTTTATATTCAGTTAGTTTTGGTCTCATAATAACAGGTGTAGGAATGTTTTTGTGCTTACTAGGAAAAGAATGGAAGGGATTGTGATTATCTTATAAGCACTCTTAATTTTTAAAAATTAAAATATTTCAAATTTAATTTTTTTTTTTTAAAGTTATAGCATGGATATTAAAAATAAAATTTCATGTTCTTGTGGTAAATGTGGAATAGAATTAAATGACACATCTCCTAAATATTCCGTAATGTGTGCATGTGAGGACTGTAGACAAGCATTAAGTTGGGCTGAAAAGAATGGAGGTAAAAAACCAAAAAATATTCTTTATTCAGTTTATTTCCGTTCTGATATATCAAATTATTTTGGTTTAGAAAGTATGGTTGTTACTCATTTACGAGAAGATGCAAGTTCTACCAGAGTATATTGTAAAAACTGCTATTCTTGCATAGCAGTTGATCATACAAACTACCACAATAATGTTTTCATGATACAACCTGATTACTGTAAACAAAACTTTAATGTTCAAATTCCACCAAAAGCAGTCATTAATCTACAAGATCATCCAGAGGATTTTATTGAATTAGATTCAGACACTATTCCAGTATTTCACTCAAGGAAATATCCTCAAGAAAGAAAAAGATTTTTATCTATTGAGCCAATAGCAGAATACCTTGCTCCTCCAAAAACTAAGGCTAAAGGAATAACTTTGAGAGATTTAATCTCTAAGATTGGTAAAATTGAAGTATTAGATCTTATCAAGGGTGAAGTATTGTAATTTAATTCACAATGGGTCCAGAAGATAAAATTTTAATCAGAAATAATCACGAATGGATTGACCCTAAAGAATAACTTATGGACGTAATTGAATTAATAATTAAAAATCTTTCTTTAAGCATTGATAAATATGAAAGTGCTTCAATGGCAGTTCCTGGTGGAACAAGTCTAATTAAAATTTTTGATGAATTATCAAAACAAAAATTAGATTGGTCAAAGGTTCAAATTACTCTTGTTGATGATAGATTAGTTGATACAGAAAATGAGCATAGTAATCAAAAATTGATAAGAAATCATTTACTTAAAAATGAAGCTCAAATAAGTAATTTCATTCCTTTAAATAAAAATCTTTATAAAGACAATAATTTTAAATTTCCTTTAGATATATGTTTATTAGGTATAGGAAGTGATGGTCATTTTGCATCTTTATTCCCAAATATGATCAATAATACCAATACTTTAGATCCTAAATCTAAACTAAATATTAATGAAATTAAAGCTAATGGTGATCCCTTTCTTCCAAGAATTTCAATGAACTTACCGTTAATATTATCATCTAAATTAATCATACTTATAATTAAAGGAAAAATGAAACAAGAAGTTTTAAGAGATGCTTATACTAATAAAAATATACCATTGCATTATCTCTTGCATAATAGAAAAAATAACCTTCATATTGAGTTATTAAATGACTGAATTACATCCAGAAATAAAGAAAGTTTTAAAAAGAATTATTGACCGAAGTCAAGATACTAGAAAAAAATATTTAGATAGTATTAATGATATGGAAAATAGCAGTGAAATTGATAGAAATACAATTTCTTGCTCAAACATGGCACATGTAGCAGCCTCTTCACCGAAGAATGATCAATTGAATATATTAATGAATAAAAAGCCAAATATAAGGATTGTTTCCTCATATAATGACATGTTATCCGCTCATAAGCCTTATGAAAATTATCCAAGTCTTATTAAATCAATAGCTAATCAATATGGAGCAACAGCTCAAATGGCTGGAGGTGTCCCAGCTATGTGCGATGGAATTACTCAAGGTAGAGTAGGTATGGAGTTATCTTTAATGTCAAGAGATGTCATTGCAATGTCAACTGCAATTGCATTAAGTCATGGTGTTTATGATTCTGCAATTTGTTTGGGAATTTGTGATAAAATTATCCCAGGACTTTTAATTGGAGCTTTATCTTTTGGATATTTGCCAGTTATCTATATGCCAGCGGGTCCAATGTCAAGTGGACTCCCAAATGAAGAAAAAACAAATGTAAGAAAGGCCTTTGCAAAAGGTGAGGTTAGTAGAAAAGAATTAATAAAAGCTGAAAGCAAAGCATATCATGGTGAAGGAACCTGTACATTTTATGGAACAGCCAACTCTAATCAAATCATTATGGAAATTATGGGTGTTCATATTCCAGGGGCGGCATTTGTTCATCCAAACAGTGATTTAAGACATGCCTATAATGTTCTTGCCGTTGAACAAGCTGTTAAAATAAATAGTAAAGGAAGAGATGTTAGGCCAATAGGAAAAATAATTGATGAAAAAAGTTTTGTTAATGCAATAATAGGATTGCTTGCTACTGGTGGTTCAACTAATCATACCTTACATCTTCCGGCAATGGCAGCGGCGGCTGGTATAAAGCTTTTATGGGAAGATTTTGATGATTTATCAAAAATTATACCATTATTATTAAAGGTTTATCCAAATGGTAGTTCTGATATAAATCAATTTCATGCAGCTGGTGGTGTTAGTTTTATAATTGGTGAATTGTTAAATAACGGACTATTAGATGGGTCTGCCAAAACAATTTGGGGAGAGAATTTATTTGATTATGTATCTGAACCAACACTAATAAACTCAAAAATAAATTGGAAAAAAAGTCAGGTTAAGACTTTTGATTTAGATATTCTTAGATATGTAAAAAAACCACATCAAAATGATGGTGGTTTAAAAATGTTAAATGGAAATATTGGTAAATGTGTTGCAAAAATTTCAGCTGTCAAAGAAGAGTTTAGATACATTAAGGCAAAAACTTTGGTGTTTAACGATCAAGAAGAAGTAAAAAAAGCTTATGAAAAAGGAAAATTAAATAGAAATGTTATTATAGTTGTTCGTAATCAAGGACCTAAAGCTAACGGAATGCTAGAATTACATTCATTAACACCGATGTTATCAAATGTCCAAGATTTAGGATTTAAAGTTGCGTTATTAACAGATGGAAGAATGTCTGGTGCTTCAGGTAAAATTCTTGCTGCGATCCATGTAACTCCTGAAGCAATTGATAATGGTGTTATAGGAAAAATTGAAGATGACGATGAAATCGAAATAGACGCAAATAATGGAAACTTAAATATATTAACTGATATAGGTAAACGAAAAAATTCACTTTTAAATGATATAAAAAAGAACCAATCTTTTGGAAGAAATATTTTTAATATATTAAGGATTCATTCTCAAGGTTCTGAAGAGGGTGGAGGTATCAAATTAATAGATTAATAAAAAGGTAATTCAATTATTTGTAGGTAAATATTATGGAAACAACATATATTATAACATTTATAGTAGATGGTAGAGACTGGTCAAGTAGACCAATTAAAGGATCACTGCAAGAAGCTACAGACGAAGCCAAAGACCAACTAAGAATATCTCGATTTTATGGAAAAAAACCAAAAAGAGTAGAATTCAAAAGCGCAAAACTAATTTCTGGAAATTTTAGTTAAATTAAATATTTTCAATTAACATTAAATATGTATAGTTAACTCATCTATGTCTACTCAAGATACCGATCGTAAAATAGCTGTTATATTTGCCACGGATGTTGTTGGCTACAGTAAACATATGGAAAAAGACGAAGATGCTACTTTAGCAAGTCTTAATGAATGTAATAAAATAATTGAGTCCATCATAAAAAAGCAGAAGGGTAGAATATTTAATACAGGTGGAGATTCTGTCTTTGCAGAATTTCCAAGCGCTGTAGCAGCAATCAATATGGCCGTAGAATTTCAAAAGAAAATTAAAGAGCGTAATGCTAATGACGCCACACAGGTTAAATTAGAATACCGTATAGGTATAAACATGGGTGATGTTGTGAAGCAAGGTGACAAAAATCTTATGGGCGATGGTGTAAACATTGCCGCTCGTTTAGAGGCCTTAGCACAGCCTGGTGGGATAACAATAGCAAAGAATGTTTATGATTTGGTTGCTAAGAAAACAGAGTATGAATATAATGATCTTGGTGAGCAGAAGGTCAAGGAAAATATATTCCACGCATATGATTTGTTATTGGACTCTTCACAAAAAAGAAAATTAAAAACTCAATCATCAAAGGCAAAACTTATTGGATTAGTAGGCGGTGCTGTAGCTGCTGTGTTTATAGGATTATTTTTTACTGGAATTTTCGAAACTGAGAAAAAACTTGATACTAGTAAAATAGTCGTACTTCCTTTTAAAAGTCTAAGTGACACAAAAAAAGAAAAACTTCTAGCTCTCGGTATTTCACAAGACTTAGGATCAAAACTAACAAAGTCTTCGAAATCATTGAATATATTGAATTTAAAAAAAATTCCAAAAGATTTAAGTGAAGTATCAAAAAAAACAAACGCTTCTTATTTGGTAGATGGTAACATCATGCAAATTGATAATATGTTAAGAGTAAAAGTTGATTTGATTGATGGTAAGAACATATCAAACATATGGTCTGAAACATATGATAGGGATTTAACAGGAAAAAATATTTTTGCCTTGCAAGATGAAATAATTAAAAAAATTATTAATGAATTACTTGGAGCAGGGGCAGTACTCTCTAAAGATATTAATAAAAAAATAGCAAGTAGTAAAACCAGTGATATAACGATATATGAATGTATAAATCTAGCAAGAAACTCTGAAATAGTTTTAAAAGATAGAATGAAAGCTGTAAATTGTTTAAAGGAATCTGTTAAAAAAGATCCTAATTATGCTGATGCCTGGGTATGGTTAGCTGCGCGAACCAGAAATCTATATGCAGATTATCCTGATCAAGAAAATAATCATTTGTTAAAGGACGCATCAAAATATAT
The DNA here is from genome assembly GCA_902630555.1 of uncultured SAR116 cluster alpha proteobacterium. Classification (GTDB taxonomy): domain Bacteria; phylum Pseudomonadota; class Alphaproteobacteria; order Puniceispirillales; family Marisalimonadaceae; genus TMED54. The sequence goes on from CACOVB010000020.1 coordinate 13,639, forward strand.
TGAAAATGCTTTAAGGCTAGATCCTAAATCTTCTAAAGGGCTTCAGGTTAAAACAATAATTGAATTTCACAAAAAAAATTGGGAACAAATGTTTAGCACAGCTAACAAAGCGTTTGAAAAAAACTCAGGAGATCCAAGCGTACTTAGTAGTTTAGCTATGAATGTAGCATTCGGAGGTAATTGTACATTAGACAATGTAAGTAGTTCCAATGAACAACCTAAGGATACCTTAAATAATGAATGTCAATTTCATCGTGGTTGTTGGGAAATGGGGTTAACTGCTAATAAAATGGATACAGGGAATTTTGCAGTTATGGATAATTATATGTTAGCGGTATGTTATAATATTGTGAAGGATGGGAAAAGTGCATTAAAGATGATGAGTCCAATGCCTCATCAAAAGAAATTTTGGTATGAAATACACTCTGGTGTGGCATCACATTTTGAAAATCAATTTAAAACTGCAGAAGGTCATTTTGAAAATGTCAAAAAAGCTATTAAAACGAATAAATTAACAAAAATTTATGATATATTTAAAAAATACAATAATGAAAAGTTAAGTTACCCAATATATGAAAAAGTATTAAAAAAATATGGCTTTGAATAAATAAAATCTCATTACTTTCCTTTATTTTTTCTTTTTTGATCTTAAATCATTAAAATGAAACAATCCTGTCAAATAGTTTGGTTTAAAAGAGATTTAAGAGTTATTGACCACAAGCCTTTATTAGAAGCATCAAAGACAAATATTCCTATATTACCAGTTTATATTTTTGAAACTGATTATTGGAAAGAACCTTTTGCATCAAAAAGACACTGGTATTTTATTCATGATTGTCTTTTAGATCTAAAGAGAGATATTTCTAATATGAAAGCTGAGCTTTTGATTTTTAAAAGTGATGCAATTAGTTTTTTTGAACTTATTAAAGAAAAATATAATTTAAAATCAATTTTCGCACATGAAGAAACTTCAAATTCTTGGACTTACAAAAGAGATATGAATGTAATGAATTGGTGTAGCGAAAATAATGTGAATTTTTTTCAATATCCAACAAATGGAGTGATTAGAAAATTAAATGATAGAAATAAATGGTCTAGCTTAAGGAATAAAAGAATGTTGGAGAATGTTTTTGAAACACCAAAAATATTAAATCAGTTAAAACATTCGATTAAATCTATAACTCTAGATAAGGAAGATTTAATTTCTTCTAAGGAAAAAATTTATATATATCAAAAGGGTGGAAGACAAGAAGGTATAAAACTCTTAAATAAATTTTTATATGAAAAATTAGATAATTATTTGCCAAATATCTCTGGTCCAAATTATTCGGATAAATATTGTTCAAGACTTTCGCCACATCTTACAAATGGAACACTTTCAGTTAAAGAAGTTTATAAAAGAATAAAAGACTTTAAAAATAACTGTAAAGAAAAAGGTTTAAAGTATAATAAAAGGAGTTTATCTGCATTTAGCTCAAGATTATCTTGGAGATGTCACTTCATCCAAAAATTAGAGGATCAACCATCTATAGAATATAAATGCATGCATTCAAGTTATGAGGGTATGAGAGATAAGAATTTAAATAAAGACAGATTAAAAGCTTGGGAAGAAGGAAAAACAGGTTTTCCATTAATTGATGCTTGCATGCGTTTTTTAACTCACAATGGTTGGATCACATTTCGAATGAGGGCAATGTTAACAAGTTTTGCGAGTTATGATTTGTGGATTGATTGGAGATCATCTGGATATGTGTTGGCAAAATTATTTACTGATTACGAACCTGGAATTCATTATAGTCAATTACAGATGCAGTCGGGTGTGACAGGCATAAACACTCTTAGAATATATAATCCTATAAAACAGTCTATGGAACATGATAAAGATGGTGACTTTATTAAAAAGTGGGTGCCTGAATTAAAAAATATTCCGTCTTCATTTATTCATGAGCCTTGGAAAATGAATTTAGAAATGCAGTCAAAGTATAAATGTATACTTGGAAGAGATTATCCAAATCCAATTGTTGATCATAAGGAAGCCGTAAAATTTGCCCGAGAAAAGATATCTATCGTTCGGAAAGATAATAATTATCGATTTAAGTCTAATAAAGTTTTCAATAAACATGGAAGCAGAAGTAAAATTAGAACAACAAACAAGAGAACAACTTCAAAACAACTTGAGTTGATTTAATTAATTCGATAATTGAATAAACTCTGATGCTTTATCTAGATTTAGTTCAGTACCTAACCCTATGGTTTCTTCAAATTGTATAACGCCATTCGATATATTTAAACTTTGAGACACTGGATCATTTTCTAGGTATTGGTTTGTTATGCTAAGATCCCAATTGGCTTGTGAAATTGCTTGAGCAACATGCGAGATAGCTAGACTTGCAATACTAGTTTCGGCAACTTTTCCAGATAGATTTACATTTAGTCCAAGTTCATTTGCTCTCTCCCCACATTTAAATGCTTCATATGCTCCACCAAGTTTAATTGTTTTTAAACTCAAGCCAGAGGTGATTTTTTTTGTCCCAATTTCTATAACATCATTTATTGAATGAACACCTTCATCGGAACAGGTGGGAACTGTGCTTAATGCTGTAATTTCTGAAATTTTATCTTTTTCTAATGCTGAAATCGGTTGCTCAAAAAAAGATATACCTGCATCTTTTGCATTTTTTGCAAATTCAATAGCATCACTTTTTGAATATCCTTCATTGGCATCCGCAGAGAAAAAACATTTATCAAAACCAATTTGAGATATTTTAGAACATCTGTTTAAATCTGTTTTTGCATCGTTAGATCCAACTTTGATTTTAAATTTTGTAAATCCATCATCTAACGCTTTTTTAAAATCCTCAATTTCTTCTTCCAGATTTTTTCCTGCAACCATTTTTATAATTGGTATTGATGTTCTTTTTGAATCTGAAAATATTTTGTAAAGAGGAACTTCATTTTCTTTAGCAATCAAATCAAGTAAAGCAATTTCAAAAGCTGATTTTGCACCTTTATTCTCGTAAAGCGAGGAATTTTTTAAAATATCAAGATCATTTAAAGAAGTTATATTTTTATTTATTAACATATTTTTTAAAAATGTTGCAGCTGCAAACATGCCCTGAGAAAATTCACCAGTCATTGTTGGGGCGGAAGATGCTTCTCCCCATCCGTAATTATTATCTTGATTAGTTATTTTTACAAAAAGATTTTCAGCGCTATCAACACTAATGCCAGCCATTTTAATAGGTTTCTTTAAGGGAATTTTTAATGTGTAAATATCTATAGATTTAATCAAAATATTAGTTTTCATTTTAAACATGTATTAATCTCTTCATCATTTAATGACATTTAATGATTTTAGCTTATTGATATCACTAACTTTAAGACCAAGAACTTTATTTAAAATTTTTTTTGTATCTTCGCCTAGGTTAGGGGGATAGATAGGATTCGTTAATCCTCTTTGATTATTAATTTGAATTGGACTATTTAAGGTTTCTAAAGTCTTCATATTCTTTTTATTTAACTTAACAGTCATATCATTGTCTTGGGTTTGAGGATGTTTTAAAGCTTCTTTGACACCACGAACAATTGCCGATGGTATATTATTTTTTAAAAAAAGATTATACCAATAGCTTCTATTTTTTTTTGATAATTCTTCATTTATTAATTGTTCTATTAAAACTCTGTTTTTTATACGGTCTGAATTTTTTGCAAATCTTTTGTCAGTTGACCATTCAGGTTTTTTTAAAAGTTTTGAGAAAACTTTAAATTGATTATCATTACCTACACTTATTGCTAATTCACCATTTTTACTTTTAAACAAATTATAAGGCACAATATTCGGGTGTCCATTTCCATATCTCTCAGCGTCCTTATTTGAAACAAGTGTATTTGATGCAACATTTGCTAATAAAAAAATACCTGAATTATAAAGATTAACTTCAGTTAAAATATTTTTATTTTTAATTTTTTTATTTAATAAAAGCCCTGAAAGTACTGATATGACTGCATTTAATCCAGTTACAATATCTACAATAGCAACACCTAATTTCATGGGCTCGCTATTAATTTCGCCAGTTATTTTCATTAGCCCTGACTCTGCCTGCATTAAAAAATCATATCCAGGCAATCCTCCTTGAGGTCCTTTTATCCCATATCCAGAAATAGATGTTCTAATAACATTTTTTACGTTTTTATTAAACCAGTTATCTGATAAACCAATTTTATCCCAAAAACCTGGTTTGAAATTATCTATAACAACATCTGATTTTTTAATAAGGTTTTTTAATATTTGAAAACCTTCTTTTGTTTTTATATCTAAACAAATACTTTTTTTGTTTCTATTAATGCCGAGATAATATGCTGACTCAGTCCCTAAAAATGGTGGGCCCCAAGCTCGAGTATCATCACCACCCTTGGGGTTTTCGATTTTAATTATTTCAGCACCTAAATCACCTAGATACTGAGTACATAAGGGTCCTGCAAGAATTCTAGTTAAATCTAAGACCCTTATGCCTGTTAGTGGATAAACTTTACTCATTATTATCCTTTAGGTTTGACATTTTCATCTTTTTCTAAACCATCGAGATATTCTTTAACAATATTTGCATTCTTTTCTCTAAATTTAAAAAAGTTAGGCTTTCTTTTTTCAATAAATGCATGCATACCTTCAAGAGACTCTTCTGATCCCCAAACATGAGCAAGCAATTCCATGCCATGTTGCCAAGATGCGTACAACTCATCAGACTCAGCGTTAAGTGATTTTTTAGTTTGTCTAATGGTTTGTCCACTATAACTATTAATTTGTTTAACCCATTTCATGGTTTCATCATAAAGTTGATCTTGTGGAACACATTTATTAATTAAACCAACATCAACTGCCTCTTGCCCTTTAAAAGTTCTGCATAAAAATATCATCTCTCTTGCAATTCTTTCTCCAACAATTCTAGGTAAATATTGTGTTGCACCAACTGTTGGACATGCGCCAACTCTAGCACCTGTTTGGCCAAGAGTTGCGTTTTCTGAAGCTATAACCATGTCACACCATAATGCAAGTTCGTGTCCACCTCCCATGCACCAGCCATTAACCATAGCTATCACAGGTATAGAAACCCCTCTAATGGCCATGGCCAACCCAAGCATTCTATCATTCCAATGAGAGGCATTTGACCAATTTAACCTTTTCATAGCGTAGAAGTCACCTCCTGCAGAGAATGCTTCATCACCTGCACCAGTAAAAACAATACATGAAATTGTTACATCTTCTTTGGTTTGAAGAACAGCTTCTCTCATTTCGTCAAGTGTTTGTTCTCGAAATGCATTTCTTACTTCAGGACGATTTATAGTAATCCATGCTGCATTTTCTTTAATTTCAAATAATATTTCTTTAAAATTAGTTCTCATTTTTTTCTCCTTTAATTTTTAGATAAGATTTCAAATAATGTGTTCATCATTTTTTTTGGGTGTAAAAAAAATAAATCTCTACCATGATAGCCTTTTACTGGTTTTGACAAGGGTTCTAGATCATTGTTTTTAGCATCATAATATGTGTTTTTTAAATCATCTACTGCTAATCCGACATGATGCATACCACCTAAAGGATTTTTTTTAAGAAAATTAGATATAGGACTTTTTTCACTTATTGGTTCTATCAGTTCTAATTTGATATTTGAAAACTGTATAAATGATATTTTTACATTTTGTGTTTCTGATATTATAGGTTTACTTC